>NZ_JBSFCI010000003.1:0-331393 GCF_053593375.1 Streptomyces sp. NPDC002309 | reverse complement strand
GCTACGGCGACGAGGGCGGTTACGGCGACACGCCCACGACCCCGCCTCCGACCAAGACCCCGCCCCCCCCCCCCCCCCCCCCCCCCCCCCCCCCCCCCCCCGCGCGCGGCGCCCGCGCGCGGGGCGCCGGGGGGGGCCCGCACGCGCGCGGGGGGTGGCTCGTCGGCGGGGCCGACGGGTACGGAGGTGGCTCGCCGGCGGAACCGAGGTGTGCGGGTCAGCCGGTGGTGCCCTGAGTGAGCCCCTCGAGCGTGCCGCCCGTCGGCTCCCCCGGGTCCGACGGCTCACCCGGGTCCGAGGGCTCCGGGTCCGAGGGCTCCGGGTCCGTCGGCTCCGTGACCGTGGGCTCCGGGTCCGTCGGCTCGGGGTCCGTCGGCTCGTCGGTCGGCTCGTCCGTCGGGGTGTACGACGGCGTGGAGGAGGGTGTGTCGTCGCCCCAGCCCGAGCCCGAGTTACCGCCCTCGTTCTCGGTGGAGGTGTCCGTGGACTCGTCGGTCGCCTCCTCGCTCGGCTTCTCGCTCGACGTCTCCTTGTCGGTGCTCTCCGAACTGGTCTGCGTCGGCTTCGTGCCGGTGCCGCCCTCGCCGCCGCCGTTGTTCAGCGCCAGCGCGACACCCGCGGAGATCGCGATCACCGCGAGCACGGCCAGGATCCACAGCTTGCCGCGACCGCTGCCCTGGTTGCCGTGCCCCTCGAAACCGCCGTCGTCGCGGCCGCCCTGGCCCGGGATCATCGGCCGCGGGATCTGCGCGGTGCCCTCACCCGGGTGCGACAGCACGGCCGTGCCCGCCATGCCCATCGCCGAGGTCCTGCCCGCGTCGTGCGCGGTGACGGGGCCGGTGTTCCAGGTGCCGGTGTGGGGGCCCTGGTCGTACAGCATCTGCAGGCCGTACTGGACCAGCCCGCGCATCTCCTCGGCGGTCTGGAAACGGTCGTCCGGCTCCTTGGCGAGCGCGCGCATGACGAGGCCGTCCAGCTCCGGCGGGGAACCCTCATGGATCTCGGACGGCGGGGTGGGGATGTCCTGGACGTGCTGGTAGACCACCGACAGGGGCGTCTCACCGATGAACGGCGGTCGCAGCCCGAGGAGTTCGTACAGCAGGCAGCCCGTCGCGTACAGGTCGGAACGGTGGTCGACGGCCTTGCCGAGCGCCTGCTCCGGGGAGAGGTACTGCGGGGTGCCCATGACCATGCCGGTCTGCGTCATCGTCGTCGACGCCCCGTGCAGGGCGCGGGCGATGCCGAAGTCCATGACCTTCACCGCGCCGTTGTCCGTGATGATCACGTTCGCCGGCTTGATGTCGCGGTGCACGATGCCGTGCTGGTGCGAGTAGGCGAGCGCCTCCAGGACACCGGAGACGATGATCAGGGCCTGCTCCGGGCCGGGCGCCTCGGCGTTGTGCAGCAGGTCGCGGATGGTGCGGCCCTCGACCAGCTCCATCACGATGTACGGCACCGACTGGCCGCCCACGAAGTCCTCGCCGGAGTCGTAGACGGCGACGATGGCGTGGTGGTTGAGGCCGGCCACCGACTGCGCCTCGCGCGTGAAGCGGGCCTTGGACACCGGATCCTCGGCGAGGTCCGCGCGCAGCAGCTTGACCGCCACGGTGCGCCCGAGGCGCACGTCCTCGGCCGCGAAGACCTCGGCCATGCCGCCCCGGCCGAGTCTGCCGGTCAGCCGGTACCGGCCGTCCCCGACAAGTCCGCCGTTACCCCACATCTCCGGCGCATCTGACATTCCGCCGCCAGTCGCCTCGGGGTCGGACGGGCCCTGAGCGCGCTGCTGCTGTGCCATCAGTCCTCGCCGTCGTTTCTGCCCGCGGTGCGCGCGGTGTTGTTACGGTCTCCGTCGGCCACGCTACAGCCTTCGCGCAAGCCCCCGGTCCGAGATGGATCGAGACGGCCAGGGGGCCGGACCGGGACGGACGGGCCGTCGAACCGGTCATGAAACCCTCGTGCCGTCGCGTCGTGCAAATCCTGTGTACCGCCCGTACGGCAGCTGTAACGCTTCCGCGACGCTTCTTTCGCGTACGGTCACGGAACGGGCACCGAGCTTGACGTGTCAGTGCCCTGGGGCAGACTTGGCCGGAAGCAGCACTTTCGATCAACGGCGCCTCAAGGCCCACGGGGGATACGGAACATGAGCCAGGACGGGGCACAGGGCCGGTACACGGGGCGGGCACTCGCCGGTGGCCGGTATCAGCTGCGTGACCTGCTCGGCGAGGGCGGCATGGCTTCGGTGCACCTCGCCTACGACTCCGTGCTCGACCGCCAGGTCGCGATCAAGACCCTGCACACGGAGCTGGGTCGCGAACAGGCGTTCCGCGAGCGCTTCCGCCGCGAGGCCCAGGCCGTGGCGAAGCTCACGCACACCAACATCGTCTCGGTCTTCGACACGGGCGAGGACAACCTCGACGGTCTGACGACGCCTTACATCGTCATGGAGTACGTCGAGGGCCGCCCGCTCGGCTCCGTGCTCGACGAGGACGTGCGGCAGGCCGGGGCGATGCCCGCCGACAAGGCGCTGAAGATCACCGCGGACGTACTCGCGGCCCTGGAGATCAGCCACGAGATGGGCCTGGTCCACCGGGACATCAAGCCGGGCAACGTGATGGTGACCAAGCGCGGCGTGGTCAAGGTCATGGACTTCGGCATCGCCCGCGCCATGCAGTCCGGCGTCACGTCCATGACGCAGACCGGCATGGTCGTCGGCACCCCGCAGTACCTCTCGCCGGAACAGGCGCTCGGCCGCGGCGTCGACGCCCGCTCCGACCTGTACTCGGTCGGCATCATGCTGTTCCAACTGGTCACCGGGCGGCTGCCGTTCGACGCGGACTCGCCGCTGGCCATCGCGTACGCGCATGTGCAGGAGGAACCGCCGGCCGCGTCCTCGATCAACCGGGCGCTGCCGCCCGCCGTCGACGCGCTGATCACCCGTGCGCTGAGGAAGAACCCCAACGAGCGCTTCCCCACGGCCGAGTCCATGCGTGACGAGTGCCTGCGGGTGGCGGCGTCCTTCCAGGCGGCCCCGCCGAGCATCGTGCCGGGCGCACCGACGCAGAGCGGCGGTGGCGTCGGCTCCGCCGTGTTCCCGCCGATCGGCCAGGCGACCCCGGCGCCGCCGCACGGCGGCGTGCAGACGCCCTACCAGCCGCACCCGACGCCGAACCCGTACGGCACGCCGGCGCCCACCCCGGCGCCCTCGCCCGCGTACGGCTACCCGCAGCAGGGCGGTTACGCGACGCCGCACGCCGCGTACGGGCCCCAGCCGACGCCGAGCACGCCCCCGCCGTACAACATCACGCCGCAGTCGCAGGCGCCCGCGAGTGGTGGCGGGAGCAACAAGCCGGTGATCATCGGCTCGATCGCGGTCGCCGTGCTCGCGGTCGGCGGCCTGATCACGGCCCTCGCTCTGAACGGCGGCGACAGCGACGACAAGGGTGGCGGCGGAAACGGCGGGACCAGCACCTCCACCTCCACCTCCACCTCCACCTCCACCTCGTCGACCGAGGTCCCGGGCTACCGGGAGCCGGACCTGACGAGAACGATCGAGAAGGAGGAGTGCTCGGAACCGGAGGAGTCGTACAACGACCCCGAGAAAATCCGGATTCCGAACTTCCAGTTCAAGAACCTCACCTCGGTCAGGGAATGCCTCCAGGCCGCGGGCTGGCAGCTGAAGACCAAAGAGGTCGACGAGAACACCTACGGCAAGGACGCGGTCATGAACCAGTTCCCGTCCGCGGGGACGGACGTGGACCCGGAGGACATGCCGGAGATCCTGCTCGAGGTCTCGACGGGGTATCCGCCCTCCTGAGCGGCGGAAAGAGGAAGGGCCCGGCGGATGCCGGGCCCTTTTTGCGGTGTCCTTACGTCTTTACAGGTACGGGACGGCTTTACAGGTACGGGACGGCTTTACAGGTACGGGCCGCCCGAGCGGCCGACCGTACGGGGGTCGTCGCCTTCCTGGCCGAGGCCGGGCGGCAGGGCGCGGCGCATCTGCTCCAACTGGGCCCGTGCCGCCATCTGCTGGGCGAACAGCGTGGTCTGGATGCCGTGGAAGAGGCCCTCCAGCCAGCCGACCAACTGGGCCTGCGCGATCCGCAGTTCGGAGTCGCTGGGCGTCACATCGTCGGTGAAGGGCAGGGAGAGCCGCTCCAGTTCCTCGACCAGCTCCGGTGCCAGACCGTCCTCCAGCTCCTTCACGGAGCTCGCGTGGATCTCCTTGAGCCGGACCCGGCTGGCCTCGTCGAGAGGAGCCACGCGCACTTCCTCCAGAAGCTGCTTGATCATGCTGCCGATCCGCATCACCTTGGCCGGCTGCTCGACCTGCTCGGTCAACGGAGTCTCATGGGAGTCGTCGTCCCCGCCCCCGCCGAGTGCCATGCCGTCCTGGCCCACGACCACGATCTTCTGGGCGTTCTCCGACGACCGTTCGTTGCTCGGCATCTCCATGCCGTCATTCTCTCGCACACGTCCACCCCATCACCGAGGCACCCCCCGCGCACGGTGATCCACCGATGACGCCTCTTGTCCAGGACCCCACATCGACGCCCGGAATGCCGTGATCGTCACGTGATGCAAGCATTGTCCCGTCGCTGGTGGCGACCTGTTCCCGGGAGGGGGTCACCGACATGACTCGCAGGCGGGGCGCGCGGCGGGCGGCCGGGGCGGTGGTGCTGGGGGGCGCGCTGAGCACGGTCGTACTCGCCTGCGGGCCCATGGCCTCGTACGGGACGGCCGGTCCGTCGTACGCCGGGACGGAATCGTCGGCCTCCCCCTCCGGCTCCGCTCCCCCTTCCCCCTCCGGCTCCCCTTCCGGCTCCGTGGAACCCAGCTGGGCCGGGAGCAGGGCCGGGGAGGGGCGGCTGCGCCCCGGGCGGCCGGAGGAGCCCGAGACGCGGACCCCGCGCCCGAGCGGGACCGGCGCCGCCGACGACGTGTCCCCGTCGCCGTCGACGTCCGGTCCCGGGGCGGTGGACGAGGACGTGCAGGCCGTGCCGGACGCCGATCCGAGCGGACCGGCGCCGCGGATCCTGCCGCTGGGCAGCGGCCTGGTCCTGATCGGCCTCGGCCTGGGCCTCGCCTTCGTGGCCCTGCGGGTGCGCCACGCACAGGGGTGAGCGGCGAGGGCGGCGCTCCGGGACCCCGCCACGCCGCGAGCCGCGAGGGCCGGCCTAGGCTCCCCGCTACGCCGTGACCAGCAGGACCTTGCCGATGTGGCCGCTCTCCTCCAGCAGACGGTGGGCGGCGGGGGCGTCCCGCATCGGCAGTTCACGGTCGACGACCGGGCTGACCCGGCCGGACTCGATCAGCGGCCAGACATGCTCACGGACGGCCGCGACGATGGCCGCCTTCTCGCCGAGCGGGCGGGCGCGCAGCGAGGTCGCGCTGATCGCGGCGCGCTTGGCGAGCAGGGCCGCGATGTTCAGCTCGGCCTTGACGCCGCCCTGCATCCCGATGATCGCCAGCCGGCCGTTGACGGCGAGGGCCTGGACGTTGCGGTCGAGGTACTTGGCGCCCATGTTGTCGAGGATGACGTCGGCGCCCTCACCGGCCGTGGCCTGCCGGATCTCCTCGACGAAGTCCTGCTCGCGGTAGTTGATCAGGATGTCGGCGCCCAGCTCGGCGCAGCGGTCGAGCTTCTCCTTGGTGCCCGCGGTGACGGCGACCTTGACGCCGGCGGCCTTGGCGAGCTGGATCGCCATGGTGCCGATGCCGCTGGAACCGCCGTGCACCAGCACGGTCTCGCCGGGGCGCAGGTGGGACACCATGAAGACGTTCGACCAGACCGTGCAGGTCACCTCGGGCAGCGCCGCGGCCTGCCGGACGTCGAGGCCGCGGGGCACGGGCAGCAGCTGACCGGCGGGAACGGCGACCTTCTCGGCGTAGCCGCCGCCGGAGAGCAGCGCGCACACCTCGTCACCGACGGCCCAGCCGGAGACCCCGGAGCCGAGCGCGGTGATCCGGCCGGAGCACTCCAGGCCGGGATAGGGGGACGCGCCGGCGGGCGGGGCGTAGTTGCCCTGACGTTGCAGGACGTCGGCCCGGTTGACGGCACTGGCCACCACCTCGACCAGCACCTCGCCCTTCCGGGCGACCGGATCCGGGACCTCGTCCCACACCAGCGCCTCGGGCCCACCAGGTTCGGGAATCGTGATCGCATGCATGAAAGGGACGCTACTCCTCCGTCCTCGGACCGAGGCCGCTCCGTCATTGGTCCGGTCCGCTGAGAAATCCCTGTGCGCGGCCGATGAGTTTGCGCGACGGTAAAGGTCTCCTCATGCGTTACCCAAGTACGGGGAAGGACAACACACCATGAGCCAGCAGACGCCCGGTCTGGCCATCGAGACAGCGGGCCTGGTCAAGACGTTCGGCGAGACGAGGGCCGTGGACGGCGTCGACCTGGCCGTGCCCACCGGCACGGTGTACGGCGTCCTCGGCCCGAACGGCGCCGGGAAGACCACCACCGTGAAGATGCTCGCCACCCTGCTCCGGCCGGACGGCGGCGAGGCCCATGTCTTCGGTCACGACGTCGTCCGGGAGGCGGACGAGGTACGCGGCCGGGTCAGCCTGACCGGGCAGTACGCGTCCGTCGACGAGGACCTGACCGGCACCGAGAACCTCGTGCTGCTCGGCCGCCTCCTCGGCCACCACAAGAAGGCCGCGCGGGAGCGCGCCGCCCAGCTGCTGGAAGCCTTCGGGCTCTCCGACGCGGCCGCGAAGCAGGTCAAGAACTACTCCGGCGGCATGCGGCGCCGCATCGACATCGCCGCGTCCATCCTGAACACGCCCGACCTGCTGTTCCTGGACGAGCCGACGACCGGTCTCGACCCGCGCAGCCGCAACCAGGTGTGGGACATCGTCCGCGCGGTCGTCGCCCAGGGCACGACCGTGCTGCTGACGACGCAGTATCTGGACGAGGCCGACCAACTGGCCTCCCGGATCGCCGTCATCGACCGCGGCAAGGTGATCGCCGAAGGCACCAAGGGCGAGCTCAAGGCGTCCGTCGGCGCCGGCTCCGTCCATCTGCGGCTGCGCGAGGCGGACCAGCGGCCGGAGGCCTCGCGGCTGCTGCGGCAGGTGCTCCGGGCCGATGTGCAGCTGGAGCCGGACCCGGTGGCGCTCACGGCGCGCGTAGGCGGCGACGGCGGCCGGGGCGCCGCCGGGCAGGCCGCCGCGGCACTCGCCGAACTGGCGCGCGCCGGCGTCGTCGTCGACAACTTCTCACTGGGCCAGCCGAGCCTGGACGAGGTCTTCCTCGCCCTCACCGGACACGACACCAAGGCGCACGACGAGCCACGGGCTCACGACGCGAAGGACGGGGCAGCCGCATGAGCACCGCGACCGGCACCGAGACCAAGGAACTCGCCCCCGTCAGCACGGAGTCGCTCGCCGCGCTGCTCGTGGCCAAGGAGCGGCCGCCCCGGCCGAGCGCCCTGTCGGCCTCGCTGACCTTCGGCTGGCGCGCGATCCTGAAGATCAAGCACGTACCCGAGCAGCTCTTCGACGTCACCGCCTTCCCGATCATGATGGTGCTGATGTACACGTACCTGTTCGGCGGGGCGCTGGCGGGTTCACCGAAGGAGTACATCCAGTTCCTGCTGCCCGGCATCCTGGTGATGTCCGTCGTGATGATCACGATGTACACGGGCGTCTCGGTCAACACGGACATCGAGAAGGGTGTCTTCGACCGGTTTCGCAGCCTGCCGATCTGGCGGCCGGCGACGATGGTCGGCTATCTGCTCGGCGACGCGCTGCGCTACACGATCGCGTCCGTGGTGATGCTGACCGTCGGCATGATCCTCGGCTACCGGCCGGACGGAGGGGTCGGCGGTGTGCTCGCCGGAATCACGCTGCTGGTGGTCTTCTCGTTCGCGTTCTCCTGGATCTGGACCATGTTCGGGCTGATGCTGCGCACCGAGAAGTCGGTGATGGGCGTCAGCATGATGGTGATCTTCCCGCTGACCTTCCTGTCCAACGTGTTCGTCGACCCGCGGACCATGCCGGGCTGGCTCCAGGCCTTCGTCAACAACAGCCCGGTCACCCACCTGGCCTCCGCGGTGCGCGGGCTGATGGGCGGCGACTGGCCCGCCGACGAGGTCGCGTGGTCGCTGGGCTGGGCCGGGCTGTTCCTCCTGG
This sequence comes from Streptomyces sp. NPDC002309, assembly GCF_053593375.1. NCBI lineage: Bacteria > Bacillati > Actinomycetota > Actinomycetes > Kitasatosporales > Streptomycetaceae > Streptomyces > Streptomyces sp. NPDC002309. The sequence continues at coordinate 323,254 of NZ_JBSFCI010000003.1, read as the reverse complement.
TCTTCGGGCCGATCACGATGCGGCTGTACAACCGCAAGTAGTTCCCTGACGAGGATGTGGCCCCGCAAGGGGTGCGGGGCTACTCGTCGGTGACGTGGGGCTTGTCGGACGCGGCGGGAGGCCGGGGCCTGTCTGATGCGGCGGGAGGCCGGGGCCTGTCGGATGCGGCGGGGTGTCGGGGCCTTTCCTGAGCGGCAGCCCGGGGGATTCCTTGTGCGGTACTCCGGGGCATCTCGGGCGCCGCGCGGGGCGACGACGCCGTTTCCGGGGTGTCTCCGCCCGGCGTCCCGGGCGCGGCCCGCGACGCGATGGTGATCACCCGGTCGGTCAGTTCCAGCGTCCGAACGGCCGGGTCGTCGTAGTGCAGCACCCGGTGGCCGCGGACGACGCTGATCACCAGATCCTCGGTCTCGCGCGGGCTACGGCCCACCTCCGCACGCGTCACCGGCCGGTCGACGACGTCCAGGCCGCTGCCCTGACGGATCAGGTCCTCCATGACCAGTCCGGCGGTGGGGCTGAGCACCGACAGACCGAGCAGCCGCCCGGCCGCGCCGGCGCTGGTGATGACCTCGTCCGCGCCGGACTGCCGCAGCAGCGGCGCGTTCTCCTCCTCGCGCACCGCGGCCACGATCGTCGCGCCCTGGTTGAGCTGCCGGGCCGTCAGCGCCACCAGCACGGCCGTGTCGTCGCGCTGGGTCGCGATGATGATCTGCCGCGCCCGCTGCACCTCGGCCCGCTTCAGCACGTCACTGCGGGTCGCGTCCCCGAGCACGGCGGCGTAGCCCTGGGCCGTCGCCGCGTCGATCGCCTTGGCGCTGGGATCGATCACCACGACCCGGTCCTTCTTCAGCCCCGTGGCACAGACGGCCTGGATCGCCGCCCGGCCCTTCGTTCCGAAGCCGACGACGACGGTGTGGTCGCGCAAGGAGAACCTCCAGCGGGCATGTGCGGGGAGCCGAGCGGGTACGGCTCCCAGACGTCTGGTCCGACGCTACCGAGCGTCCGGACGAGCGCCCACCCCGGTCGGCGTGTCGGGACAGGGGGCACGGCGTCCGCACCGGGTGCCGTGCGAAACGATGGACCCGACCGACGGACTACGCCGCAGGGGGCCAGCCATGAAGGACGACGAGCAGCCGACCGCGCAGGGGGCGAGGTCCGCGCTGCTGCGGTCCCTCTGGAGCCGCTCGCGCAAGGAGGCCCGCGCCGACGCCGAGGCGGGCCGCTCCATCACCATGCCGGCGCAGAACGTCGTACCGCCGCTCCAGCAGGTCCTCAAGCGCCTGTCCGTGGCCATACTGGTGCTCGCCCTGACGGTCCTGATCGTCTACGTCGACCGCGAGGGGTACACCGACAACTCCGACGGCCCCGTCGACCTGCTCGACGCCGCGTACTACGCCACCGTCACCCTCTCCACCACCGGGTACGGCGACATCACCCCGGTCAGCGAGACCGCCCGGCTCACCAACATCTTCGTCATCACACCGCTGCGCGTGCTGTTCCTGATCATTCTCGTCGGCACGACCCTGGAAGTGCTCACCGAGCGCACCCGCCAGCAGGTGCGCATCCATCGCTGGCGCGCCCGCACCCGGGACCACGTCGTGGTCATCGGGTACGGCACCAAGGGCCGGCACGCCATCGAGACCCTGGTCGGGCAGGGCATCGGCAAGGAGCGGATCGTCGTCGTGGACGCGCAGCGCAAGACGGCAGACGCGGCCGGCGACGACGGGCTCGTGGCGGTGACCGGTGACGCCACCCGCTCGGAGACCCTGCTCAAGGCGGAGATCCAGCGTGCCACCCGCGTGATCATCGCCCCGCAGCGCGACGAGACGGCCACCCTGATCACCCTCACCGCACGCCAGCTGAACCGGCACGCCACGATCGTCGTCGCGGTCCGCGAGGACGAGAACGTGCCGCTGCTCAAGCAGAGCGGTGCCGACACCGTCGTGACCACCTCCAGTTCGGCCGGCCGACTGCTCGGCAAGTTCACGGCCAGCCCCGCCGTGGCCCGGACGCTGGAGGATCTGATGACCCTCGGCAGAGGGATGGACCTGATCGAACGGCCGGTGACGTCGGCCGAGGTGGGCCGAACGCCCCGCGAATGCGCCGACCTGGTGGTGGCGGTCGTACGGGACAGGAAGATGCTGGGCTACACCGACGGGTGGCGGACGGAGCTGCGGGCGGGGGACCGGGTCATCACGGTGAGCCGACCGGTGGTCACCGCCTGACGCGTGGTCCCACGGTATGGCGAGCAGCACCGAGGGCGACGATCACGGTGCGTCGTCGATGTTTCACGTGAAACACACCCCGGGGCCCGCCGTGGCCCACGGGAGGGCGAGGATTTCCGCCGCCTGACCGGGCCGTGCCCCACCGGGCGGCACGACGGCGAGGCCGTCCGCGGCGGCGACGCCACGCAGCATGGCCGGACCGTTGTAGTGCAGCGGCACCGCCCGGTCGGCGCGCAGTGTGACGGGGACGAGCCGTGTGTCGAACGGGTGCCCCTGCACGGCGTCCCGCAGGGGCAGCGCGTTCGGCTCCCGGGCCGGGCGTGCCGCGAGCGTACGGAGCAGGGGTTCGACGAGGGTCAGGAGCCCCGAGACGGCCGCCAAGGGGTTGCCGGGCAGGCCGACGAGGTGCTGGTTCTCCCCGGTACGGGCCAGCAGCATCGGGTGGCCCGGGCGCACCTTGACCCCGTTGACCAGAGGTTCCGCGTCGATGCGACGCAGTGTCGGCTGGACATGGTCGACCGGGCCGGAGGCGGTGCCACCGGTGGTGACGACGAGATCGGCGTCGCTGGCCGTGATCGCCTCGTACAGGGCGTCGGCGTCGTCGCCGATCCTCCGCACACCCGTGACCTCCGCGCCCATCGCCTCCAGCCAGGACGGCAGCATGGGGCCGAGGGCGTCGCGGATCAGGCCGTCGTGCGGGAGTCCCTCGGTGAGCAGCTCGTCGCCCAGGACGAAGACCTCGGCGCGCGGGCGCGGGACGGCGGTCAGGGTGTCGTACCCGGCCGCAGCGGCAAGGCCCAGCACGGCGGGCGTCACGAGCGTGCCCGGCGGCAGCAACCGGTCGCCGCTACGACACTCCTGACCACGCGGGCGGATGTCCTGGCCGTGACCGGGGTCGCGGGTGGCGTGCAGTCTGCCCCGGCCGTCCGTGCGGCCGTGCTCGCTGCGCAGTACGGCTGTGGTGTCCGGCGGGACCCGGGCGCCGGTGGCGATCCGGACGGCCTCGCCGTCATCGAGGCGCGCGGGGGACGCGTGGCCCGCGAGGACGCCGTCCTCCCGGACCATCCAGGGGCCCGGCCCGGCGACCGCCCAGCCGTCCATCGCGGAGGTGTCGAAGGAGGGGAGGTCGGTGAGGGCGGTGAGGGGGACGGCCAGGGTCAGGCCGAGGGACGCGACGAGGGGGAGCGTGACGGGGGCACCGCGGACGCGGGTCCTGGCGGCCCTGGCGGCGATCTCGCGGGCCTCGGGCCAGGGGGTGGCCTGGTGATGCCGGTCCTGTGGCGTGCCGTGCCGGTGGCCGGCCGGCCGGGGGGTGTCCTGCACCGGGGCGCGGTCCTGGGGGCGTGCGGTGCGGCCACCGGAACCGCCGGGGGCGGCGGAGAGCCCGGCGCCGTCGCCGACGAGGGCGCCGTCCCGGTGAGCGTCGGCCTCCCGGCGAACTGCGCCGTCCCGATGGTCCGCACTCTCACGGTGAGCCGCGCCGTCCCGGTGAGCTGCATTCTCACGGTGAGCCGCGCTGTCCCGGTGAAGGGCGTTGCCCCGGTGACGAACCTTGTCCCGGTCCTCCTTCACGAGTGCCAGTGCCTCCTCGACGTCCCGGTCCTCGACGGTGCGGCCCTTGCCCTCCGGGACGCTCCGGTCGTCGACGGTGCGGCCCACGCTCCGGTCCTCGACGGTGCGGCCCTTGCCCTCCAGGACGCTCCGGTCCTCGACGGTGCGGCCCTTGCCCTCCTGGACGCTGCGGTCGCCGACGCCCGGGTCCTGGATGTCCCGGCCCTCGGTGCCACGGCCGTCGGGGTTGCGCTCGTCGACGACCTCGCCGTCATGGACGCCGGGGGCGTTCATCCGGCGTCCGGGCGAGGCTCGGCGGAGGGCCCGCCGTCCTTGGCGGCGTCCTCCTCCGCCCAGCGCGACGCCAGGGCGGCGGCCTTGCGCGATGCCTCGGCGACCGCTTCGGGGCCACCGCCGGCGCGGGCCGCGGCGTAACCGACGAGGAAGGTGGTCAGCGGTGCCGCGGGCCGGGCCACCCCGTGGGCCGCGTCGCGGGCGAGATCGAGCAGGACGCCGGTGTCGACGTCGATGTCGATGCCCAGTTCGTCCTTGACTGCGGAGATCCATTCGTCCAGCACGAGACCATGCTCCCTGATACGTGACCTGGCGGTGGCGATGTCGTCCCAGGTGTCGCAGTCGAAGGACGCGACGGGGTCGAGGACGCGGGTGAGGTGCAGTTCGGCGGTGAGGAGCCGGAGCGGCAGGCCGGTGAGGCCGCCGTGCCGGCCTGCGAGGTCCGAGAGCGTCGCGCGCAGGCGGTCCGCCCGGTACGCGGCCACGAGCGGCTGGTCGCGGCCGCCCGGGTCGGTGAGCAACACGCCGTCGGCGGTGCCCGATTCCAACGCGGTGAGCAGACCTTTGACCGTCGAGGCGGCGAGGAACGGTAGGTCCGCGGAGAGGACGACCACCCGGCCCGTGCCGGCCGACGGCAGCCCGGCCGCGAGGGCGGCAAGTGGCCCCCCGCCCGGCGGGTCCTCGCGCGCCCAGGCCACGGGCCGTGCCGTGGGCCGGGGTTCGGCGACGACGACGGTGGCCCGGGCGTCGGCGCAGGCGGCGAGCACCCGGTCCAGCAGCGCGCGGCCGCCCACGCGTACGCCGGGCTTGTCGGCCCCGCCGAGCCGCCGCGCGGCACCGCCGGCGAGCACCACGGCGTCGTAACCGAGGTCGCCCGACGCGGTGCGCTGCTTCTCGCTCACCCCCTGAGTATGGGGTCCGCCCACCGTCTCGGGGAACGCGGGCGGACCGCCCGATCACAGCGTGCGCAGCAGCACCGCCGGCTGTTCCACGCAGTCGGCGACATAGCGCAGGAAACCGCCCGCCGTGCCGCCGTCGCACACCCGGTGGTCGAAGGTGAGCGAGAGCTGGACGACCTGCCGCACCGCCAACTCGCCCTCGTGCACCCAGGGCTTGGGGATGATCCGGCCGACGCCGAGCATGGCCGCCTCGGGGTGGTTGATGATCGGCGTGGAGCCGTCGACACCGAAGACGCCGTAGTTGTTCAGCGTGAAGGTGCCGCCGGTCAGCTCCGCGGGGGTGAGCCTCCCGGCCCGGCCCGCCTCGGTCAGCCGGGCGAACTCGGCGGTCAGGGACTCCGCGTCGCGGGTGTGCGCGTCCCGGACGACCGGGACGACCAGTCCCCGCTCGGTCTGCGCGGCGAAGCCCAGGTGCACCTGGTCCAGCCGGACGATCTCCCGGGCCGCCATGTCGACGGTGGAGTTCAGTTCGGGGAACCGGGCGAGGGCGGCGGTGCAGATCCGGGCCAGCAGCGCGAGCAGGGAGATCTTGGGACCGCCCGCCGCGTTCATCGCGGTGCGAGCCCGCATCAGCTCCGTCGCGTCCGCGTCCACCCAGCAGGTCGCGTCCGGGATCTCCCGCCGGCTGCGCGCGAGCTTGTCGGCGACGACGCCGCGGACGCCCTTGAGGGGGACGCGGGTGCCGGAGGTGACGGCGGCGGTGGCCGGCGCGGTGTCGGCCGGGGCGCCGGCGGCGGCGGTCCGCGAGGGAGACACGCGTGTGGCGGGCTGCGCGGAACGGCCCTGCGCGGCGGCGGCCCGCAGCGCGTACTCCACGTCGGCGCGCAGGATCAGTCCGTCGGGGCCGGAACCCGTCAGCTCCCGCAGATCCAGGTCGTTCTCACGGGCGAGCCGCCGCACGAGCGGCGAGATCACCGGCACGGGCCCTTCACCACGGCTACCGTCGCCGTCGAGACGGTCGCCGGGCCGGCCGTCGAGGTGGTCGTCGGCCCGGGCTGCCGGAGATCCCGTGGCCGGGGCGGCCCGAGTGTCCCCGGCGGCCCGCTGGGGAGCTATCGGAGCCTGCGGCCGCACCCTCCGGCGCCGCGCCGGAGGCGCACCCGTGCCGTAGCCCACCAGGACGTTGCCCGAGCCTGTGCCGGAGCCGCCGCCGGACCGCGCGGCCGAGCCGTTGGCCGAAACGGTCACGGAGCCGCCGTCAAGTGCACCGGAACCCGAGACGGGCACCGGAGCGGAACCCGGTACCGGGCCGGAAGCCGACCCCGCGCCGGGCCCCTGCGGACCGGAGACCTCCGCGCCCACCGCCACGGTCAGCAGCGGCGCCCCCACCGGGAGCTCCGCGCCCTCCTCGCCGAAACGGGCCGTGACCACACCGCCGTAGGGGCAGGGGACCTCGACCATCGCCTTGGCCGTCTCCACCTCCACGACCGGCTGGTCGACGGCGACGACGTCGCCGACCTGCACCAGCCAGCGCACGATCTCCGCCTCGGTGAGCCCTTCCCCGAGGTCGGGGAGCTTGAACTCCAGCACCTGTGCCATCAGCTCTCGGCCTCCCATTGCAGACGCGCCACGGCGTCCAGGATGCGGTCGACGCCAGGAAGATGGTGCCTCTCCAGCATCGGCGGCGGGTAGGGGATGTCGAACCCGGCGACGCGCAGCACCGGAGCCTCCAGGTGGTGGAAGCAGCGCTCCGTGACCCGGGCCGCGATCTCACCGCCCGGTCCGCCGAACCCGCCCGACTCGTGGACGACGACCGCTCGCCCGGTCCGTCGCACCGAGGCCGCGACCGTCTCGTCGTCGAACGGCACCAGGGAGCGCAGGTCGACGACTTCGAGGTCCCATCCCTCGGCCCGGGCCGCCTCGGCGGCTTCGAGGCAGACGGGCACCGACGGGCCGTACGTGATGAGCGTGGCGCTCCGGCCGGAACGCCGCACCACCGCGCGGCCGATGGGTTCGACGGTCCCCGGCTCCTCCGGGTTCCAGGCGTCCTTCGACCAGTACAGGCGCTTGGGCTCCAGGAAGACGACCGGGTCGTCGGAGGCGATGGCGGCCCGCAGCAGGCCGTAGGCGTCGGCGACGGTGGCGGGCGTGACGACGTGGAGCCCCGGAGTCGCCACGTAGTACGCCTCGGACGAGTCGCTGTGGTGCTCGACGCCGCCGATGCCGCCGCCGTAGGGGACACGGATGGTGATCGGCAGGGGCATCGCACCGCGCGTGCGGTTGCGCATGCGCGCCACATGGCTGACCAGCTGCTCGAACGACGGGTAGGCGAACGCGTCGAACTGCATCTCGACGACCGGCCTGAGCCCGTACATCGCCATGCCGACGGCGGTGCCCAGAATGCCCGCCTCGGCGAGCGGGGTGTCCGTGCAGCGGTCCTCGCCGAACTCCTTGGCGAGGCCGTCGGTGACGCGGAAGACGCCGCCGAGGGTGCCGACGTCCTCGCCCAGGACGTGCACGGTCGGGTCGGCGGCCATGGAGTCGCGCAGTGCGCGGGTCAGGGCCTGGGCCATGGTCGCGGGTTTCACGGCAACCGTGGTCATGACAGCTCCTCCTGCCCGGCCTCCAGCTCGGCCCGCAGCAGGGCCCGCTGCTCCCGCAGCTGCGGGGTCGGCTCGGCGTAGACGTGGTCGAACAGCTCCATGGGGTCGAGCCGGGGGTCCTGGTTCAGCCGGGCGCGCATGTCGGCGGCGAGTGTCTCGGCGTCCTCGCGCGCGGCGCGCACACCGGCCTCGTCGAGCCAGCCGCGCGCGGTCAGCTCCCGCTCCAGGAGCGTGATCGGGTCGTGGTCGCGCCAGGCGTCGAGCTCGGACTCCGCGCGGTAGCGCTTGTCGTCGTCGGCGTTCGTGTGCGCCTCCAGTCGGTACGTCACCGCCTCGACGAGCGTCGGACCGCCACCCGCGCGCGCGTGGCGCACGGCGTCGGCGAGCACCTCGTGCACGGCGGCGGCGTCGTTGCCGTCGACCAGGCGGCCCGGCATCCCGTACCCGACGGCCTTGTGGGCCAGGGAGGGCGCGGCGGTCTGCTTGGCGAGCGGGACGGAGATCGCGAAGCCGTTGTTCTGGACCAGGAAGACGACCGGCGACTGCCACACGGCGGCGAAGTTCAGCGCCTCGTGGAAGTCGCCCTCGCTGGTGCCGCCGTCACCGACGATCGCCAGCGCGACCACGTCGTCGCCCTTGAGGCGGGCGGCGTGCGCGAGGCCGACGGCGTGCGGCAACTGGGTGGCGAGCGGGGTGCACAGGGGGGCCACGCGATGGGTGTGCGGGTCGTAGCCGGTGTGCCAGTCGCCGCGCAGCAGGGTGAGCGCGTCGACGGGGTCGACGCCCCGGACGACGGCGGCGAGGGTGTCGCGGTAGCTGGGGAAGAGCCAGTCACGGTCTTCGAGGACCAGCGCGGCGGCGACCTCGCAGGCCTCCTGGCCGGTGCTGGACGGGTAGACGGCGAGGCGGCCCTGCTTGGTGAGCGCGGTCGCCTGCGCGTTGTAGCGGCGCCCGCGCACCAGCTGCGCGTACAGCCGGCGCAACAGCTCGGGGTCGGCCTTGGCGGCGGCCTCGGTGCCGAGCACGCGGTACGGAGCCGCGTCGGGCAGCAGCGGCGTGGGGTCGGTGCGGGGCTGCCAGGCGGGCGGTGGCGACGGCCGATACGCGCCACGCTGCTCCATGACCGTCATGACGGCACCTCCTCGTGGGAGCGGCTTCGGGGAGGCGCTCGTCTGTGATGCGCCTCACCTACCGATTGTTCGGTCGACGGCACATTTTGGCTACAGGCCCCCCGTGGCTGTGGACAAACGGTTCTCCACAACCTGAGATGGACGCATTACGTCCATGGTAGAGAGGTGGGGGGACATGGCATCTGAACAAATGGCCGAAGGGACGGAGGCCGGCACCGCCCCGCCGCCGCCGCGCCCCCTCGACGCGATCGACGAGGACATCCTGCGGATGCTCCAGGCGGACGGCCGCGCCTCGATACGGTCGGTGGCCGAGCGGGTGCACGTCTCACGGGCCAATGCCTACGCCCGGATCAACCGGCTCGTCGAGGACGGCGTCATCCGCGGCTTCGGCGCCCGCGTCAACCACGAACGCGCGGGGCACGGGACGTCGGCCTACATCACCCTGAAGATCGTCCAGAACTCGTGGCGCACCGTGCGCGAGCAGCTCAGACGGCTTCCCGGCGCCTCGCACATCGCCCTCGTCGGGGGCGATTTCGATGTCCTGCTGCTGGTGCACACCTCCGACAACCGGGCGCTGCGCGAGGTGGTGCTGACCCGCCTCCAGGCGATCCCCGAGGTACTCAGCACGCGCACGCTGCTGGTGTTCGAGGAGGAGGACCTGGAACCCCAGGGCTGAGCCGCCGGGCCGGCGGCCGAAGACGGCTCTCAGCAGACGGCTCTCAGCGCGCCCGGCGCAGTCCCTCGAACACCATCTGGGTGACCGCGTCGGCCACTTCGCGCTCCCCCATGCCGCGCCCGTCCGGCCGGTACCACTCGACGATCGAGTTGATCATGCCGAAGACCAGCCGGGTGGCCAGCCGCACCTCCACGTCGCCGCGCACGTCGCCCTCCGCGGCGGCCGCCTTCAGCAGCTCGGCGACGCGGTGGTCGAAGTCGCGGCGCCGCTCCAGCGCCCACCGCTCCGTGCCGGTGTTACCGCGCACCCGCAGCAGCAGCGTCACGTACGGCAGTTCGGCGATGAGCACCTCGACCATGCGCCGGACGACGTACTCCAGCCGCGCGGAGGCGGGTCCCCCGCGCGCGTGCTCCTCGTCGAGGATGCCGAAGAGCCCGTCCAGGGCCCGGCTCACGGCCCGGCGCAGCAGCTCCTCCTTGCCCGTGACGTGGTGGTAGATCGACGACTTGGAGATGCCGGCCGCCTTGGAGAGGTGCTCCATGGAGGTGCCGTCGTAGCCGCGCTCGTTGAAGACCCGGACGGCGACCGAGAGCAGGGTCTCCGGGGTGTAGGTGTCGCGCTTGGCGGTGCTCATGGGGTGCCCTCCCGCTTGTCCGCGGCGTGTCCCTGGCGGTACAGCGCCAGGGAGGGCGCGTAGCGTCCCGACGGCTCGCGCAGGTCCAGCTCCTCCAGGAGGTCGTACGCCCATCCCCGGCCGAGCCGGCTGTTCCACTCGAAGGGGCCGAGGGGGTAGTTGACGCCGAGCCGCATCGCCGTGTCGATGTCCTCCTCGGTGGCCACGCCCTTGGCGACGGCGTCGCACGCGAGGTCGACGATCCGCGCGACCGTCCGGGCGACGATCATTCCGGGGACGTCCCCGATGACGCTGACCTTCTTGCCGAGCGCCTGGAACAGCCCGACCGCCTCGGCGAGGGTCTGCGGGGCGGTGTCCTGGGAGGCGGACAGGGCCACGCGGGTGGCCCGGCGGTAGTCGAAGGCGAGGTCGAAGTAGACGACGTCCCGGTACTCCACCGAGGTCTGGCCGTCGGCGAGGACCAGCTGGCCGCCGCTGGGAAGCACGAACCGCGTGCCGTGGTCCTCCTCCTCCCCGCGCACCAGGATGCCCGCCTCGCGGATCAGCGGGAGCAGTTCGGACGCGGGACCCAGGTCGCCCTCCGCGATGACGTACGCGGGCGGTTCGGCGGGCTCCGCGGTGTGCGGTTCGGGGCGCTCGGCGCCCTCCCGGTAGTCGTACCAGCCCTGTCCGGACTTGCGGCCGAGCCGGCCGGACTCGACCAGGCGGCGCTGGACGAGCGAGGGCGTGAAGCGCACGTCCTGGAAGAAGGACTCCCACACGGACCGCGTCACCGACTCGTTGACGTCCTGCCCGATGAGGTCGGTCAGCTCGAAGGCGCCCATCCGGAAGCCCCCGCACTCGCGCAGCACGGCGTCGATGGTGGCGGGGTCGGCGCCCTGACCCTCGTAGACGGCGAAGCTCTCGGAGTAGAAGGGCCGGGCGATGCGGTTGACGAGGAAACCCGGGGTGTCGGCGCAGGCGACCGGCGTCTTGCCCCAGACGCGGGCCGTCTCGTACGCGCGCGTGGCCGACGTGACGTCGGTGGCGAATCCGGAGACCACCTCGACCAGCGGCAGCAGCGGGGCGGGGTTGAAGAAGTGCAGGCCGACCAAGCGGCCCGGGGTGCGCAGGCCGCCGCCGATGGCGGTGACCGACAGGGACGACGTGTTGGTCGCGAGCAGACAGTCCTCGGCGACGACGTCCTCCAGCTCGCGCAGCAGGTGCTGTTTGACGTCCAGCCGCTCCAGGACGGCCTCGACGACGAGGGAGACGTCGGCGAGTTCGGCGAGGCTCTCCGCGGGCAGCAGGCGGGCCCGTGCGGCGTCCCGGTCGGCGCCGCTCAGCCGTTCCTTCTCGACGAGCCGGTCGAGCCGGGCGCCGATGGCGGCGGCGGCTTCGTCGGCACGCCCGGGGACGGTGTCGTACAGCCGTACGGGGTGGCCCGCGACCAGCGCCACCTGCGCGATGCCCTGGCCCATCGTGCCGCAGCCGACTACGGCCACGGGGCTGCTGAGGTCGAGTGCTGTCATGAACGCGATCCTCCCGCACGGGGTTTTCCACAGATGCGGCGGACCCCCTTGAACCGACCGATCGTTCGGTTACTCTAACTCTGACCGCCCGATCCCGCCTCAGTTTTTTCCCAGGTCATGAGCTCGACGAAGAGTTCACAAGACGAGGAGTTGGTCCCGCATGGCCGCCGAACTCACCGCCCAGGAGCTGCTCGCCCAGCACCGGCCCACCCTCGACCAGGCGCTGGAGGCGATCCGCACACGCGCGTACTGGTCCCCGCACCCCGAACACCCGAAGGCCTACGGGGAGAACGGCAGCCTGGACGCGGCCGCGGGCAAGGCCGCGTTCGACGCGGTGCTCGGCACCCGTCTCGACCTCGGCCAGCCGGGTACGGACGGCTGGGTGGACGGCGAGGCCTCCCCGTACGGCATCGAGCTGGGCGTCAGCTACCCGCACGTGGACGTCGACGCGCTGCTGCCCGCCATGCGGGCCGGCCAGGGCGCCTGGCGCGACGCGGGGCCGGAGGCCCGGGCCATGGTCTGCATGGAGATCATCAAGCGGATCAGCGACCGGACGCACGAGTTCGCGCACGCGGTCATGCACACCTCCGGCCAGGCGTTCATGATGGCGTTCCAGGCGGGCGGCCCGCACGCCCAGGACCGCGGTCTGGAAGCGGTCGCGTACGCGTACGCGGAGCAGGTCCGCACCCCCGACACCGCGGAGTGGACGAAGCCGCAGGGCAAGCGTGACCCGCTCGCGCTGACCAAGCGCTTCACGGCGGTGCCGCGCGGGATCGCCCTGATGATCGGCTGCAACACCTTCCCGACGTGGAACGGGTACCCGGGCCTGTTCGCCTCGCTGGCCACGGGCAACGCGGTCCTGGTCAAGCCCCACCCGCGCGCGGTGCTGCCGCTGGCGCTCACCGTGCAGGTCGCGCGCCAGGTGCTGACGGAGGCCGGCTTCGACCCGAACCTGGTCGCGCTGGCCGCGGAGGGCGCCGGTGAGGGCATCGCCCGGACGCTCGCGGTCCGTCCCGAGATCCGGATCATCGACTACACCGGCTCGACGGAGTTCGGGGACTGGCTGGAGGCCAACGCCCGTCAGGCGCAGGTCTACACGGAGAAGGCCGGCGTCAACACGGTGATCGTGGAGTCGACCGGCGACTACAAGGGGATGCTGTCCAACCTGGCGTTCTCGCTGTCGCTCTACAGCGGCCAGATGTGCACGACCCCGCAGAACCTGCTGATCCCCCGCGACGGCATCAGCACCGACCAGGGGCACAGGTCCTTCGACGAAGTGACCGCCGACCTCGCCCAGGCGGTCGACGGCCTGCTCGGCGACGACGCGCGTGCGAACGCGCTGCTCGGCGCCATCGTCAACCCGGACGTCAAGGCCCGTCTGGAGGCCGCGGCCGGCCTCGGCGAGGTCGCCCTCGCCTCCCGGGAGATCACCAACCCCGAGTTCCCGGGCGCGGTGGTCCGCACGCCGGTCGTCGTCAAGCTGGACGGCGCCAAGCCCGACGACGAGGCCGCCTACATGAGCGAGTGCTTCGGCCCGGTCGCCTTCGCCGTCGCCGTCGACTCCGCCGCCGACGCGGTGGAGTTGCTGCGCCGGACGGTCCGGGAGAAGGGCGCGATGACGGTCGGCGCCTACACGACCGACGCCGACGTCGAGCGGGCGGTCGAGGAGGCCTGCCTGGAGGAGGCCGCGCAGCTCTCGCTGAACCTGACGGGCGGGGTGTACGTCAACCAGACCGCCGCGTTCTCCGACTTCCACGGCTCGGGCGGCAACCCGGCGGCCAACTCGGCGCTGACCGACGGGGCGTTCGTCGCGAACCGGTTCCGGGTGGTGGAGGTACGCCGGGACGCGTGAGCCCTCAGGCCGCCGCGCCCCCGGTGGCACTCCAGTGGTACAGCGTCATGGCCACACTGGTCGCGAGGTTGTAGCTGGACACCTGGGGGCGCATCGGCAGTGCCACCAGATGGTCGGCACGCGCGCGTACGTCCGCCGTCAGGCCGCTGCGCTCCGACCCGAAGGCGAGCAGGGCGTCGTCCGGCAGCTTCAGGCCGCGGATGTCCTCGCCCTCCGGATCGAGGGCGAACAGCGGCCCGGGTGGCAGTGCCCCGACGTCCAGCCGCTCCACCGCGGTAGCGAAGTGCAGTCCGGCGCCGCCGCGGACGACGGTGGGGTGCCAGGGGTCGAGCGTGCCCGTCGTGACCACTCCGGTCGCCCCGAAACCGGCCGCGAGCCGGATCACGGCCCCGGCGTTGCCGAGGTTGCGCGGCTGGTCGAGGACGACGACGGGGGCGCCGCGGGGAGTGCGGGCGAGCGCCCGCAGGTTGTCCTCGCGAGGCGGCCGTACGGCCAGGGCGGCCACGGCGGTGGGATGCGGGCGTGGCACCAGGGAGGCGTACACCGGCTCCGGGACCTCGGTGAGCAGTTCGGCCAGCGGCTGCCTCAGGTCCGGGGCGAGCTCCTCGGCGAGGGCGAGCGCGGCCTCGCGGTCGGCGGTGACCGCGAGGGGGACCTCGGCGCCGAACCGCAGGGCGTGCTTGAGCGCGTGGAAGCCGTCGAGCAGCACACAGGTCCCGGCGAGCCGGTGCCAGGCGCCCGCCGGCTGCGGCGCGGAGCCGCCGGCGCCCCTGTCCGCGGGGTCGTTCATGCCCTGAAGCCTACGTGGGTCTGTTCCGCGTCCCCGTGGCGCTCGGCGTCGTCCGCGGTCCGCTGTGCGGGCACCTTGGGAAGACGGCGGCGCGTCAGGCGCCCCCGCGCGCGTGCGCTCCAGTGTTCCAGGCGGCGCAGGAACGACGTCGGCAGGAAGACCGCGTCCGCCGCGATCATCGCCAGCGAGAAGAACGGCAGCCCGAGCACCACGGCGATCACGGCGTGCTCGATGATCATGACGGCCAGGAGCACGTTCTTGACCCGGCGGTCGAACAGTGTGAACGGGAAGGCGACCTGCACGATCACGGTCCCGTAGGTGATGAGCATGATGACCGTGCCGCTGCTGGACAACAGGTCCGCCAGCGCGGGCCACGGGGAGAAGTAGTCCAGTTGCAGCGGGTAGTAGACGGCGGTCCCGTCCTGCCAGCGGGAGCCCTGGACCTTGTACCAGCCGGCCGTCGCGTAGATGAGACAGGCCTCGGCCATGATCACGAACAGTGCGCCGTTGTGCAGGACGTCGGCGATCACGTCAAGCATGATCCGCGGCTCGCCGGTCCGGGTGAGGCGCCCGACGAGCCACCACAGGGCCTGCGCCACCCACACGCCCCACAGCAGCGCGGGGATCACCCAGTCGCCGTCCAGCCGGCCCAGTGCGGTGACGCCGACCAGCGCCAGCCCGAGCACACCCCACAGCAGCGGGCCCGTCCGGTCGGTGACCGCCTCCCCGCGCGCGTGTGCCTCGCGGGTGCGCCGGGCGCGGCGGGCGTCCAGCGACCAGACCTGGCCGCAGCGCGTGAACACCAGATAGACGCACATCAGGTGCAGGACGTTGTCGCCGCCGTCGCCCATGAAGACACTGCGGTTCTGCAGCGAGAGCACACCGACCATGAAGAGCACGGACATGGTGCGGGTACGCCAGCCCAGCACCAGCAGGAGGCTGGAGAGCACGCCGAGCGCGTAGACGGTCTCGAACCAGAACCGGCCGTCGGACCACAGCAGCGCGGTGAAGGCGCCGTTCGCGCCCACCAGCTGCTCGGCGAGATCCCAGCTCCACGGGCCGTCGGGGCCGTAGAGCTCCTGCCGGTGCGGGATCTCCCGCAGCAGGAACAGCAGCCAGGTGACGCCGAAGCCGATCCGGATCACGGCGGTCTGGTACGGGCCGAGGGCGGACCCGGTCACCCGGGCCACGCCGCGGGAGACCGCCAGGGCGAAGCGGTTCACCGGTCACCGCCCGCGGTCTCGTCCCGCGGCACCGACCACCAGGGCAGCTCCCGGTACACCGGTTCGAGGGAGATCCGCTCCTCGCTCCACTCGGGCGGGCGCACGCCGGTGGTCCTCGAGCGGATCTGGACCCGCTCGAGGAAACCGTTCGGCCCGGCCACCTCCAGGCGGTCCAGGCGCATCACCACGATCCGGCGCATGTATGTCTCGCTCAGCGCGCCGCGCAGGCCCGAGGGGCGGTTGTCGCCGTCGTGCGCGGCCGTGTAGAAGTCCCAGGCGCGGCGCAGCTCGTTCTGCTGGGTGTGGCTCGGCAGCGGATTGCCGTCTATGGCCTCGCCGTCCCGTGCGGACAGGTCGTACCAGCCGGTGACCCGGCTGCCGCCGTCGGTCGTACGGATCTGGGCGCGGACCTGGACGGCGATGTTCTGCTGCAGCGGATTCGGCGCGAAGAGTTTCCAGTTCTGCTCGAACTCCGGGTAGACCCAGTCGTCGATCGACTCGCTGTGCTGCTTCGAGACCGTGTTCGACGGGGCGACGTGCAGAAACACCATCCCGAGGTGCACACACACGGCTATCGCGACGACGGCGAGGGCCAGCGCGACGCCCACCTGGTAGCGCGGGGAGAGGCCGGCGACACCCGTGGGCGGTTCCGGCAGGGGCGCGCGCACGTCGAGGGGCGTGCCCGGCTCGTCCCGCCCGGGCGGGACGCCGGCACCCCTGTCGTACGTGTCCTTCGCGCCCTGCGCGTCCATTACGCCCCGATTCCGTCCCGTTCCGGTCCTTCTCCGCCGCGGGCTGCCCCCTCGCACGCGAACGGTACTCAGGCCGCCCCACCGGGCACAGCCCGTTCGATCAGCTCGCCCACGGCCGCGCCGACGGGTTTTCCACAGCGGTTGACACCTTACGGCGCCCGCCCGACCATGGAATCGCACGAACCGAACGATCGGTCGGGAGCGTGCTCCGGACAGACCCAGAGGTCGAGGGG
Organism: Streptomyces sp. NPDC002309; assembly: GCF_053593375.1. NCBI lineage: Bacteria > Bacillati > Actinomycetota > Actinomycetes > Kitasatosporales > Streptomycetaceae > Streptomyces > Streptomyces sp. NPDC002309. The sequence goes on along the minus strand of NZ_JBSFCI010000003.1, from coordinate 306,881 downwards.
GCCCCATGGCGACAGCAGCCGCGCAGGAGACGGACCACACAGCGTCCCGCGGCGAAAGGGACGACACGGCCGGCTTCGAGCACGCCTTCGACGCCGCCGTGGCCGCCGACGAGCGCATCGAGCCGCGCGACTGGATGCCCGACGCCTACCGGGCGACGCTGGTCCGGCAGATCGCCCAGCACGCGCACTCCGAGATCATCGGCATGCAGCCGGAGGCCAACTGGATCACCCGTGCGCCCTCGCTGCGCCGCAAGGCCATCCTGATGGCCAAGGTCCAGGACGAGGCCGGCCACGGCCTGTATCTGTACAGCGCCGCGGAGACCCTCGGCACCAGCCGTGACGAGCTGCTCGACAAGCTGCACAGCGGCCGCCAAAAGTACTCCTCGATCTTCAACTACCCCACGCTGACCTGGGCGGACGTCGGCGCGATCGGCTGGCTCGTGGACGGCGCGGCAATCACCAACCAGGTGCCGCTGTGCCGCTGCTCCTACGGCCCGTACGCACGCGCGATGGTCCGGATCTGCAAGGAGGAGTCCTTCCACCAGCGCCAGGGCTACGAGCTGCTGCTGGCCCTCAGCAAGGGCACCCCCGAGCAGCACGCCATGGCGCAGGACGCGGTGGACCGCTGGTGGTGGCCGTCCCTGATGATGTTCGGCCCGCCCGACGACGAGTCGCAGCACTCGGCGCAGTCGATGGCCTGGAAGATCAAGCGGCACTCCAACGACGAGCTGCGCCAGCGCTTCGTCGACATCTGCGTCCCCCAGGCCGAGTCCCTCGGCCTCACCCTGCCCGACCCGGACCTGCGCTGGAACGAGGAGCGGGGACAGCACGACTTCGGGGCGATCGACTGGACGGAGTTCTGGGACGTGCTCAAGGGCAACGGCCCGTGCAACGACCAGCGCATCACCCAGCGCAGGCAGGCCCACGAAGAGGGCGCGTGGGTACGGGAGGCGGCCGCGGCGTACGCGGTCAAGCACAGCGAGACAGGAGCGACGCGCGCATGACGAACACCGACTGGCCCCTGTGGGAGGTCTTCGTGCGCTCGCGCCGGGGCCTGTCCCACACCCACGCCGGCAGCCTGCACGCCCCGGACGCGGAGCTCGCCCTGCGCAACGCGCGCGACCTCTACACCCGCCGCGGCGAGGGCGTCTCGATCTGGGTCGTGCCCTCCTCCGCCGTGACCGCGTCGTCGCCCGACGAGAAGGACCCGTTCTTCGCGCCGGCCGCCGACAAGCCCTACCGCCACCCCACCTTCTACGAGATCCCCGAGGGGGTGCGGCACCTGTGACGACCACGATTCCCACCACGGCCGCCCTCGCCCTGGGCGACGACGCCCTGGTTCTCTCCCACCGCCTCGGCGAGTGGGCCGGCCACGCCCCGGTCCTGGAGGAGGAGGTCGCCCTCGCCAACATCGCGCTGGACCTGCTCGGCCAGGCACGTGTGCTGCTGTCGCTGGTCGGCGACGAGGACGAGCTGGCGTACCTGCGCGAGGAGCGCGCCTTCCGCAACCTCCAGCTGGTGGAGCAGCCGGGCGGCGACTTCGCCCACACCATCGCCCGCCAGCTGTACTTCTCGACCTACCAGCACCTGCTGTACGCCGAACTGGCCACCGGCGACGGCCCCTTCGCCCCGCTCGCCGCGAAGGCCGTCAAGGAGGTCGCCTACCACCGCGACCACGCCGAGCAGTGGACCCTGCGGCTCGGCGACGGCACGCAGGAGAGCCACGAGCGCATGCGGCGGGCCTGCGAGGCGCTGTGGCGGTTGACCGGCGAGATGTTCCAGCCCGTGGAGGGCCTGGACGTCGACAGCGAGCGGCTGAGGGCGGCCTGGCAGGAGTCCGTCGGCGAGGTCCTGCGCCGCGCGACCCTCACGGTCCCCACCGGGCCGCAGACGGGGGCGTGGAGCGCCGGAGCGGGCCGCCAGGGCCTGCACACCGAGTCGTTCGGGCGGATGCTCGCCGAGATGCAGCATCTGCACCGCAGCCACCCGGGGGCGTCATGGTGACCACCACCGCCCTGGAGGAGGAGCTCATCGCGATCGCCGGCTCGGTCCTCGACCCCGAGCTGCCCGTCCTCACCCTGCGGGAGCTGGGCGTCCTGCGCGCGGTGCACCTGTGCGGCGAGAACGCGGTCGAGGTGGAGCTGACCCCGACGTACACCGGCTGCCCGGCCGTCGAGGCGATGTCCCTGGACATCGAGCGCGCCCTGCACGAGCACGGCGTGCGGGACGTCACCGTCCGCACGGTGCTCTCGCCGGCCTGGTCGACGGACGACATCACGCCCGAAGGGCGCCGCAAACTGGAAGAGTTCGGCATCGCGCCGCCGCGCGTACGCGCGGAGTCCGGACCGGTGCCGCTGGAGCTGGGGCCGGTGCGCACGCTCACGGCAGCGGCCGGAGAGGCCGAGCCGGTCCGCTGCCCGCACTGCGGCAGCGCCGACACCGAGCTGCTGAGCCGCTTCTCCTCCACGGCCTGCAAGGCGCTGCGCCGCTGCCTGTCCTGCCGTGAACCGTTCGACCACTTCAAGGAGTTGTGATGGCCCGCTTCCACACGCTCCCGGTGACCGCGGTCGACCGGCTGACCGACGACGCCGTCGCCGTCACACTCGCGGTCCCGGAGGAGCTGCGCGAGGCGTTCCGTCACGCACCGGGACAGCACATCGCCCTGCGCCGCACGGTCGACGGCGTCGACATCCGGCGGACGTACTCGATCTGCTCCCCGGCACCTCAGGACGGCGCGGGACCGCGCTCCCTGCGGGTGGGCGTGCGGCTGGTGGAGGGCGGCGCCTTCTCCACGTACGCGCTCAAGGAGATCAATGTCGGTGACGAGCTGGAGGTGATGACACCGGCCGGCCGCTTCACCCTGGACCCCGCGCCCGGGCTGTACGCCGCGGTCGTCGGCGGCAGCGGCATCACACCGGTGCTGTCGATCGCGACGACGCTGCTGGCGCGCGAGCCCGGCGCCCGGTTCTGTCTGATCCGCAGCGACCGTACGGCCGCCTCGACGATGTTCCTGGAGGAGGTCGCCGACCTGAAGGACCGCTTCCCCGAGCGGTTCCAGCTGGTGACGGCGCTCTCCCGGGAGGAGCAGCAGGCAGGGCTGCCGACCGGACGGCTCGAGCACGAGCGGCTCTCGGGGCTGCTGCCGGCGCTGCTGCCGGTGGCCGACGTGGCGGGCTGGTTCCTGTGCGGGCCGTTCGGGCTGGTGCAGGAGGCCGAGCGGGCGCTGCGCGGACTCGACGTCCCGCGCGACCGGATCCACGAGGAGATCTTCCACGTCGACGCCGCTCCGGCCGCCGCCCCGTCGACCGCCCCCGCGCACAGCACGGTGACCGCCCGGCTCGACGGCCGCGCGGGGACCTGGCCGGTCCAGACCGGTGAGTCACTGCTGGAGACGGTGCTGCGCAACCGTTCCGACGCCCCTTACGCCTGCAAGGGCGGGGTGTGCGGCACATGCCGGGCCTTCCTGGTCTCCGGGGAGGTGCGGATGGACCGCAACTTCGCGCTGGAGCGGGAGGAGACGCAGGCGGGATATGTCCTGGCCTGCCAGTCGCATCCGGTGACGGAGAAGGTGGAGCTGGACTTCGACCGGTAGACGACGGGGTGCCCGCGCCGCCCATTCCCTTCTTCTAGAACCTGTTCTATCTTGACGCTCCGTCAGACAGCTGGAGCCGCCGGGAGGACAGGACCGTGGACTTCACCTTCACCGAGGAACAGCAGGCGGCGTCCGAGGCGGCGCGGGGGCTGTTCGCCGACGTCGCACCGGACGCGGTGCCCAGCCCCACGCTGACCAGGGGCGCCGTGGCCGACGACTTCGACCGCGCGCTGTGGGGCAGGCTCGCCGGCGCCGATCTGCTGAGCCTGCTGCTCGACCCGGAGCACGGCGGGGCGGGTCTCGACGCCGTCGCGCTGTGCCTGGTGCTGCGCGAGGCGGGGAAGGTGCTCGCGCGGGTGCCGTTGCTGGAGAGCAGCGCGGCGCTGGCCGCCGTACAGGCCTACGGCGAGAAGGAGTTGAAGTCCGAGCTGCTCGAAAGGGCCGGGCGGGGCGAGGTCGTGCTGACCGTCGCCGCGCAGGGACGTACCGGCGGTCACGACCCCGCCGAACGGGCGGTGACCGCCCGGCGGGAAGGGGACGACTGGGTCCTGGACGGGGTGCAGACCGCGGTGCCGTGGATCCACGACGCCGACTTCACCGTCGTACCCGCGCACACCGAGGCGGACCGCGCCGTACTCGCCCTCGTCCCCCGCGGACACGAAGGGGCTGTGACGGCCGAGCAGTTCGCGACAACGGGCGAGCGCCTCGGGGAGCTGCGTCTGGAGTCGGCGCGGGTCCCGCAGCGGTACGTCGTCACGGCCGAGGGGGCCTGGGAGTGGCTGCGGGAGCTGCTGGCCACCGGGACCTGTGCGCTGGCACTGGGTCTGGGCGAGCGGGTGCTGCGGATGACCGGCGAGTACACCGGGAAGCGCGAGCAGTTCGGGCACCCGATCGCGACGTTCCAGGCCGTCGCCGTGCAGGCCGCCGACCGCTATATCGACCTGCGGGCGATGGAGGCCACGCTGTGGCAGGCGGCGTGGCGGATCAGCTCGGGGGCGCCGGGGGCGCTGCCGGCCGCCGGAGACGTGGCCGTCGCCAAGATCTGGGCCTCGGAAGGGGTGCGGCGGGTGGTGCAGACGGCACAGCATCTGCACGGCGGCTTCGGGGCGGACGTCGAGTACCCCCTGCACCGGTACCACGCCTGGGCCAAGCACCTCGAACTGTCCCTCGGCCCGGCGGCGGCGCATGAGGAGGCGCTGGGGGATCTGCTGGCGGCACATTCACCGGAATGAGAACGGCACGCCCGAGGCCCACCTCAGCCCCAGCCGACGCCCCCACGCCCTACCCCCGGCCACCCGACGACCCAAGACCACAGTTCCCCGAGCCCGGCCACCCGACAGCCTGAGACCACTGTTCCCCGCGGCCCTGCCCCCGGCCACCCGACGACCCGAGACCGCTGGTTCCCTACGCCCCCACCAGTCCACTAAGCGGGCCCAGAAGCGCGGGGCCACTGGTTCCCCGCGCCCCCGCACCAGTCCGCCCAGCGGCCTCGGCCTCAGACCACGCTTCCCGGCTCCCCGGCGTCCGTGACCACCGCCCGCCCGGTCGCCTGCCACGCCTCCATGCCACCGGCGACGTTCACGGCGTCGATGCCCTGCTGGTTGAGGTACATCGCGACCTGGGCCGAGCGACCGCCGGAACGGCAGATCACGTGGACGCGGCCGTCCTGCGGGGCGGCCTCGGTCAGCTCGCCGTACCGGGCCACGAACTCGCTCATGGGAAGGTGCAGCGCGCCCGCGGCATGGCCGGCCTGCCACTCCTCGTCCTCACGGACGTCCAGCAGGAAGTCGTCGTCCTTGAGGTCGGTGACCCCGACCGTGGGAACAGCTCCGAAATTCATGGTCCCGACGCTACCCGAAGCACTCCCGAGGACGTTCGGAGGCCGCCCTGGCCGCTCACTGACCGATCAGCGCCGCCAGCTCCGTCTCGCGCGCGTCGACCTCCCTGAGCAGTTGCTCGGCGATCTCGTCGAGCAGAGTGTCCGGATCGTCGGGCGCCAGCCGGAGCATGGAGCCGATGGCGCCCTCCTCCAGCTCACGGGCGACGACCGAGAGCAGCTCCTTGCGCCGGGCGAGCCAGTCCAGCCGGGCGTAGAGCTCCTCGCTGGGGCTCGGCCGGCGCTCCTCGGGCACCGGACCCGCCGCCCACTCCTCGGCCAGCTCGCGCAGCAGCACCTCGTCACCACGGGCGTAGGCGGTGTTCACACGGGTGATGAACTCCTCACGCCGCTTGCGCTCGCCGTCCTCCTGGGCGAGGTCGGGGTGGGCCTTACGGGCCAGCTCGCGGTAGAGACGGCGGGCCTCGTCGCTCGGGCGGACCCGCTGCGGGGGCCGGACAGGCCGGTCCGTCAGCATCGCGGCGGCCTCGGGGAACAGGCCGTCGCCGTCCATCCAGCCGTGGAACAGCTCCTCCACCGAGGGCATGGGCAGCACCCGGGCCCGCAGCTCCTGCGCACGGCGCAGATCCTCCGGGTCGCCCGTACGGGCCGCCTTCGCCTCGGCTATCTGCGCGTCCAGCTCTTCGAGGCGGGCATACATCGGCCCGAGCCTCTGGTGGTGCAGCCGGGAGAAGTTCTCGATCTCGACCCGGAAGGTCTCGACCGCGATCTCGTACTCGATCAGCGCCTGTTCGGCCGCCCGCACGGCCCGCTCCAGCCGCTCCTCGGGCCGGGGCGCGCCATCCTCGGGCGTCGCCCGGGCCTCGTCGGCGACACCACCCTGCTCAGCTTCCGGGGTCGTCACCCGACCAGCGTAGGCCACGCCGCCACCAGCTCCCGGAACCCCGGCTCCGACCGCGGGCTCCGCACCGCGGGAACGCCCCTCACCGTGCAAGAGCCCCTCCTCGACACCCACTGCCGCTCACACCCCCGACTCCGCCGCGACCCGCCCCGCCCGGACCGCCGCCACAAGCGCCGCGTGATCCGCCTCGGTCCGGTCGGCGTACGCGACGGCGAACTCGGCCACCGCCTCGTCCAACTCCCCGTTCTTGCCGCAGTAGCCCGAGATCAGACGCGGGTCGGCACTGTGCGAGTGGGCACGGGCCAGAAGGGCGCCGGTCATCCGGGCGTAGTCGTCGAGCTGGTCGACGGAGAGCGCCGCGGGGTCCACGCTGCCCTTGCGGTTGCGGAACTGACGGACCTGGAACGGGCGGCCCTCGACGGTCGTCCAGCCGAGCAGGATGTCGCTGACCACCTGCATCCTCTTCTGCCCGAGAACCACCCTCCGGCCCTCGTGGCCGACGGACGGTGCCGGGAACCCGGCCGTCCGCAGATGCGGCAGCAGCGCCGAGCCACGGGCCTCCTTCACCTGGAGGATCAGCGCCTCACCGCGGTGGTCCAGCAGCAGCACGACGTAGGACCGCAGGCCCACGCTGCCCGTGCCGACGATCCGGAACGCCACGTCGTGCACCGCGTGCCGGGACAGCAGCGGCAGCCTGTCCTCGGACAGCGTCGTCAGATACTCCTCCAGCGAGGTCGCGACCGCCGCCGCCTCGGCGTCCGGGACACGGCGCAGCACCGGCAGCGCGTCCACGAACCGCCGGCCGCCCTCCTCGGTGGGCTCGGTCGACCGCGCCGCGAACCGCCCGCTGGTGTTGGCCCGCGCTTTCTCCGCGACCCGCTCCAGCGTGCCGAGCAGATCGTGGGCGTCGGTGTGGGAGACCAACTCCTCGTCCGCGATGGCGTTCCACGCGTCGAGGACCGGGAGCCGGGCCAGCAGCCGCATCGTGCGGCGGTAGGCGCCGGCGGCGTCATGGGCGGCCGCCCGGCAGACGTCCTCGTCGGCGCCGACCGCCCGGCCCGCGAGCACCAGCGAGGCGGCGAGCCTCTTGAGGTCCCACTCCCAGGGGCCGTACACCGTCTCGTCGAAGTCGTTCAGGTCGATGATCAGGCCGCCGCGGGCGTCGCCGTACAGTCCGAAGTTCGCCGCGTGCGCGTCGCCGCAGATCTGGGCGCGGATACGGGTCATGGGGGTGCGGGCGAGGTCGTAGGCCATCAGGCCGGCCGCTCCGCGCAGGAAGGCGAACGGCGTGGCCGCCATCCTGCCCACCCTTATCGGTGTGAGCCCGGGAATCCGGCCCTGGTTGGACTCCTCGACCGCCGCCACCGCGTCGGGCCGGGCGCCGTCCACGTCGAGGGTGGCGTGGACGCGCCGGGGGATCCGCTCCCGCAGGGCCTTGCCCTCGGCCTTGGGTGAGGGCGCGCCCTGCGCGGAACGCTCGGCGAAACCCCGCACCGGCGGGATGCGCACCGTCCCGGAACCCGCTTCCCGCACACCGGCCTCGGTCATGGCGACCGCCTCCCCCGTGACTCGCACGAACATCAACTCGTGCCGACGGTACAACCGGCGGGCGGCATCCCGTCAGACCCTGTGGACAACTCCTCACCTGTGGAAAACGCACGTACCCCGCGACGTACGCCGTCCGCCCCACGCCACTGATCACGGCGGGTGCGCTGCTCGCGCCGGTGCCGGCGCGCCCGCTCACCCGACTGCCGGCCCAACTCCCGCCCGCCTGCCTGGACTTCCCGGTGCCGGTCCCGAGCGCGGTGCACGTTCCGGAGAAAGGCTCTGCACTGATCCGCTCCGGAGCCCGCACCACCGCCCGGCCCGCTCGCCGCCACACCACAACCCCCACGACCACGACCACGCTCCCCCGCACCACGGGCCGCACGAGTGCCCTCGACGACGACTCGATCACCGTTGACGAGGAGCGGGAACGGCACCCGTGGGACAGCGCACCGGAGCCCCCTCGAATGCGCTCGGCGCGACGGGCGGCGCCTGCGCCGGTCCTCGCGGTGGCGACGGCACGTCACCACCACGGGCACACGCCCTGCCCACCGCCACCGCACCCTGAGACGTTCCTCACACACGACCCGGGAGCACGGTGAGGGGCGCCGCACGGAACAGCCCAGGGGACAGAAGCCGCCCAGGAGGCAGAAGAAGCAACCCGAGAGACAGGAGAAAGAGCCCGAGAAGCAGGAGAAGCACCCCAAGGGACAGCAGAAGTTACCCCAGAGACAGCAGAACAAAACGAAGCGGTCGACATCGTGATCACGATGCCGACCGCTTCAGCTGTGCGCGAGGGGGGAGTTGAACCCCCACGCCCTTGCGGGCACTGGAACCTGAATCCAGCGCGTCTGCCTATTCCGCCACCCGCGCATTGGGTGTGTCTCCGGCCTCTTCCCCTTGGGGTCGGCGCCTTCCGACATCCAGAACACTAGCACGCTGGACTGGGTGGGTTCACATCCCTTATTCGGGGCAGGGGCACCCCGCACAGGCACGCCGACCGGCCAGGAGACCCTCCGCACGTATCAACCTCGTACCGGTCCTGCCCGTCTGCCCACGCACCGGACAGAGTCCGCAGTCCGGTGCGGGACACTTGTTTGCGACCCCCTCTACGATCCATGCCAGAAGTTCGAAGGGGAGCGCCGCAGGGAACCTCGTCAGGCGTCGACACCCGTCGACACCCGTCGACCGGGCTGACAGGGGGAACCAGCCGATTAACCGGGGCGTGGATACGATCAGTAAGCAGTACCGGGTAGGCAGTACACGGGTAGGCAGTACACAGGACGGCGACGCCGGAGGAGGTGCCCCATGGGAGTCCTGAAGAAGTTCGAGCAGCGTCTCGAAGGTCTGGTCAACGGCACCTTCGCCAAGGTGTTCAAGTCCGAGGTGCAGCCCGTGGAGATCGCGGGAGCGCTCCAGAGGGAGTGCGACAACAACGCGACCATCTGGAACCGCGACCGCACCGTGGTGCCCAACGACTTCATCGTGGAGCTGAGCGCGCCGGACTTCGAGCGCCTCAGCCCCTACTCCGGCCAGCTCGGCGACGAGCTCGCCGGCATGGTCCGCGACTACGCCAAGCAGCAGCGCTACACCTTCATGGGCACGATCAAGGTCCATCTGGAGAAGGCCGACGACCTGGACACCGGTCTGTACCGGGTGCGCAGCCGTACGCTCGCCTCCTCCACCGACCAGCAGGCCCCCGGCTCCACGCCGGGCGGCGCCCGCCCCCAGGGCGCTGCCGGCGGCTACGGATACCCGCCCGCGGGTACCCCGCCGCAGCCCTCGGGTGCTCCCCCCATGCCTTCGGCGCCCCCGCCCGGCGCCCGCCCCGGCGGCTACGGCTATCCGCAGCCGGCACAGCCCGCCGGACAGCGTCCGGGGGCCGCCCCGGGCGCCGCCTCCGGCTCCCGGACCAGGTACTGGATCGAGATCAACGGTGCCCGCCACCAGATCTCTCACCAGACGCTGGTACTGGGCCGCAGCACCGAGGCCGACGTGCGGATCGACGACCCCGGCGTATCCCGCCGGCACTGCGAGATCCGGACCGGAACGCCCCCCACGATCCAGGATCTCGGGTCCACCAACGGCATCGTGGTGGACGGGCAGCACACCACCCGCGCTACGCTCCGCGACGGCTCACGGATCGTCGTGGGCAGCACCACCGTTATCTATAGGCAAGCCGAAGGGTGATCCGGGGGCAATGTCAGAGCTGACCCTCACGGTCATGCGGCTGGGTTTCCTGGCCGTACTGTGGCTGTTCGTGATCGTGGCCGTGCAGGTCATCCGCAGCGATCTGTTCGGTACGCGCGTCACACAGCGCGGATCCCGACGGGACGCGGGACGGGCGCAGCAGGCCACGCGCCAAGCGCCGCCTCAGCAGCGCCAGCAACCGGCCGGTGGCCGCGCACGACGCAACGCCCCGACCAAACTCGTGGTGACGGAAGGCACACTCACCGGCACCACCGTCGCCCTGCAGTCCCAGACCATCACCCTGGGCCGGGCGCACGACAGCACGATCGTGCTGGACGACGACTACGCCTCGAGCCGGCATGCCAGGATCTACCCGGACCGGGACGGTCAGTGGATCGTCGAGGACCTCGGGTCCACGAACGGCACCTATCTCGATCGGACCCGCCTCACGACCCCCACGCCGATCGCGCTGGGTGCACCGATCCGCATCGGCAAGACCGTCATCGAGCTGCGGAAGTAGTGCTACATCATGAATGAGCGCGAGCGGAGCGAGCACGCAGCGGCGGTCCACACCCGGGGCCCCGGCGCGCTCCCGACCGGAGGGTGGGCAGTGTGGCTCGACACGATCGGCTGTACCCGGAGCCGGCGGGCGAGGTGCGCATGAGTCTGTCACTGCGCTTCGCCGCCGGTTCGCACAAAGGCATGATCCGCGAGGGCAACGAGGACTCCGGATACGCCGGTCCGCGCCTGCTCGCGATCGCCGACGGCATGGGCGGCGCCGCGGCCGGCGAGGTCGCCTCCTCCGAGGCGATCTCCACGATCGTCCAGCTCGACGACGACATCCCCGGCTCGGACGTCCTCACCTCGCTGGGCACGGCCGTGCAGCGCGCCAACGACCAGCTGCGGCAGATGGTCGAGGAGGACCCGTCGCTGGAGGGCATGGGCACCACGCTCACCGCCCTGCTGTGGACGGGCCAGCGGCTCGGCCTGGTCCACGTCGGCGACTCGCGCGCGTATCTGCTGCGCGACGGCGTCCTCACGCAGATCACCCAGGACCACACATGGGTGCAGCGCCTCGTCGACGAGGGCCGGATCACCGAAGAAGAGGCCACCACCCACCCGCAGCGCTCCCTGCTGATGCGGGCTCTCGGCAGCGGCGACCACGTGGAGCCCGATCTGTCGATCCGCGAGGTGCGGGTCGGCGACCGCTATCTGATCTGCTCCGACGGCCTGTCCGGCGTCGTCTCCCACCAGACGATGGAGGAGACCCTCGCCAGCTACCACGGCCCGCAGGAGACCGTGCAGCAGCTGATCGAGCTGGCGCTGCGCGGCGGCGGCCCCGACAACATCACCGTCATCGTCGCCGACGTCCTCGACCTCGACACCGGTGACACCCTCGCCGGACAGCTGTCCGACACCCCCGTCGTCGTCGGCGCGGTCGCCGAGAACCAGAACCACCTGCAGGACAACGGCATCATGCAGACCCCGGCCGGCCGCGCCGCCGGCCTCGGCCGCCAGGTGCCCGGCCAGGGCGGCGAGTTCGGCCCGCCCGGCTCCGGAGACACCACCGGCTACATCCCGGCGGACGGCTTCGGCGACTACGACGAGGACGACTTCGTCAAGCCGCGGCCCCGCCGCCGCTGGCTGAAGCGATCCTTCTACGGCATCCTCGCGCTGGCCGTCATCGGCGGCGGCCTCTACGGGGGCCACCGCTGGACGCAGACCCAGTACTACGTCGGCACCAGCGACGAGCACGTGGCTCTGTACCGGGGCATCAGCCAGGACCTGGCCTGGGTCTCGCTGTCGAAGGTCGAGAAGGACCACCCCGAGATCGAACTCAAGTACCTGCCGCCCTACCAGCAGAAGCTGGTCGAGGCGACGATCGCCGAAGGCGGGCTGAAGAACGCCCAGGCGAAGATCGACGAGTTGGGCGTGCAGGCCTCCGCGTGCAAGAAGGAGGCGCAGCGCCGCGCCGCCGAGAGCGAGAACAGCGCGCAGCCCGGCCAGGGCGAGGCAGGCGGCACCACGGGAACCACCCGCACCTCCGTCACGTCCAAGGCCACACCGACACCGTCGGCCACCGGTTCCACGTCCCCGAGCCAGTCCGCGACCGCGCCCACTCCCAGCCCCGGCCCCAGCCTCTCGGAGGAAGAGCAGAAGGTCGTCTCGCTGTGCGGTAAGCAGTAGGCAAGCCGTGAGAGGCCCCGTCACACGATGAGCAGTACTTCCAACCCGTCGACGCAGCACACGTCCACGATCGGCTCGATCGGCACGCCGAGCCGGCGCAACACCGAGCTCGGGCTCCTGGTGTTCGCCGTCGTCATCCCGGTCTTCGCCTACGCCAACGTCGGCCTCGCCATCAACGACCAGGTACCGGCCGGCCTGCTGAGCTACGGCCTCGGCCTCGGCCTGCTGGCCGGCATCGGCCATCTCGTCGTCCGCAAGTTCGCGCCGTACGCCGACCCGCTGCTGCTGCCGCTGGCCACCCTGCTCAACGGGCTCGGACTGGTCGCCATCTGGCGGCTGGACCAGTCCGAGCTGCTGCAGGACATCGGCCAGGCCGGCACCGCCGCCCCCCGGCAGCTGCTGTACACGGCCATGGGCATCGCGCTCTTCATCGCGGTGCTGATCTTCCTCAAGGACCACCGGGCGCTGCAGCGCTACACCTACATCTCGATGGTCGGCGCGCTGGTCCTCCTGCTGCTGCCACTGGTCCCGGGCCTCGGCCAGAACATCTACGGCGCCAAGATCTGGATCAACGTCGGCGGGTTCTCCATCCAGCCCGGCGAGTTCGCCAAGATCGTCCTCGCGGTCTTCTTCGCCGGCTACCTGATGGTCAAACGGGACGCGCTCGCGCTCGCCAGCCGCCGCTTCATGGGCCTCTACCTGCCGCGCGGGCGCGACCTCGGCCCGATCCTCGTGGTCTGGGGCATGTCGATCATCATCCTGGTCTTCGAGACCGACCTCGGCACGTCGCTGCTGTTCTTCGGAATGTTCGTCATCATGCTGTACGTCGCCACCGAGCGGACCAGCTGGATCGTCTTCGGTCTGCTGATGTCCGCGGTCGGCGCCGTCGGCGTGGCCTCCTTCGAGCCGCACATCCAGACACGTGTGCAGGCCTGGCTCGACCCGATGCGCGAGTACGAGCTCAGCCGCGAGGGCGTCCAGGACGGCATCCTCCACTCCGAGCAGGCCATGCAGGCGCTGTGGGCGTTCGGCTCCGGCGGCACCCTCGGCAGCGGCTGGGGCCAGGGCCACTCCGAGCTGATCCGGTTCGCCACCAACTCCGACTTCATCCTCGCCACGTTCGGCGAGGAACTGGGCCTCGCCGGCCTGATGGCGCTGCTGCTGCTCTACGGCCTCATCGTGGAACGCGGCATCCGCACCGCCCTCGCCGCCCGCGACCCCTTCGGCAAACTGCTCGCCGTCGGACTGTCCGGCGCCTTCGCGCTCCAGGTGTTCATCGTCGCCGGCGGTGTGATGGGGCTCATCCCGCTGACCGGTATGACGATGCCGTTCCTGGCCTACGGCGGCTCGTCCGTGATCGCCAACTGGGCACTGATCGGCATCCTGCTGAGGATCAGCGACACCGCACGCCGCCCGGCACCGACCCCCGCTCCCAACCCCGACGCCGAGATGACGCAGGTGGTCCGCCCGTCATGAACACGCCTCTGCGCCGGATCGCGATCTTCTGCGGACTGCTCGTCCTGACCCTGCTGGTCCGCGACAACTGGCTCCAGTACGCGCGGGCGAACGAGCTGGCGAGCGACACCGACAACCGGCGCGTGGCGATAGAGCGCTACGCCACCCCGCGCGGCGACGTCATCGTCGGCGGCAGGGCGATCACCGGCTCCAAGCGGGCCACCGGCGGCGACTTCGAGTACGTCCGCACCTACAAGGACGGCCCCATGTGGGCCCCCGTCACCGGCTACGCCTCCCAGGCCTTCGGCACCAACCAGCTGGAGAACCTCGAGGACGGCATCCTCACCGGCAACGACGACCGCCTGTTCTTCCGCAACACCCTCGACATGGTCACCGGCAGGAAGAAGGCCGGCGGCAACGTCGTCACCACCCTCGACGCGGCCGCGCAGAAGGCGGCGTACGAGGGCCTGGCCGAGCGCGGCAAGGGCGCCGTGGTGGCGCTGAACCCGGAGACCGGCGCGATCCTGGCGCAGGCCTCCTACCCCTCGTACGACCCCTCCACGATCGCCGGGTACTCCGACGACGACCAGAAGGCCTGGAACAAGCTCCAGAAGACGGACGACGCGAACGACCCGATGCTGAACCGGGCGCTGCGCGAGACCTACCCGCCGGGCTCGACCTTCAAGGTCCTGACCGCCGCGGCGGCCCTGGAGCACGGCCTGTACACCGACGCGGACTCGCCTACCAGGACGCCGCTGCCGTGGACCATGCCGGGCACCACGACCCACCTGGACAACGAGGGGAACATCCCCTGCAAGAACGCGACCCTCAGGGTCGCCCTGCAGTGGTCCTGCAACACCGTCTTCGGCAAGGTCGGCTCCGACCTCGGCAACGACAGGATGCTGGAGACGGCGAAGAAGTTCGGCTTCACCGCGGAGCAGTTCACGCCGGTACGCGCGAACGCCTCCGTGTTCTCCGAGGGCATGGCACCCTCCGAGGTCGCGCTGTCCTCGATCGGCCAGTTCAACACCGCCGCGACCCCGCTGCAGATGGCCATGGTCGCCGCCGCGGTCGCCAACGACGGCACGCTGATGAAGCCGTACATGGTCGACAAGCTCCAGGCGCCCGACGTCGACACCATCGAGCAGACCGACCCCGAGGAGCTCAGCGAGCCGCTCTCCTCGGACAACGCCCGGATCCTCCAGTCGATGATGGAGACCGTCGTCGACAAGGGCACCGGCGGCAACGCGAAGATCGACGGCGTGACCGTGGGCGGCAAGACCGGAACCGCCCAGCACGGCATCGACAACAGCGAGAAGCCCTACGCCTGGTTCATCTCCTACGCCAAGCTCCCCGACGGCAGCTCGCCGGTCGCCGTCGCCGTGGTGGTCGAGGACCAGGAGGCGGACCGGGGCGACATCTCCGGCGGCGGCCTCGCGGCCCCCATCGCGAAGAGCGTGATGGAGGCGGTCATCCAGAACAAGCACTGAGAGCCCCGTCACGTCGCCTGCACATTGATGCACGTTGCGATACCGGTCCTGTATCGGCTGACGGGCTTGGCCAGGTCATACAACGCGAGCCGGGTACGGTAGGCCCGGACGGCAGTCTCCGGCCGCACGACAGGCCGGCCGGGACCGACGGAGAGGGCTGGTAGGTAGCTATGGAAGAGCCGCGTCGCCTAGGCGGCCGGTACGAGCTGGGCCCGGTGCTCGGCCGTGGTGGCATGGCGGAGGTTTACCACGCGCATGACACCAGGCTGGGGCGCCAGGTGGCGGTGAAGACGCTGCGCGCGGATCTCGCACGCGACCCGTCGTTCCAGGCCCGCTTCCGCCGGGAGGCCCAGTCGGCCGCCTCGCTCAACCACCCCGCGATCGTGGCGGTCTACGACACGGGCGAGGACTACATCGACGGGGTCTCGATCCCGTACATCGTCATGGAGTACGTCGACGGCTCCACGCTCCGTGAGCTGCTGCACTCCGGCCGCAAGCTGCTGCCCGAGCGCGCCATGGAAATGACCATCGGCATCCTGCAGGGCCTGGAGTACGCCCACCGCAGCGGCATCGTCCACCGCGACATCAAGCCGGCCAACGTCATGCTGACGCGCAACGGCCAGGTCAAGGTCATGGACTTCGGCATCGCCCGCGCCATGGGCGACTCCGGCATGACGATGACGCAGACGGCCGCCGTGATCGGCACCGCGCAGTACCTCTCGCCCGAGCAGGCCAAGGGCGAGCAGGTCGACGCGCGCAGTGACCTCTACTCCACGGGCTGCCTGCTGTACGAGCTGCTGACGGTCCGCCCGCCCTTCGTCGGCGACTCCCCCGTCGCGGTCGCGTACCAGCACGTCCGCGAGGAGGCGCAGCCTCCGTCGGTGTACGACCCCGAGATCACGCCGGATATGGACGCGATCGTCCTCAAGGCACTGGTCAAGGACCCGAACTACCGCTACCAGTCCGCCGACGAGATGCGCGCCGACATCGAGGCCTGCCTCGACGGCCAGCCCGTCGGCGCCACGGCGGCGATGGGCGCGGTCGGCTACGGCGGCTACCCCGACGACCAGCCGACGACGGCCATGCACTCCAACGGCCACGGCGGCGCGACGACCCTGCTGCCCCCGACCAACCCGGACGACGGCGGCTTCGGCTACGACGACCGGCCCGACCGGCGTCGCCAGAAGAAGTCCAACACCTCGACGATCCTGCTGGTCGTCGCGGCGGTCTTCGTCCTGGTCGGCGCGATCCTCATCGGGCGCCTGGCTTTCGGCGGGGACGGAGGCGTGGGCAACAGCAAGGTGCCGGTCCCCAACCTCGTCGGGCACACCGAGGCCGACGCCAGAAAGTTGCTGACCAACAGCGACCTGGAAGTCGGAACGGTCACACCGCAGCCCTGCGAGGAGGAGAAGAAGGGCACCATCTGCTCGCAGGACCCGCAGCCCAAGACGGAGGTCGACAAGAACACCGTCGTCAACCTCGTGGTCTCCACGGGCGCGCCGAAGGTGGCCCTGCCGAACGTCATCGACAAGAACGTCGACGACGCGACACGGCAGCTGGAGAAGAAGGGCTTCAAGGTCGAGACCGAGGCGACCGAGTCCTCCTCCCCGGAGGGCACCGTCCTGAGCCAGGACCCCGACCCCGGCACGGAGCTGGAGAAGGGCTCCACGGTGACCCTGGAGGTCGCCAAGGCCCAGGAGAAGGCGACCGTCCCGGACGTCCTGGGCCAGTCCTGCGACGACGCCAAGCGCCGGCTCGAGGAGAGCGGCCTCACCGGCACCTGCAACGACGTGCCGACCCCCGACCCGAACCAGATCGGCAAGGTCTTCGAGATCACACCGACTGCCGGTACGCCGGTCGACAAGGGTTCGAACGTGAACCTGAAGGTCGGCCAGCCGCAGCAGAAGGTCAAGGTCCCGAACGTCTTCGGAAAGTCCGTGGCCGACGCCAGGCAGATCCTGAACGCGGCCGGCTTCACCAACATCCAGTTCGAGCCCGGCAGCGACCAGAGCGACGCAGCGATCGTCGCCTCGCAGAACCCGTCGGGTGACCAGGAGGTCGACAACCCGGCCGCCACGCCGATCACCCTGCGCACGGTGAACCTGAACGGCAACAACGGAGGCAACAACGGCGGCGGCTTCTTCGGAGGCAACGACGGCGACTGACCGCTCCCGCCGTACCTATGACGGAGCCCCGGCCCCCTTCTCAGGGGGCCGGGGCTCCGTCATAGGTACAGGTGGCCTGACGACCCCTACGAAGCACCACACCCGCACACCCGCACGCATTTCGATCGTGTCTTCACATTTCACGACTCGTTGATCGGCTGGGGTGGGGAGTCAGAGCTCCGCCCCGGCCCGAGAGCCACACCTGAGCGAAAGGGCAGAACGTGATCGACGAATCGGCGCTGCTGGAGTCGAAGACCCTGCGCGACAGCGTCCTGGAACGAACGGACGTGCTCGACAGGGTGAAAGCGCTGTCGCTGCTTCCGGACGGGATGCATGTGACGACGGCGATGGTGGCGGCGTATTTCGAGGTGGGGCTCGAAGCCATCAAGTCACTCGTCAAGGATCACCGAACAGAACTTGAGGCCAACGGCTACCGACTCCTGACGGGCGACCCACTGAGGTCCTTCAAGGACCTCAGTGGGATTCAGTCGCGCACAGGGTCCCTCGCGCTGTTTCCCCGCCGAGCCGTCCTCAACGTCGCCATGCTCCTCCGCGAGAGCGAAGTCGCTCGTCAGGTACGTGTGTACCTCCTCGCATGGAGTACCGGGCCCGCACACACCCTGTGGAAAACCCGGCCCCCACCGACCCCACAGACGTCGTGTCCCTGGACGACCGCATCGACCAGCGCATCACCCACATCCTCGGCAAGACGGTCGTGCCGATGTTCAACGCGCTGATCGAGACGTCGGGCGAGCACCGCAGCGAGCTGATCGCGCTCCGCGCCGGCGTCCAGCGCATCGAACAGCGCCTCCACCAGCACCACACCCGACTGAAACGGCTCGAAGGAGTACGGGACGACCGCCCCACCGTCGGAGTCATGGCCGCCATGGGCGCCATGAACGGCCGCACCTTCGAGCGCCACATCTCTACGTGGCGACATGCCCCTTCACTCCCGAGGCCCTGAGCATCGCCGCCGAGGCCGGCATCACCGTCGTGCACCGCGGCGTACTGGAGGAGTGGAGCGCCGGTGAACCACTGAAGATCCTCGAGTAGGCGTGGCATGACGTGAAGAGGCCCGAAGCCGCAAGAGCAAGTTGTGGCGTGGGGCCTCCGCCATGCCAGGGGACAAACCTCCTCCAAGGAGGCCTGTCAGCCGCGCAGTTCCTCCGGCACCGTCCGCTCCCCGTCCACCTTCTCCACGCGCTCCAGCTCGCCCCAGACGACGTACCGGTAGCGGCTGGTGAAGACCGGGGTGCAGGTGGTCAGGGTGATGTACTTGCCGGCCTTCTTCGCCCCGGACTCCTCGGGGATGGCGTCGAGGACCTTGACGTTGTACTTCGACGTCTCGGGAAGGACGGCGTAGACCTTGTAGACGTACCACTTGTCCTTCGTCTCGAAGACGATCGGGTCGCCCTTCTCGAGCTTGTGGATGTCGTGGAACTTGGCGCCGTGACCGTCCCGGTGGGCGGCGAGCGAGAAGTTGCCGTTCTTGCCGCTGCCGGGGAGGGTCGCCTTGACGGGATCGGTGTAGTAGCCGGCGACGCCGTTGTTGAGAAGATCCGTCGAAGTGCCCTTCTTGATCAGGATCTCGTCCTTGTTCATCCCCGGCACATGCAGGAAACCGATGCCGTCCTTGGTGTCCAGCCGGCCGGGCCCGGTGGGCTGCGAGGCGGCCCAGTTGTCGCGGACCCGGTCGCCGTCCTGGTGCGCCCTGCGGTCGGCGAGGACGTTCGTCCACCACAGCGAGTAGACGACGAAGAGGCCGAGCACGAGGCCCGCGGTGATGAGGAGTTCACCGAGGACGCTGACCGCCATGGCGATCCCGCCGGGCCCGCGGCGCCGTGGCTCGGGCGCTCCGGGGAAGGCGCCGGTGTGCTCTTCACGATCGGTGGTCGCTGCCACGTGTCATCTGCCCTTAACTGACGAGCGCATCCGGCTTGCCCTTGCTGCGCGGCCGTTCCTCGACCATCTTGCCCCAGACGATCATCCGGTACTTGCTGGTGAACTCCGGCGTGCACGTCGTCAGGGTGATGTAGCGGCCGGGCGCGGTGAAGCCCGACCCCCGCGGCACCGGTTCGAGCACGCTCACGTTGCTCGGCGGGGTCACCGGCAGGATCGACGCCATGTCGTAGACGAAGTACTTGTCCTGGGTCTCGACGACGATCGGATCGCCCGGCTGGAGCTTGTTGATGTAACGGAAGGGCTCACCGTGCGTGTTGCGGTGACCCGCGAGCCCGAAGTTGCCGGTCTTGTCGTCGGGCATCGCCGTCTTGAGCGCGCCCTCGGCGTAGTGACCGACCATGCCCCGGTCCAGCACCTTGTCGCTGTTGATGCCCTCGGCGATCGGCACGACCACGTCGAGCTTCGGGATGTGGAGCAGCGCGAAGCCCTGCCCCGGCTGGAAGGCACCGGGGTTGCGCTTGCCGTTCGCCCAGTCGTCCTGGAGCTGGCTGGCCTCGCTGCCGGCCTGCGCCTGCGCCCGGACGTTGGTCCACCACAGCTGGTAGGTGACGAAGAGCAGCATCAGCACACCGGTGCTGATGAACACCTCGCCGATCAGCCGGCTGGCGACCACCGCGGCACCGGGTTTGCGCTCGCGCGCGAGACGGCGGGCCTCGACCCGGGAGAGCGGCCGGCTCCCCCCACCACCCTCCGCCGTTGATCCGGACCGGACGGCCGGGTCGGTGTGGGCGCCATGACGCCCGTGACGGCGCTTGGCGGCCTTTCTGCGGGCCGCGCGGCCGCCCGAAGCGGTTCCGGTCGCCCCGGCCTCCGTCGAGGCGCCTGCGGCTCCTGTGACGCCCGTGGCTCGTGCGGCCCTGCCCCGGCCCGTCGCGGAGCCCGCCACCGCGGTTCCGCCCGGCGGTTCCGGCATTCGCAGGGCCATGGTCGCGTCGTCCGCCGGAGCCCGACTCCCCGGCACTCCGCCAACCGCTGCCCCACCAGCGGGTGCCCCGCCAGCGGTTACTCCGCCAGTCGATGCCCAGCCGTTCGATGACTGCCCCGGCGATGTCCGACCCATCGATGCCTGGCCTGGGGATGCTTGGCCTGCAGATGCCTGGCCTGGGGATGCCTGGCCCATCGATGGCAAGCCCGGCGATGCCTGGCCCGGTACACCGCCCATCGGTGCCCCGTGCTGCTGCGACCCGTACTGCTGCGGCCCGTACCAGTCCCCGAACGCGCCCGCCCCCTCGTACGGCTGCTGCCCGTACGAGAAGCCCTGGTCGCCGGCGTCGCCGTAAGCCGCGGCGCCGGACTCGCGCTCGGGGCGCAGCGCGGTCACGCCGTGGCCCTGCCCACCACCGGGGCGAGCCCCGCCGACCTCGCCACCGCGCCCTGGTCGCCGCATTCCGTCAGCCAGTTGGCCAGCATCCGGTGACCATGCTCGGTCAGCACCGACTCGGGGTGGAACTGCACGCCCTCGACCGGGAGTTCTCGGTGTCTCAGGCCCATGATGATGCCGTCGTGCGTGCGCGCGGTGACCTCCAGCTCGTCCGGCACCGTCGGTGGCTCGGCGGCGAGCGAGTGGTACCGGGTCGCCGTGAAGGGCGTGGGCAGTCCCGCGAAGACGCCCTTGCCCTCGTGCTCGACCAGCGAGGTCTTGCCGTGCAGCAGCTCGGGCGCCCGGTCCACGACACCGCCGTACGCCACCTGCATCGACTGCATCCCGAGGCAGACGCCGAAGACAGGGACGCCGGTGGCGGCACAGTGCCGGACCATGTCGATGCAGACCCCCGCCTGCTCGGGCGTGCCGGGGCCGGGGGACAGCAGCACACCGTCGAAACCGTCGCCCGCGTGCGCCGTCGAGACCTCGTCGTTGCGCACGACCTCGCACTCGGCGCCGAGCTGGTACAGGTACTGGACCAGGTTGAAGACGAAGCTGTCGTAGTTGTCGACGACGAGAATGCGCGCGCTCACTGGTTGTCCACCGTCACATCGTTGAAGGGCAGCAGCGGTTCGGCCCAGGGGAAGACGTACTGGAACAGGACGTAGACCGTGGCCAGGATCAGCACCAGTGAGATCAACGCCTTGATCCACGCGCTCCCCGGCAGATGCCGCCAGATCCAGCCGTACATGCCGTCCCTTCCGTCGCACCACGGCACCAGAAACCCACGCCGTACACCACCAGACTAACGGCGCAGGGCTGCTGGTTTCCCGGCCTCCACAGGCTGTGTGGCATCCAGATGCGCCCAGACGATCAGGCGGTGACTGTGACCCCACTCCGGTTCGCAGGTCGTGAGGGTCAGATAGCGGCCCGCACGTGTGTACCCCGACTTACGTGGCAACGGGTCGATCACCTCGATGTCCGCCGGAACGGTCTTGTACGGCCCTTTGTCGATCCGGTACGTGAACCAGGTCGTCCCGTCCGTCAGCACCACCGCGTCACCGGGCCGCAGCCGAGGGAAGTCCTTGAAGGGGTCCCCGTAGGTCCGCCGGTGCCCGGCGACGGCGAAGTTGCCCTTCTGCCCCAGCCGCGCGGCGCCGGCGTAGTGACCGAGGCCCTTCTTCAGGGTCGCGGTGCCGGTCCCTTCGAGGACGGGCTTGTTCCACGTGAAACCGAGCCGCGGGATGTACATGATCGCGAAAGCCCGGCCGTTCTCGTACGCCGACGGCTCCCGGGGCGCGGCGGGGGCGCCCGGAGCCGCCGCCTCCGTCGGGCGGACGTCTCCCTGCGCCCACTGCCGCTGGAGCCGGTCGATCTCGTCGTCCATGACGGCGTCGGCCTTCACGCCCGTCCAGAAGAGCACGTGGACGACGAACAGCACGATCACGGCGCCGACGGTGATGCACAGTTCGCTGAAGGTCCTGACGACTAAGCGCACCGGCGGCTCCTGGGAAGGCGCTCACTCCATGGGCTGGGCGTACCGCAGATCCACTGTGCCCGAGTAGCCCGGCAGAGTCACCGTCCCGTGCTCCTCCACTTTCCAGCCGAGGCCGTACACGTTGACGTACACCATGTAGTTCTGGATCGCCGACGAGGCGGTGAGCGCCTGCTGGAGCTTCGCGGGGTCGCCGACCGCGGTGATCTTGTACGGCGGTGAGTAGACACGGCCCTGGAGGATCAGCGTGTTGCCCACGCAGCGCACGGCGCTGGTGGAGATCAGCCGCTGGTCCATGACCTTGATGCCCTTGGCGCCGCCCTCCCACAGGGCGTTCACCACGGCCTGGAGGTCCTGCTGGTGGATGACCAGGTAGTCGGGCTGCGGCTCGGGATAGCCGGGTAGCTTGGCGGTGGCGTTCGGCGGGGCGTCGTTCAGGGTCACCGAGATCGCCTCCCCGGTGAGCTTGTGGGTCCCTGCCTGCTTCTCCAGGGCGGCGAGCTTGTCGTCCTCCGCCTTGGTGCTGCCGTCGCCGCGGTCCGCCAGGGACTCCACGTCCTCGCGCAGCGCCGCGTTGGCCTCGCCCAGCTCGCCGTTGCTGCGGCTGCGCTCGTGGATCAGGTCCGAGAGCCTCAGCAGGGACGTGTCCGTGCGGATGTTGGTGCCCTTGGCCGTGTGGAAGCTGGTGAAGAAAATGAGCCCCGCGAGAGCGAAGACGGCCACCGTGAGCAGCCGCACGGGCCGGAAAGCCCATCGGCGCCCCGTACTGGATCCCGTCCCGGGGGAGTCGGCAGAATTGCTCAACGTACCCTTATCTCCTTCGGCGCCACGGAAGCACTACGCTAACGGACGCCCGGGGGAGCGCTCGGAGTCCCCTTGTACGCTGCCCCGAGCCCGACCCAGTTCCCTGCGCGGCCACGCAGCGCATCGACAGGAGAGACCCTCGTGCCGAAGTCACGTATCCGCAAGAAGGCCGACTACACGCCGCCGCCCTCGAAGCAGGCGACCAGCATCAAGCTGACGAACCGCGCGTGGGTCGCACCGGTCATGCTCGCCCTGTTCCTCATCGGTCTGGCCTGGATCGTCGTCTTCTATGTGACCAACAGTTCGCTTCCCGTCGAGTCGCTCGGCAACTGGAACATCGTGGTCGGCTTCGGCTTCATCGCCGCCGGGTTCGGCGTCTCCACGCAGTGGAAGTAGCCCGTCTCCGCCCGGTGGCCGTGGTCCGTGAAAGGACGGGCCACCGGGCGGTGAACGGAGCTCTGCCCAGGGCTATCCGCTGAGTTATCCACAGCCGGTTGAATTTCCACACCCGACCTGGGGAAAAGACGAAGATCTGTGGATAACCCCTCGGACGTTGACGCCGGTACGACCGTCGCACGATCCATCGAATGCTCGTTCGCCCCCTGCCTGACCAGCGGAAACACTGGTCAGCGACAGGGGGCACATGCGTTCCCGCACTGTGTGCACAAGATCCGCCACACGCTGTGGACAACTGAGCAGCTCAGTGGATAACCCTCGGGCTCAAGTGAGCTGAGCCGTCCGCAGCAGCGTCACGGCGACCACCACGGCCAGCATCAGCGCACAGACGCCGTACTGCACCAGGGCCCGGCGCTCACGCGGGGCGTGCACCATCGCGTAGCCGATCACCAGACCGCCGACGAGGCCGCCGATGTGCGCCTCCCAGGCGATGCCACCCACCGTGAACGTGAAGATCAGGTTGATCGCCAGCAGGGCGAGGACGGGCCGCAGATCGTAGTTGAGCCGGCGCATCAGGACCGCCGTCGCGCCGAAGAGCCCGAAGACGGCGCCGGAGGCCCCGAGCGAGGCGGTCGTGGGGGCCGCCAGCAACAAGGTCAGGGCGCTGCCCGCGAGGCCTGAGATCAGGTACAGCGCGAGGTAGCGGGCCCGGCCGAGGGCCGCTTCCAGGGGGCCGCCGAGCCACCAGAGGCTGAGCATGTTGAACGCGATGTGCCAGATCGCCTCGTGTGTGAACATCGAGGTGACCAGGCGGTACCACTCACCCTCGACCACGCCCTCCGTCGGGCCCCAGGGCGCAGGCGGCCACTCGGCGATCAGCACCAGGTCGCTCAGCACCGACGGGCGGGCCTGGACCAGGAGGAACACCGCGAGGTTGATCCCGATGAGGATCTTGGTGAGCAGCCGGGGGTCGGCGGCGACGGTGCCGCCCGCGAGGGTGCGGGGGCGGGAGGCGCCCGGCGCGTGGCCGGTGCCGGTGGCGTCGCGCACGCACTCGGGGCACTGGAAGCCGACCGAGGCGTTGACCATGCACTCGGGGCATATCGGACGCTCACAGCGCGTGCAGCGCACACCGGTCTCGCGACCGGGGTGGCGATAGCAGACAGGCGGGCTCTGCGCGTCCGGCTGACTGCCCTGCGCCTGGTCCATGAGCTCCCCTAAGTCGTCGTGGCACTGCAACGCCCCGCTCATCTTTTACGGACGAGCGGGGCGTTTGGTTCCCCCACCGGGAGGCCTCGGGCCTCTCGAACGGGGCCGTACCTCGGCGCTGGGGGACCGGGCCGGTGCGTGGATCTCGCGTGCCTCGCGGGACCTCGCGGCCCTCACGCTTCGCGATGCCCCGCGGGACGCGGGTTCGTGAAGCTCAGACCTCGCGCGCCTCGCGGAACCGGCGTCGCGGGTCTCGCGGGACTCAGGCCTTGCGGGTCTCGACGACGACCGACTCGATGACGACGTCGTTGAGCGGACGGTCGGTACGCGGGTTGGTCTGGGTGCCCACGATGGAGTCCACGACCTTCTGGCTGGCCGCGTCGGTGACCTCGCCGAAGATGCTGTGCTTGCGGTTCAGCCATGCCGTCGGGGAGACGGTGATGAAGAACTGCGAGCCGTTGGTGCCCGGGCCGGCGTTCGCCATGGCCAGCAGGTACGGCCTGTCGAACTGCAGGTCCGGGTGGAACTCGTCCCCGAACTGGTAACCCGGGCCGCCCGTGCCGTTGCCCAGCGGGTCACCGCCCTGGATCATGAAGCCGCTGATGACCCGGTGGAAGACCGTGCCGTCGTACAGCCTGTCCGTGGACTTCTCACCCGTGGCGGGGTGGGTCCACTCCCGCTCGCCCTGGGCGAGCTCGACAAAGTTCTTGACCGTGTTCGGCGCCTGGTTCGGGAACAGCCGAACCGCGATGTCGCCGTGGTTGGTCTTCAGGGTGGCGTAAAGCTGCTCAGCCACGATCTGCCTTCCGTTGTCTTCCTGTGACTCCACGATCCTCGCACGGTCCACGCCCGGCGTCGCCCGACGGCCTCCCTGAGCCGGGTATCCGGGCGTTTCGCTTGCGGAATTCCGGTCGAGTCGTTCCGGGACACGGGCGTCAGGCACCGATCCGTGGCATTGTCGACGACAAGCTCGTGTTGCCCCTTATTCATCCGCTATCGCACTGCGATCGTGACCCGGATGCCCGCCCTCGCATGCCGCTTCACTCTCCGACATGCATGATCCGTAAAAGGGTGGAAAGTCGAAATACCGTACGCCACCGAGGAGGAGGAAAACCCGTGACCCGCATCGACAGCGTGCGCGCCGCGACCGGCTCGGCGAAGGACAGCGTGCTGCACGCCGCGGAAGTGGTGGCGCCCTACGCCGACACGGCCAAGGACCGTGCCTCGTACTACGCACACGAGGCACGCGTACGGCTGGCGCCCAAGGTGTCGCAGGCCGCCGGGCAGGCCCGCCTCCAGTACGCGTCGCATCTCGCGCCGCACCTGGAGCAGGCTCGCTACCAGGTCCGCACACATGTGCCGCCGAAGGTCGACCACGCCGCCCATGAAGCCGCCGCCCGCGCCCGGGAGGCCGCGCGCCAGGCCGCCGACTACTCCCTGCCGAGGATCGAGCAGGCAGTGGCCGCGGCAGGACCCGTCAAGGACGAGGCCGCGGCCCGGGGTACCGCCGCGCTGGCCGCGCTGCGCGGCCAGGTCTCGCCGAAAGAGATCCAGAAGCTCGTCCGCAAGCACGAGCGCCGGGCCAGGACCGGCCGGGCCGTGAAGGTGTTGGCTGTGATCGGCGTCCTCGCGGGCGGTGCTTTCGCCGCTTGGAAGTGGTGGGACAAGCAGGCCAATCCCGACTGGCTGGTCGAGCCCCCCGCCGCGACCGAGGTCCCCGAATCCGGGAGGCTCACATCGGTGGACGGCAGCGGTCAGTCCATCCTCGACCCCGAGGTACAGGCCAAGCAGGCCGAGAACGAGGCCGCGCACCGCGACGACCGCGGCTGAGCCGAGATCGCCAGAAGCACTGTGGGGCGGGTGACCGAACGGTCGCCCGCCCCACGGTCATGTTTCACGTGAAACGCCCTGGCCGCACCAACGCAGGAGCACCGTCGACTCCGCCTGCCGCCACTGGCGCCCGGCACGTGCTCGCCAGTAGCAGCAAAAGACCCCCTCCGATCTGCGTTTTCGCAGTTCAGAGGGGGTCTTGTCACCGTGGAGCCTAGGGGAGTCGAACCCCTGACATCTGCCATGCAAAGACAGCGCTCTACCAACTGAGCTAAGGCCCCGAGAAGAGAGACAGCCGCCGGAAGTACCGCGTACCGGCTGGTGCCGGAGACCAGAGTAGCGGGTCACCCGGGGTATCTCGCAAAAAGATTGGGGGGTCCCCGTGAACGACCACTCTCCGTAAGATGCTCGGCGTGGTTCGCGACAGCGAACCGCCGTTTTTGGGGAAGCGATGGGGAGACGCAATGGACGCCGCACAGCAGGAAGCGACCGCGAGAGCGCGGGAACTGCAGCGGAACTGGTACGGGGAGCCGCTGGGGGCGCTCTTCCGTAAGCTCATCGACGATCTTGGTCTCAACCAGGCTCGTCTCGCGGGGGTGCTGGGACTGTCCGCACCGATGCTGTCCCAGCTGATGAGCGGTCAGCGGGCGAAGATCGGCAATCCTGCGGTGGTCCAGCGGGTGCAGCTGCTCCAGGATCTGGCCGCCCAGGTGGCGGACGGCAGCGTGAGTGCGGCCGAGGCCACCGACCGGATGGACGAGATCAAGAAGTCCCAGGGGGGCTCGGTGCTCAGCAACACCACGCAGACGACGAACAGTTCGGGAGCGCCGACGGTCAAGCGGGTGGTTCGTGAGATCCAGTCCCTGCTGCGGTCCGTGGCCGCCGCGGGCGACATCATCGATGCCGCGGACACCCTCGCCCCGAGCCACCCGGAGCTGGCAGAGTTCCTCCGGGTGTACGGCGCGGGCCGCACTTCGGACGCCGTGGCGCACTACCAGTCACACCAGAGCTGAGCCTGGGACCGGTCATGGCGAGGGGTGCGCCGCCTGGGGGTGCGGCGCCCCCTGTGACGGGTGTGCCGTAGGGGGTGCGGCGCACGGTCAGCGAGGGGGTCTCCTCTTCGCCGAAGGGCACAACGGGGGAGCCCTGGACGGAACCGGGGCTGAACGGGACCGCAGGGGGAGGAGCGGCGCACAGCGATGGGTGAGATCTTCGCCGGCCGTTACGAGTTGGTCGACCCGATCGGACGCGGAGGAGTGGGCGCCGTATGGCGCGCCTGGGACCACCGTCGCCGCCGTTATGTGGCCGCCAAGGTGCTGCAGCAGCGAGACGCGCACTCCCTGCTGCGCTTCGTCCGCGAACAGGCACTGCGAATCGACCACCCCCATGTCCTGGCGCCGGCCAGTTGGGCCGCCGACGACGACAAGGTCCTGTTCACCATGGACCTGGTCGCCGGCGGGTCGCTGGTCCATGTCGTCGGGGACTACGGTCCCCTGCCGCCGTCCTTCGTGTGCACGCTCCTCGACCAACTGCTGTCGGGCCTGGCCGCGGTCCACTCGGAAGGTGTCGTGCACCGTGACATCAAGCCCGCCAACATCTTGCTGGAAGCCACCGGAACCGGTCGGCCGCGGCTGCGGCTGTCCGACTTCGGGATAGCCATGCGGCTGGGTGAACCGCGGCTGACCGAGACAAACCTCGTCGTGGGCACGCCCGGGTATCTCGCACCCGAGCAGATGACAGGCGTGGAACCTGACTTCCCGTCCGACCTGTTCGCCGTGGGGTTGGTGGCGCTGTACTTGCTGGAGGGCGCCAAGCCGGACGCCAAGGCGCTCGTCCAGTACTTCGTCGAGCACGGGACGCCGGGTGCGCCCACCGGAATTCCGGGACCTCTGTGGCAGGTCGTGGCCACGCTGTTGCAACCCGATCCGGGGGCGCGCTTCCGCACGGCCACGGGGGCGCGGAAGGCGCTGGCCTCCGCGGCCGAGCTGCTGCCCGACTCCGGGGCCGACGACGAGCAGATCGAGATCTTCGACCAAGTCGGGCCGCTGCCACCGGGGTTCGGGACCGGCGGTCCACTCACACCCCAACACGCGACCCGCGTGCAGGGTCCGGCCGAGGGCTCGCGAGAGGCAAGCGGTGGACTCTCGGCCGAGGGCCGGAGTCGGGGCGACGGTGGGCTCCCCGCCGAGGGCGCCGGTCCGGGCGGCGGTTCCGTACCGCCGGAGGTGGCACGCACAGGCGAAGGTCCTTCGCCCGAGGGCTCGGATCCGACAGGCGCTTCCGCAAGGTCCGAGGCGGCGCGGGCGAGCAGCGGTCCGACGGCTCCCGAGGGGCCGCAGGCGAGGGGCGGTGCGCTGCCGTCCGACGCGGGGAACCCGCGGGAGTTCGAGAACCCATGGCCCGGGACGGGTTCGGTCACGGCTCGCCCCGGCGCGATGGACGTACCCCTCGATCCCCGGCATCAGCACGCGGCGCCCGCGCATCCGGCCGATATGTCCGACACCGGCAGCTTCCACCTGCCGCCACCGCAGCCGACGGTCACCACTCACCGGCCGCCCGCAGAGCGCCAGGAGCAGCACCAGCAGCGGCCTTACCGGCAGCAGAGCGCACCACAGCCCCAGCACCACCCTCAGCCCCCATTCCCCCCGCGCCCACAGCACCCTTCCTTCGCCTCCCCCCAGTCGCACGCGCCGCTCCCTCCCGCCTCGGCGCCCCTCCATGCCCCCACGGTTGCGCCGCAGCGCGCCGATGCCTCTACTGTTTCGTACACCGCTCAAGACCCGCAGGTTCCGTCTTCCGCGACCCCAATTCCCGCGGCGCCTACTACCCCAGCTCCCTTCTCTGCGGCCCCGTTCTCTGCAGACCCCGCTTCTGCGGCCCCCACCTCTGCGGCCCTCTTTTCACGGTCGCCCGCCGGTCACCGCCGCGCCGGCCGCCGCGCAGCCCGGCGCCCAGGACCGCCCACGAAAGCGGCGATGGTCGCGCTGCTCCTGCTCGCGCTGGTCTGCTACGCGATCGGGTTCTGGGCGCTCACACGCATCTGAGCGGATCCAGGACGCGCGACCCCGGCATTCCTATCGCCCGCCCGAACTGTCGGGTGACCCCGGCCCCCGTCGCGCCGCCACCACCCACACACCGAGCCCCACGAGGATCAGGCTGCCCGTGCCGATCCCACCCACGGCAACAGCTGTCATGACCCCGTCACGACCGTGTTCCTCTCCCACACCACCACCTGCGCCCCCCAAGCCGCCGCCAAAAGCCCCTCCCTGGACGGCGAACAGTCCCTCAGGTACGGACTCCCCCGCATAGCCGGGCCCGTCCTGCGCGTCCCCCTTCACCCCCACACGCAAGGTCAGCCCGAACGGACCGTCGCCGAACTTCTCGGCCACGTCCGCGGAGAGGTGGACGACGAGGTAATAGGAGCCCGCGAAGCGCATCCCGCTCACGCGGCTGGTGAAGGAGCGGCGGTTGGCGTGGTCGACCGGCGGAAGCGGTGCGAGCGTGGCCGTCCGCTGCTTGCCGTCGTAGCCGACGCTCCTGTCCGCGACGAAGGAGCGCACGGGGTTGTAGAGGGAGAGGTCCAGTGCGCTGCTCGCGTAGCCGGAACCTCCGGCAGCCGTACCGAGTTCGGCGGTGGCGGACACCTGACGGCCCCAGTCGACCGGGACCTCATAGAAGAGTGTCTGCCCGGGTGCGACGTCGTCGGTCCAGACTCCCTGCCCGACAGGGGCCGCCGTCGTGAATCCGGCGCCACCACGGCGCTCCCGGGGCTCGTCCGTGGGCGGTGCGGGCGTGGCGGAGTCCCAGTCCTCGGGTGCCTCCGTGGCTCCGGCCTGCGCCAGCCCGGGCTCCTGGACCGCCGTGAGCTCCAGTTCCCAGTCGGCCTGCGCCACGTCAGCCGTACCCGTTCGTTCGACGACCACGTAGTACGTGCCCGCGTCCTCGCAGCGGGTTCCGCCGGTCTCCCGCGAGGCCCCGGCAGCGATCGGATGCGGACTGCTGGCAGCTCCGAAGGTGGTCGTCTCTGACGAGCAGGACCGGCCGTCGGCGTCCTGCACGGAGACCTTGACGCCCTCGATCGCGGAGACGGTGGCATCCGGTTCGGGTACGGCGGTGGCGGAGACGTACGCGTTCGAGGTGGCGTCGAGTACAAGGCGGTAGTACGCCTCACCGCTGCTCGGCAGCGTGCTCCGGTAGGTGTGGCCCGGCTCCAGGCGTACGGCGTCGGTGGTACCCGCAGCGGCGGAAACGGGACGAGCATCTTCCGCGAAGGCGAAGGAGGCTCCACCCGGCGTCGCCTCAGCAGCCACCACGACCTCGGGGATCCGAGACAGGTCAGATAGAGCTGACGTACGAGACAGCCGGGAAGACCCCAAGCCCCCCACCAGCTCCACCGAGCCGGAGCCGGAGCCGGAGCCCGACAGCAGTCCCGGCACCCCAGGCACCCCAGGCACCCCAGGCACCCCAGGCACCCCAGGCACCCCAGGCACCCCAGGCACCCCAGGCACCCCAGGCACCCCAGGCACCAACAGCACCACACCCACCAGCGTCAGCACTCGCGCCGGCGCCCCCGCCACCGCACGCCCCCACGCGGTACACCGCCGCCCGATCACGTGCAACCCACCCCCGGGAAGTTCCGACCTCGAACCGTCCGTGCCTGGCACATCCTGCCCCGCAGGCCTCTGGGCGAGCACCCGCTACACGCAAAACCCCGACCGCGTGGCGGTCGGGGTCTGTTCAGATTCGGTTGTCGGTACTCACGAACCCGTGGGCACGGAGTCAGTCGCCTCCGTCCACAGATCCTGCTCGGCGCGATCCGCCTGGATCTGGCGGTACACGAGGAGCCCGCCGATGGCGGCCAGTGCGACCAGGAGAAGCTTCTTCACCGCGCGACCTCGTCTTTCCTTGACGTAGGGGACCTCTGCCGCCCGACTATACACACCGGCCGATACCGATCGGTGACCTGCGTGGGCGCCCCAACTTCCCACCGGAATCACGCATTACAAGCAGCATCAAGAGCCGGGCCCCGATGGTCGACACCTCCTCGATCCGAGGGTGATCACCTCCTCACGGAAGGTGAGATTCACCCCTACTTCGCCGTATTCCTCCCTCATCCCGTGCTTTTCTGGGCTCTTGCGTCCAT
Organism: Streptomyces sp. NPDC002309; assembly: GCF_053593375.1. Lineage (NCBI taxonomy): Bacteria > Bacillati > Actinomycetota > Actinomycetes > Kitasatosporales > Streptomycetaceae > Streptomyces > Streptomyces sp. NPDC002309. Next base: position 275,317 of record NZ_JBSFCI010000003.1, on the reverse strand, counting down.
CCGAGTGGTGTTCATCCGAAGATCCACGCGTCGCGGGCGTCGGTCCAACACTTCGCGAGCCCCATACACATCATGAGGAAAGTACGCAAATCGCCCAACCCGAAAGTGAGGGGCCATGGCCCGGAACTCGGTCATGAAACTGTGGAACGTCCTCGTCACCGCCTTCCTCGCGCTCTTCACGGCGCTCGGACTGGTCACCACCTCCGCCGCTGCGGCCGTACCGCAGCCCGAGCCGGCTCGCAACAGCGCCGCGAGCGTCACGGTGCCGACGGTGTCTCCCTGGGCCTGGGTACATGCCAGGTCGCTGCCCCCCACGATGAAACAGCGGATCCGCGCCGAGGCTCACGGAAAGTCCCCGAGCTGCCGGAACCACCCCCTCGCCGAGACCGACCAGACCGCTTCCGCCGACGCCCCGGACATCGCCACCGCCGCGTGGACGGACGACTGCGACGCGGAGACGCCCCTCGCTGCCGGCCCCGCGTCGACGCCTCTCCAGCGCTGAGCACGCCGCACCTGCCTCCCCCCTGCTCCTCCTGCTCCTCCTGCTCCATCGGTCTCCCCCTGAGCCACCTGTCTCTCCCACCCCTTCCATCCCTCTCTCTTCACCCTGTCGTCGCGGCGAACTTGCGTACCCCGCGTCCAAGCCGAGGCCCGGCCACTCCTCACAGTGGCCGGGCCTACGTGTTGCCCACCCACAAGACCAGCGAGCGCGAGCAATCCAGCGAACCTGTGCGATGCAACGTGCCCGAGCGATCCCGCGAGCCCATGCGATCCGATCCCGACAACCCCCGCAAGCCACGCACGCACGCGCCCGCCCTCCCGCGGCCCGCTCTGGGAAAATCGGTACACCGCCCGCTCATGACGGCTCCCTACGCCGCCCCACGCCGCCCCCCACGTGGAAAGGAGCGCGCACCCGTGGACTTCGACGCTGTCGCCGACGAGTTGTACGGGCTGAGGCCGGAGAACTTCACGACCGCCCGCGACGCCCACGTGGTCGCGGCCCGCAAGGCCGGGGACCGCGCCCTCGCCGAGAAGATCGGCAAGCTGCGCCGCCCGAGCCTGTCGGCCTGGGCCAGCAACCTCCTGGTCCGCCGACATCCGGACGACGTCGAACCGCTTCTGCGGCTCGGGGAGGGCCTTCGCCAGGCCCACCACGACCTGGACGGCGCCCGCCTGCGCGAACTCATCCGTCGGCAACGAGCCCTGGTCGCCACCCTGTCCCGCCATGCCGGCCGACTCGCCGCACAGGCAGGCCGCCCGATCACGCCGGACGCGCAACAGGAGGTGGAGAACACCCTGCAGGCCGTTCTCGCCGACCCGGAGGCGGCCCGACAGTGGGCGGCGGGCAGGCTGGTCAAGCCGCTCGACGCCGCTGTCGGCTTCCCGGCGGTCGGACAGCATGCCGTACGGCCCGCCACCGCACTGCCGGAGGCGCCACCGTCCACGGCGCCGCCAAAGGCATCACCACCGTCCACCGCACCGTCAAAGGCACCACCGCCGACCGTCCGCCGCGAGCGCGCGGCGGACGAGGCCCGACGGGAACGCCTGAGAAAGGCATGCGACGAGTCCGAAGCCGCGGAACACGACCTCCGCGCCGCGGAGGAGGATGCGGGCGTGGCCGCCGCCGGCGCGCAGAGCGCCAAAGATCACACCGCCCGGCTGAAACAGCACGTCAGCGACCTGGCCGAGGAGCTGGAGCGGGCGGAGGAGGAACAGCGGCAGGCCGCTGCGGCCGAACGTCGGGCCGGCGAGCGCTCCCGCTTCGCCGACCGCCGTGTGAGCGGGGCCCGACGCCGGGCCAGGACGGCTGCCGCACGCGTGGAACGCCTGACAGCAGGAAACAACTGAGGCCCTCAGGGGCCCGCGGTGGCCGTCAGGCAAGGATCACTCGGTCCGGCCGACGGCGGGCAGAGGAAGCGCGTACGGCAGTGAGGCCCGCTCACGGCATCGCCCGGCCGACCGGCATCCAAGGCAGTCGGCATGCCCCGCACGCGCGCCCGTATCCCGGACCCGCATGCCCCAGCACCACGCCGCTCAGATGCATGGCGGCGAGGTTCAGCGGAACATGCCACGCCCCGACCCACCGACGCTCGCCGTCACCCACCGAGACCGCGACCTCCCCCGTGTCGTCGCCGACCCCGTTCGCCAAAAACCCCCGGCCCAAGGGGACCGGGGGTCTTCGTGCTGGTGGGGCTAACAGGATTTGAACCTGTGGCCTCATCCTTATCAGGGATGCGCTCTAACCAACTGAGCTATAGCCCCGCCGCGCTCTGCGGGGTGTGTCCCGCGCGCCGACTCCTGAAGATTAGCGCACGACTGCGGCACTCCCAAAATCGATAGTCGCAGGACGTTTGGGGGACCGTCACTCGTCCTCGGCCAGCGTCAGCTCCACTCCGCCGACGAAGCCCGCGGAGAGGTTGTAGATGAACGCACCGAGCGTCGCCAGCGCCGTGGCCAGGACGACGTCGATGACCGCGATGATCGCCGTGAACATCAGGACGTTGGGCAGCGACAGGAACGCCTGCAGGTCGAAGCCGTTCGACTCGTTCGAGCCGGTCGCCTCGGAGATCGTGCCGCCGACCGTGGAGAAGACGCCCATCGCGTCCATGACCATCCACAGCACCGCCGACGCCACGATCGTGCAGATGCCGAGCGCGATGGAGAGCAGGAAGCTGACCTTCATCACCGACCACGGGTCGGCCTTGGCCACCCGCAGCCGGGCCTTGCGTACCCGCGGCGTGGTGCGCGCGCCGGTACGCGGCCGGCGTACCGCGTTCGCGGCGCCCGGCGCGGCCGGGTAGGCCTGCGGCGGGTGGTACGGCCCGGAGGCGTGCTGCTCGGCCTGCCGTTCGCCGGGCAGCGGGGAAGCCGTCTGCTGAGCGCCCGCCGGCTGCTGGGCGCCCGCCGAAGCGGCCGGGCCCGCTCCAGCCGCGTAGTGCTGGGCATGCGGGCCACGGGTGTCCGTCACAGTTCCCCCCTGGGATCCATGAGTGTCGGGCGAGGTTGAGGTCGCGGTCTTCTGAGCATCCTTGGCGGGTGACTTGATCGCCCGCAACTGGGTGGTGTGCGGGTCCGCCGCTGGCGCGGCGGAGCCACGGCCGCCGCCGTCCGTCTCCGCGCCGGTCGAACTACCGGCCGGGATACCGGTCGACCCGGCGCCCGTGGCTCCGCTCACGCTGACTCACTCCTCGTGCTACTCGGCCGAGGGCGCCGCGCCCTCGTCCGTGCCGGTGGTAACGGCACCCTCGGCACCCTCCGCGGAGTCGTCGACGCCCACACCGCCGTCGACCTCTTCCGCCTCGCGTCCCGCCTCGGCGTTACGAGCGATACCGACCACGGCATCGCGCTTGCCCAGATTGATCAGTTGGACGCCCATGGTGTCACGGCCCGTCTCCCTGACCTCGTTGACTCGCGTACGAATCACACCGCCGGACAGCGTGATGGCAAGGATCTCGTCCGTCTCCTCGACCACCAGCGCGCCGACGAGCGAACCACGGTCCTCGACGATCTTGGCAGCCTTGATACCGAGGCCGCCGCGACCCTGGACGCGGTACTCGTCGACGACGGTCCGCTTCGCGTACCCGCCGTCTGTGGCAGTGAACACGAACGTACCGGGTCGAACAACATTCATCGAGAGCAGTTCGTCCCCCTCGCGGAAACTCATGCCCTTCACACCGGATGTCGCCCTTCCCATCGGGCGGAGCGACTCGTCCGTAGCGGTGAACCTGATCGACTGCGCCTTCTTGCTGATCAGCAACAGATCGTCGTCGGCCGATACGAGTTCGGCCCCGATCAGTTCGTCGTCGGATCCGTCCTCACGCTCACGGAGATTGATCGCGATGACGCCACCCGAACGCGGGGAGTCGTAGTCCTTGAGCGAGGTCTTCTTCACCAGGCCGCCCTTGGTCGCCAGGACCAGGTACGGCGCCGCCTCGTAGTCGCGGATCGCGAGGATCTCGGCGATCGCCTCGTCCGGCTGGAAGGCCAGCAGGTTCGCGACATGCTGCCCGCGCGCGTCGCGGCCGGCGTCCGGCAGTTCGTACGCCTTGGCGCGGTAGACCCGGCCCTTGTTGGTGAAGAACAGCAGCCAGTGGTGCGTGGTGGAGACGAAGAAGTGGTCGACGATGTCGTCTTCCTTCAGCTTCGTGCCGCGCACGCCCTTGCCGCCGCGCTTCTGCGCGCGGTAGTCGACGGTCTTGGTGCGCTTGACGTAGCCGCCGCGCGAGACGGTGACGACGATGTCCTCCTCGGCGATCAGGTCCTCGATGGACATGTCGCCGTCGTAGGGCACCAGCGTGGTCTTGCGGTCCTCACCGAACTTCTCGACGATCGCGGCGAGCTCCTCGCTGACGATGCCGCGCTGGCGGACCGGCGAGGCCAGGATCGCGTTGTACTCGGTGATCTTCGCCTGGAGTTCGTCGTGCTCCTGGACGATCTTCTGGCGCTCCAGGGCGGCCAATCGGCGCAGCTGCATCTCCAGGATGGCGTTGGCCTGGATCTCGTCGATCTCCAGCAGCTCCATCAGGCCCGTGCGCGCGATCTCGACGGTGTCGCTGGCCCGGATGAGGGCGATGACGTCGTCGATGGCGTCCAGGGCCTTCAGCAGGCCGCGCAGGATGTGCGCCCGCTCCTCGGCCTTGCGCAGCCGGAAGCGCGTACGGCGGACGATGACCTCGATCTGGTGCGTCACCCAGTGGCGGATGAACGCGTCCAGCGACAGCGTGCGCGGCACCCCGTCGACCAGGGCCAGCATGTTGGCGCCGAAGTTCGACTGCAGGTCGGTGTGCTTGTACAGGTTGTTCAGCACGACCTTGGCGACCGCGTCCCGCTTCAGGACGATGACCAGACGCTGACCCGTGCGCGAGCTGGTCTCGTCCCGGACGTCCGCGATGCCGCCGATCTTGCCGTCCTTCACCAGGTCGGCGATCTTCTGCGCGAGGTTGTCCGGGTTGGTCTGGTACGGCAGCTCGGTGACCACCAGGCACTGCCGGCCCTGGATCTCCTCGACCTCGACCACGGCGCGCATCGTGATGGAGCCGCGCCCCGTGCGGTACGCCTCCTCGATGCCCTTGCGGCCGACCACCAGGGCGCCGGTGGGGAAGTCGGGGCCCTTGATGCGCTCGATGAGCGCGTCCAGCAGCTCCTCGTGCGAGGCCTCGGGGTTCTCCAGGTACCACTGGGCGCCCGAGGCGACCTCGCGCAGGTTGTGCGGCGGGATGTTGGTCGCCATGCCGACCGCGATCCCGGCCGAACCGTTGATCAGCAGGTTCGGGAAGCGGGACGGCAGGACGGTCGGCTCCTGGGAGCGGCCGTCGTAGTTGTCCGTGAAGTCGACGGTCTCCTCGTCGATGTCGCGGACCATCTCCATCGACAGCGGCGCCATCTTGCACTCGGTGTAGCGCATGGCCGCCGCCGGGTCGTTGCCCGGCGAGCCGAAGTTGCCGTTGGAGTCGACGAGCGGCATGCGCATCGACCACGGCTGGGCGAGGCGGACCAGGGCGTCGTAGATGGAGCTGTCGCCGTGCGGGTGGTAGTTGCCCATGACGTCGCCCACGACGCGCGCGCACTTGTAGAAGCCGCGCTCCGGGCGGTAGCCGCCGTCGTACATGGCGTACAGGACGCGGCGGTGGACGGGCTTGAGGCCGTCCCGGACGTCCGGCAGCGCGCGGGAGACGATGACGGACATCGCGTAGTCGAGGTACGAGCGCTGCATCTCCGTCTCGAGCCCGACGGGCTCGACACGCAGGACCTGGCCCTGGTCCTCGGGCGTGACAGGAGTGTTGGGGGTCTCGTCGGCCATGGCTGGTGAAGATCCTTCCTGGTGCGGTCAGCTGAGACCGACTCAGATGTCGAGGAAGCGGACGTCCTTGGCATTGCGCTGGATGAACTGGCGGCGCGCCTCGACGTCCTCGCCCATCAGGACCGAGAACAGCTCGTCCGCCTGCGCGGCGTCGTCGAGGGTGACCTGGCCGAGGACGCGGTGCTCCTGGTCCATCGTGGTGATGCGAAGCTCCTCGGCGTTCATCTCACCGAGACCCTTGAAGCGCTGGATCGAGTCCTCCCGCACGCGCTTGCCGCGCTGCCGGCCCATCTCGATCAGCGCGTCGCGCTCGCGGTCGGAGTACGCGTAGTCGATGTCCTCCCGGCCCCACTTGATCTTGTAGAGCGGGGGGCGGGACAGGAACACGTGGCCTGCCTCGACCAGCGGCCGCATGAAGCGGAACAGGAAGGTCAGCAGCAGGGTGTTGATGTGCTGGCCGTCGACGTCGGCGTCCGCCATCAAGATGATCTTGTGATAGCGGAGCTTCTCGATGTCGAAGTCCTCGTGCACACCGGTGCCGAAGGCGGAGATCAGCGCCTGGATCTCCTGGTTCTGCAGGATCTTGTCGATCCGCGCCTTCTCGACGTTGAGGATCTTGCCTCGGATCGGAAGGATCGCCTGGTACTCAGGGTTGCGGCCGGACTTGGCCGAACCGCCGGCGGAGTCACCCTCGACGATGAAGATCTCGCACTTGATGGGGTCGTTCGACTGGCAGTCGGACAGCTTGCCCGGCAGCGACGCGCTCTCCAGCAGGCCCTTGCGGCGGGTCAGGTCACGCGCCTTGCGGGCCGCCACGCGCGCGGTGGCCGCCTGGATGCCCTTGCGGACGATGTCCGCGGCCTCGACCGGGTTGCGGTCGAGCCAGTCGTTGAGGTGCTCGTAGACGACCTTCTGCACGAAGGTCTTCGCCTCCGTGTTGCCCAGCTTGGTCTTGGTCTGGCCCTCGAACTGGGGCTCGCTCAGCTTGACCGAGATAATCGCCGTCAGACCCTCGCGGATGTCGTCGCCCGTGAGGTTGTCGTCCTTCTCGCGCAGCAGCTTCTTGTCCCGCGCGTACTTGTTGATCAGCGAGGTCAGCGCGGCGCGGAAGCCCTCCTCGTGGGTACCGCCCTCGTGCGTGTGGATGATGTTCGCGAAGGAGTAGACGCCCTCGGTGTAGCCGTTGTTCCACTGCATGGCGACTTCGAGGGAGAGGGCCTTCTCCTTGTCCTCCGCCAGCAGGTCGATGACCGACGGGTGCACCACGTCCCCCTTGCGGGAGTTGAGGTACGTCACGAAGTCGACGATGCCGCCCTCGTAGTGGTACGTGACGGTCTTGGGCTCCTGCTTCTCGTCCGCGCCCGCCTCGTCCGCGCCCGTGGTGGCCTTGGCCGACTCACGCTCGTCGGTGAGCTTGATCGTCAGGCCCTTGTTGAGGAACGCCATCTCCTGGAAGCGCCGCGACAGCGTCTCGAAGGAGTACTCGGTGGTCTCGAAGATGTCGGCGTCGGCCCAGAACGTGACGGACGTGCCGGTCTCGTCGGTGGCCTCGTGCTGGTCGAGCGGGGCGGTGGGGACGCCCATCTTGTAGTCCTGCGTCCAGCGGTGGCCGTCGGTCCTGACCTCGACGGCGACCTTGGAGGACAGGGCGTTCACGACGGAGACACCCACGCCGTGCAGACCACCGGAGACCGCGTAGCCGCCGCCGCCGAACTTGCCGCCCGCGTGCAGCACGGTCAGCACCACTTCGAGGGCCGGCTTGTTCTCCGAGGGGACGATGCCCACCGGGATGCCGCGGCCGTTGTCGACGACCCTGACCCCGCCGTCGGGCAGGATCGTGACGTCGATGGTGTCCGCGTGCCCCGCCAGCGCCTCGTCGACGGAGTTGTCGACCACCTCGTACACGAGGTGGTGCAGCCCTCGCTCACCGGTCGAGCCGATGTACATGCCGGGGCGCTTGCGGACCGCGTCCAGACCCTCGAGGACGGTGATGGCGCTGGCGTCGTACGAGGCGGTGACCTCGCCGCTCGATGCGGTGGCCGCGGCGGTCGCGCCGGCGTCGGTGGACGGGATGTTCTCGTTGGGGTTGCCGGAATCGGCCACGAAGCGCCCTTTCTGGCACAGCACGAGCCTGGCTCGTCGGCGGGTTGCCGGAGCGGCTGCGGCATGTTGCGTTGGTAAGCCTTGTTCAGCGTTGCTCAACTTTTCCCGGGCGGTCCCCACGATGGGGGCGGGATTGTCTCTCAGTCTACCGGTAGCGCCGACAGTGATGGGGGTTTGCCGGTACCTGAGTCCGCATGTGCCGCCCTGAACCATCCTCTTCCGGGTCCCGATATGTGGAAGGGGTCTCCAAGAGGCTCACGGAGGCACTCAGCGCTTCCAGGTGTCAACCCTTCGCTACTCCGGCGTCAGGTCAGGATTCGCAACCGCGTGCGGTTGTACGACGATCAGTGCACACCTGTGGAAAACACAGCCCGCCAGGTACGGATGCAGTGGCGCAGGTCACATACAAGATGTGACGCAGCTCACCCTGTGATGCCTGCGGCTCAGCCGTACGTGTCGCCGGGACCGGTACTCCCCGGGGCACGCAAGGGGCCATAGCGACGCGTGGGGCCACTGGGACCCTGGACCTTGATCGCCTTGACCGCGCCGTGGCCGAGGTCCTCGTTGAGCCGGGCGACCAGCGTGTGGGCGAGCAGTCGCAGGTTGGTCGCCCAAGCCGTGGAATCGCAGCGCACGACGAGCACCCGCTCCTCCTCGTCGTACCTCTCCGGGACGCAGTGCTTGGCCACGTCGTCCCCGACGATCTGCGGCCAGCGACCCATCACACCGCCCACCGCGGCCGGAGCCTCCCAGCCGCGCTCGCTGATCAGCCGGTTGATCGCGGATCCGAGCGCCATGGGGTCGCGTCCGTCAGCGCGCGCGCCGGAGCGCAGGCCGCCGCGACGCGCCTGCTTCCTCTGCTGCACGGCGTCCCCACGCGCGCGTGCGGCCTCCTTCGCCGCCCGCAGCGCCACTCTGGCGAGGTCGACACCCGAGGGTTCGGGGGCCTTCTTCGGGGCCGGTCCCTCCGCCGTCATGCGCGCTCCACCGCCCCGTCGGCCACGGTGTACCGCGCCCCCACGAGCACATGCGGTACGTCGTCGTCGACCGCGGCCGTCACCAGCACCTGCTCGCCGGGCGCGACCAGCTCGGCCAGCCGCTCGCGGCGACGGGTGTCGAGCTCCGCGAAGACGTCGTCGAGGATCAGCACGGGCTCGTTGCCCTCGGCGCGCAGCAGGTCGTAGGAGGCCAGGCGCAGCGCCAGGGCATAGGACCAGGACTCGCCGTGGGAGGCGTAGCCCTTGGCGGGCAGCTCGCCGAGCCTGAGGTTCAGATCGTCCCGGTGGGGTCCCACCAGGGTGACGCCCCGCTCGACCTCCTGCTTGCGCGCGTCCGCGAGCGCGGCCATCAGCTGTTCGAACAGCGCCTCGCGCGTGTGGGCGTCGCCCGGGGACGACGGCTTGTACTCCAGGGCGAGCGGACCACCACCGGGCGCCAGTTGCTCGTACGCCTTGTCGGCGAGCGGCTGGAGCGCGGAGATCAGTTCGAGCCGCTGGGCGAGCAGCTCGGCGCCCACGCGCGCGAGGTGCTGGTCCCAGACGTCGAGAGTGGACAGATCCATGGACCGCCCGCCGTGCCGGCGGGCGAGCGCGGCCGACTTCAGCAGGGTGTTGCGCTGCTTCAGGACACGGTCGTAGTCGGAACGGACGCCGGCCATGCGGGGGGAACGGGCGGTGATCAACTCGTCCAGGAAGCGGCGCCGCTCCCCTGGATCGCCCTTGACCAGGGCGAGGTCCTCGGGGGCGAACAGCACGGTCCTGACGATGCCCAGCACGTCACGCGGCCTGACCTGCGAGGACCTGTTGATCCGCGCCCGGTTCGCCTTGCCGGGGTTCAACTCCAGCTCGACCAGCTGCCGCCGTTCGCCCTGACGGACCTGGGCGCGGATCACGGCCCGCTCCGCGCCCATCCGGACCAGGGGCGCGTCGGAGGAGACGCGATGGCTGCCGAGCGTGGCCAGATAGCCGACAGCCTCGACGAGGTTCGTCTTGCCCTGGCCGTTGGGACCCACGAAGGCGGTGACGCCCGGGTCGAGCGGGACCTCGACCCGGGCGTACGAGCGAAAGTCGGCGAGCGACAGATGCGTGACGTGCATGGTGGTGCGCCGACCTCCCCCGGTCTGCTGTGGTGCTGGCTGTTGCTTGCGTACGTGGGGTTCTTCGGGTCCTTCGCGTCCGCCGGGCTACTTCTTCTCGACCGCGTGGCCGCCGAACTGGTTCCGCAGCGCCGCGATCATCTTCATCTGCGGGGAGTCCTCCTGGCGCGACGCGAACCGCGCGAACAGGGAGGCCGTGATCGCGGGCAGCGGCACGGCGTTGTCTATCGCGGCCTCCACGGTCCAGCGGCCCTCGCCGGAGTCCTGTGCGTAACCGCGCAGCTTGTCCAGGTGCTCGTCCTTGTCGAGAGCGTCGACCGCGAGATCCAGCAGCCAGGAGCGGATCACGGTGCCCTCCTGCCAGGAGCGGAAGACCTCCCGGACGTCGGTCACCGAGTCGACCTTCTCGAGGAGCTCCCAGCCCTCGGCGTAGGCCTGCATCATGGCGTACTCGATGCCGTTGTGGACCATCTTCGCGAAGTGGCCCGCGCCGACCTTGCCGGCGTGCACGGAACCGAAGTCGCCCTCGGGCTTCAGCGCGTCGAAGACCGGCGCCACCTTGGCGACGTTCGCCGCGTCGCCGCCGTACATCAGCGCGTAGCCGTTCTCCAGGCCCCAGACGCCGCCGGAGACACCGCAGTCGACGAAGCCGATGCCCTTGGCGGCCAGCTCCTGGGCGTGCTTCTCGTCGTCCGTCCAGCGGGAGTTCCCGCCGTCCACGACGACGTCCCCGGGCTCCAGGAGTTCGGCCAGCTGGTCGATGGTCGACTGGGTGGCGGCACCCGCCGGGACCATCACCCACACCACACGCGGCCCGCTGAGCTTGCCCACAAGCTCTTCCAGGCTGTGGACATCGGCGAGATCCGGATTGCGGTCGTATCCGACGACGGTATGGCCCGCGCGGCGGATCCGCTCGCGCATGTTGCCGCCCATCTTGCCGAGGCCGATGAGACCGAGCTCCATCAGTTGTGTTCCTTAGGTTGCGACAGGTGTGGCGAAGTGCGTCGGGCACTTTCGTACCCATGTCCGAGCCTAGACCCGGACGGTCGCGCACATCTGTGGGCATACGCGCTCACGCGTACCGCCCCACCTGCGGCTTCGCATCCGGTGATCCACAGGACCGCGAGGACTGTGGATCACCGGACTGTCCGGCCGGCCGGCGTCAGCCGCTGAGCCGCACCGGCATGATCAGGTACTTGTACGCCTCGTCCGCTTCGGCGTCGAGCGCCGGCTTGCCACTGAGCAGCGCGGGCTTGGTGGACGTCGTGAAGGACAGCTGCGCCACCGGGGAGTCGATGGCGCTCAGGCCGTCCAGCAGGAAGGTCGGGTTGAAGGCGATCGAGATGTCGTCGCCCTCCAGGTGCGCGTCCACCCTTTCCACAGCCTGTGCGTCGTCGCTGGAGCCGGCCTCCAGGATCAGCACGCCCTGCTCGAAGCTCAGCCGCACCGGGGTGTTCCGCTCGGCGACCAGGGCCACGCGCTTGACGGCCTCCACGAACGGCGGGGTCTCGATGACCGCGACGCTGTTGAACTCCGTGGGGAACAGCGTGCGGTACTTCGGGAGGTCACCCTCCAGCAGGCGGGTCGTCGTACGCCGCCCGGCACCCTCGAAACCGATCAGCCCCTCGCCCGCACCCGAGCCCGACAGCGCCAGCGTGACACTGTCGCCGCTGGTCAGCGCCTTGGCGGTGTCCAGGAGCGTCTTGGCGGGCACCAGGGCGACCGCGGAGGCCTCCGGGTTCTCCGGCTTCCACAGGAACTCTCGGACCGCGAAGCGGTAGCGGTCGGTGGAGGCGAGCGTGACCCGGTCGCCCTCGATCTCGATGCGCACACCGGTGAGCACCGGCAGCGTGTCGTCCCGGCCGGCGGCGATGGCGACCTGGGCGGCCGCGGAGGCGAAGACCTCACCGGGGACCGTGCCCGTCGCGTTCGGCATCTGCGGCAGCGCCGGGTACTCCTCCACAGGCAGGGTGTGGAGTGTGAATCGCGAGGAGCCGCACACCACCGTCGCCCGTACACCGTCTGTGGAGATCTCCACCGGCCGGTTGGGCAGGGCACGGGAGATGTCGGCGAGCAGACGGCCCGAGACGAGGACCGTGCCGTCCTCCTCGACCTCGGCTTCCACCGACACGCGTGCGGAGACCTCGTAGTCGAAGCTGGACAGGCTCAGCTGGCCGTCCTCGGCCTTGAGCAGCAGGCCGGCGAGGACAGGCGCCGGCGGCCGCGCCGGAAGGCTGCGTGCCGCCCAGGCCACGGCCTCCGCGAGTACGTCGCGTTCCACCCGGATCTTCACTGTTGCCGCCTCCTGCCGTTGCCGGCGCTTCTCGCCCTGCCTGGCTTCGTCGTCTGTCTCGGTGTCGCCGGCCCTGGGGAGGGAAGGACACCGGGGACCAGTCTGACGCACCGCACTGACAGTAGGTGCCTCTCGAGGTCAAGTCGTGACGAGGGGCAGCCGGGCACCGAAGGGCAAGTTGTGCACAGGACCCCCTTCGAAGCGACTTTCTCACTCTCTCTGGTTGGGAGTAGTAGTAGGGGCTGTGGATACCGTGGATAACCGCGTTTGCGCAGCTCAGAGCGGATATTTTATCCACGGGCCCTGTGGGCGACGGCGGTGGACAACTGAGCCCGTCTGTGGAGAAAAGAAAGTTCTGCACACCCCGTGCACAGGCCGAGGCGACTTCTCCCCAGGGCTGTCCCCAGCTTTACCCATGTTTCCCACAGGCCAACCTGGCATCTTTGTGTGACGCCTTTCACTCGACCCGGTGATCAGGCGTGCCGGGTTGCCGAACAGTGGACAGAGCTGTGGAGAAGCTGGCGATCGCTGGGGACAACCGACCCCAGCCTGTGGGTTGCCCGTGGACAACTCCGTGCACAGCTTGTGGACGCCGCCGCTGTCCACAAGCTGTGGAGATCCTTCGTCCACCAATCCACAAGCAGTTGACCTGGTCTGATGGTCTTTCGACAGGCTCGGCTGTGGACGCGATCTGGACAACTTCCCAGTCCCCAGCATGTGGACGGCAAAAAGTCACCGAATCTGTGGAGAGTGGCCGTAACCCGGCAGGTATTCGAACACGGGATGACCGCGCAACGACGAAGGGCGCCCCGGGGATCTCGTCCCCGGAGCGCCCTCGGCGGCCTCTGGCGGCTGCTGTCAGCCGTTCTTGATGCGGTTCGTCAGCTCGGTCACCTGGTTGTAGATGGAGCGCCGTTCGGCCATCAGATTGCGGATCTTGCGGTCGGCGTGCATCACCGTCGTGTGGTCCCGCCCGCCGAACAGCGCGCCGATCTTCGGCAGCGACAGGTCCGTCAGCTCACGGCACAGGTACATGGCGATCTGCCGGGCCGTGACGAGCTGGCGCCCGCGGGAGCTGCCGCACAGGTCCTCGACCGTCAGGCCGAAGTAATCGGCGGTGGCGCTCATGATGGCCGTCGAGGTGATCTCCGGGGTGGAGTCCTCGCCGCCGGGGATCAGGTCCTTGAGGACGATCTCGGTCAGGCCCAGGTCCACCGGCTGCCGGTTGAGCGAGGCGAACGCCGTCACCCTGATCAGCGCACCCTCCAGCTCACGGATGTTCCGTGAGATCCGCGAGGCGATGAACTCGAGTACCTCCGGCGGGGCGTTGAGCTGCTCCTGCACCGCCTTCTTGCGCAGAATCGCGATGCGGGTCTCCAGCTCCGGCGGCTGGACGTCCGTGATCAGGCCCCACTCGAAACGGTTCCGCAACCGGTCCTCCAGCGTGACCAGCTGCTTCGGCGGCCGGTCGCTGGACAGCACGATCTGCTTGTTCGCGTTGTGGAGCGTGTTGAAGGTGTGGAAGAACTCCTCCTGCGTCGACTCCTTGTCCGCGAGGAACTGGATGTCGTCCACGAGCAGAATGTCCATCTCGCGGTACCGCTTGCGGAAGCTGTCGCCCTTGCCGTCGCGGATGGAGTTGATGAACTCGTTGGTGAACTCCTCCGAGCTCACGTACCGCACGCGCGTGCCCGGGTAGAGGCTCCGCGCGTAGTGTCCGATCGCGTGCAGCAGGTGGGTCTTGCCGAGCCCCGACTCCCCATAGATGAACAGGGGGTTGTAGGCCTTCGCGGGCGCCTCTGCGACGGCCACGGCGGCCGCGTGCGCGAACCGGTTGGAGGCGCCGATGACGAACGTGTCGAAGAGGTACTTCGGGTTCAGCCGCGCGGTCGGCTCTCCGGGACCGGTCGCCGGCGCGGGCTGCGCGGCCAGCGGGCCGGGTGCGCCGCTGGAGGCCGGTCCCGGAGAGCCGACCGGGCCGCGGTGCATCTGCCCGCCGCCGACGGACTGCTCCGGCAGTTCCCGCCGGGCGTCGCGCTGGTCGTAGTCGCCACGTGGCGGCTCGTACTCGGAGCGCTGTTCGTACGTCCGCTCCCGGCCCTGCGGACGGTAGTCCTGCGCGGGCGGGCCGTAGGAGTCGCGGGACGGGGGCCCGTACGAGTCCTGCGGTCCGTACGAGTCCTGTGAGCCGTAGGCGTCGGGCGGTCCGTAGGAGTCCTGCGAGTCGTACGGCTCCCGGGACGGCGTCGCGTAGGGGTCGCGCTCGGGGAAGCCGAGGCGCGGCTGCTGCCAGCCGTACTCGTCCTGCTGCTGTCGCGGCCAGGCGCCCGGCTCGGGGCGCTGGTACTCCGACGGATAGGCGGGGCGCGGGTTGGGCAGCTGATCGCCGGGTGAGCCCGGGAGTGGTTCGGCGCGGTGCCGGCCGTACCCCTCGTACTGACCGGACGACGGGTGCTGCTCGGGTTCCTCGTAGCGGTGCTGGTGCTGGTGCTGGGCCGGGGGTGCCGGGGGGGCCTGCGGGGGTTCGCCCGCGGAGTCGTCGACGGTGATCGCGATCCGGATCGGGCGGCCGCACTCACGGCTGAGCGTCTCGCTCACGATCGGTGCGAGACGTCCCTCCAGGACATTCTTGGCGAACTCGTTCGGTACGGCGAGCAGGGCGGTGTCGGCGACCAGCGCGAGCGGCTGGCAGCGCCGGATCCAGTGTTCGTCCTTGGTCTCGACGCCCTGTCCACGGCCCTCTCCGAGGAGTTGCTCGAGTACGCGTGGCCACACTGCGGCAAGATCGGCAGGTACGTCAGCCACAGGGCACGCTCTCTCACGGGTCCCACGAACGTGTGGTTGTGGGACGGGTCGGGATGTAAATCGGGTCGGGCGGGGATAAGGGAACGAATCGGGGTTCCGTCACGGTAGTCAGGGCGACGGGTAGGGTTCAAGTTGTTGTCCCCAGCCTGTGGACAGTGTCTCCCCGTGACCCCTGGTTTGACCGAATGGCGTAGCCGCGCGTACCGTAAACAGGTCGAGTTGTCGATGGCTGCTGCCGCCTGCCTCCGATGGGCACAGATCGCGTCAAGGTGATCGGAAAGCGGTGCACTCGGGCGTAACGCGAGCTACTCGTGGGCGCACGGTGACAGCCAGGACGGCACCCCGCAGAACCCCGATTTCTTCTGGAGCCCCCGAGTGAGCAAGCGCACCTTCCAGCCGAACAACCGTCGTCGCGCCAAGACCCACGGCTTCCGGCTGCGTATGCGTACCCGTGCCGGCCGCGCGATTCTCGCGTCCCGCCGCAGCAAGGGTCGCGCCCGTCTGTCCGCCTGATTCCGATCAGGTCATGACGTCGTGCTGCCCACCGAGAACCGGCTGAGGCGGCGCGAGGACTTCGCGACCGCGGTACGACGAGGGCGCCGGGCCGGACGCCCGCTCCTCGTCGTCCACCTTCGTAGCGGTGCCACGAACCCGCACGCGCCTGGGGAGAGCGCTCCCCGGACACGTGCGGGTTTCGTCGTGAGCAAGGCTGTGGGCGGTGCGGTCGTACGCAACAAAGTGAAGCGCAGACTGCGCCATCTGATGCGTGACCGAGTCGGCCTGCTGCCCCCCGGTAGCCTGGTAGTGGTACGAGCGCTGCCCGGTTCGGGTGACGCCGACCACGCACAGCTGGCCCGAGACCTGGATGCCGCTCTGGAGCGGCTCCTGGGAGGGGGCGCGCGATGAAGTACCCGCTGCTGGCGCTGATCAAGCTGTACCAGTGGACCATCAGCCCGCTGCTCGGGCCGGTGTGCAAGTACTACCCGTCGTGTTCCCACTACGGCTACACGGCCATTGACCGGCACGGTGCCCTCAAGGGCACCGCACTCACGGCCTGGCGCATCCTGCGTTGCAATCCGTGGTCGCTGGGCGGCGTGGACCATGTCCCGTCGCGTAAGCGTCCTCGGTGGCACGAGCTGCTGCGCAACTCATGGCGCGCACGCAAGGGCGGGCCCTCCGCCGCCGAAACGGCCACCGAAGAGAACATTCATTCGAGTTCTTCGAGCGATGCTCCTTCGAGCCCGGCCGCAGAGACCTCGTCCCATGCCCAAGGAGCATGATTAGTGGACACGATTGCCAGCCTGTTCAGCTTTATCACCACACCCGTTTCATGGGTCATCGTCCAGTTCCACTCGCTGTACGGTGCGCTCTTCGGCCCTGACACGGGCTGGGCCTGGGGCCTGTCCATCGTGTCGCTGGTGATCCTGATCCGTATCTGCCTGATCCCGCTCTTCGTGAAGCAGATCAAGGCGACCCGGGCCATGCAGACGCTGCAGCCCGAGATGAAGAAGATCCAGGAGCGCTACAAGAACGACAAGCAGCGTCAGTCCGAAGAGATGATGAAGCTGTACAAGGACACGGGTACCAACCCGCTGTCCTCGTGCCTTCCCATCCTGGCGCAGTCTCCGTTCTTCTTCGCCCTCTACCAAGTGCTCAACAGCATCGCGTCGAACGACACGATCGGCGTGATCAACGAGCGGCTGCTGGCGAGCGCGCAGAAGGCACACATCTTCGGTGCCCCGCTCGCCGCCAAGTTCACGGACAACGCGGACAAGGTCGAGGCGCTCGGCTCGTCGATCGTCGACGTGCGGATCATCACCGCGATCATGATCGTCCTGATGTCGCTGTCGCAGTTCTACACGCAGCGCCAGCTCATGACGAAGAACGTCGACACCACGGTGAAGACGCCCTTCATGCAGCAGCAGAAGATGCTCATGTACATCTTCCCGGTCATGTTCGCCGTCTTCGGCATCAACTTCCCGGTCGGTGTCCTGGTCTACTGGCTGACGACCAACGTGTGGACCATGGGCCAGCAGATGTACGTCATCCACAACAACCCGACTCCGGGTTCCAAGGCGCAGGCCGCGTACCTGGAGCGTCTGACCAAGCACGTCACGCACCACGGCAAGACCCGTAACCGCGGTGAGCGGGCCGTCGTCAAGGCCATCGTCGCCAAGGGCCGGGACCGCAACGAGTACGAGCGTAAGTTCATCAACGGCTTGAGCAAGGCCGGTCTCGCGGCCCAGCCCGACGGCAACGTCGTGAAGAGCGAGGGCGCGGTGGCCACCGTGACCGAGGACGGCATGCCGACCACCGCCGCCGGGACTCCCAAGCGTCAGCAGCCCAAGCGGCAGCAGCCCAAGGCGAAGCGCCAGGCCGGCAGCGGTCCCAAGCCCGCGGGCGGTGCCGAGAAGTCTGGCGCCGAGAGCACCGAGCCGACGATCTCGCTCAGCAAGTCCGACGAGCCGCAGGACGCCGGATCGGCGGACGCGGTCGGCAAGGCGGCGCCCAAGACCGGTAGCGGGGGCCGCAGCCGGGCCCAGTCCGGCCAGCGCAAGGGTCCGCAGCGGCCCAAGTCCTCTTCCAAGAAGTAAGAAGGAGTCCATCCCGTGACGGAAGGCACCACGTCCGCCGCTGCCGAGGGCGCAGACACCCTGACCCGCCTGGAGCAGGAGGGCGAGATCGCGGCGGACTACCTCGAAGGCCTGCTCGACATCGCCGATCTCGACGGCGACATCGACATGGACGTCGAGAGCGACCGCGCCGCTGTTTCGATCATCAGCGACGCGGGCGGCCGAGACCTGCAGAAGCTGGTCGGCCGAGACGGTGAGGTGCTGGAGGCGCTCCAGGAGCTCACGCGCCTGGCCGTGCACCGGGAGACCGGTGACCGCAGCCGGCTGATGCTCGACATCGACGGATACCGCGCCCAGAAGCGCTCCGAGCTCTCCGAGCTGGGCGCCAAGGCTGCCGATGAGGCCAGGAACAGCGGTGAGCCCGTGAAGCTCAAGCCGATGACGCCGTTCGAGCGCAAGGTCGTGCACGACGCCGTCAAGGCCGCGGGGCTGCGCAGTGAGTCGGAGGGCGAGGAGCCGCAGCGCTTCGTCGTCGTGCTGCCCGCCTGAGCGGTCTCATGCTTCACCGGCCCCGTCTGTTGCGCAGACGGGGCCGGTCTTTGTCAGCCTGTTCATCAGCGCGTGTGCGCTGGAGGGTACGGAAGGACGGTCCCCGTGACGGAGGCAGCGGAGCTCCCCCCCGCTCCCGAGGAAGCGCGTACGGTGTTCGGCGATCGCTTCGCGGACGCGGTCCGGTACGCGGAGCTGCTGGCCGAGGCAGGCGTGCAGCGAGGACTCATCGGCCCCAGGGAAGTACCCCGTCTCTGGGAGCGGCATCTGCTGAACTGCGCGGTGCTCTCTGAGGTCGTTCCCGAGGGTGTCACTGTGTGCGATGTGGGCTCCGGTGCCGGTTTGCCGGGCATCCCGCTGGCCCTGGTCCGGGAGGACCTGAAGATCACGCTGCTGGAGCCCCTGCTGCGGCGGACGAACTTCCTCACCGAAGTCGTCGAGCTGCTGGGCCTCGACCATGTCACCGTCGTGCGTGGTCGTGCCGAGGAGGTGATGGGCAAGCTCCCTCCGGTCCATGTGGTGACCGCCCGGGCAGTGGCTCCGCTGGACCGGTTGGCCACCTGGGGCATTCCGCTGCTGCGTCCCTACGGCGAGATGCTCGCGCTCAAGGGTGACACTGCGGAGGAGGAGCTCAAGGCTGCCGGCGCCGCGCTGACGAAGCTCGGGGCTGTGGGCACGTCCGTCCTGCATGTGGGTGAGGGCGTCGTGGATCCCCTGTCCACCGTGGTGCGGGTCGAGGTCGGGGAGAGTCCCGGCGGCGTGCGGTTCGCCGCGAAGCGTGCGAAGGCCGCACGGACGGGTCGGGTACGTCGGCGCCGCTGACGGTGCGCCGACGGCGCTGATCCGTCCTGAGGACGAGACGTACTCCACACAAGCTGCCAAACCTATGCATCCCGGAGTGTCGCGACTGTCCGGTCACGGCCGCTGTGCATCGTGTTTCACGTGAAACGTCGCTCACTGTTGCACG
Organism: Streptomyces sp. NPDC002309; assembly: GCF_053593375.1. Classification (NCBI taxonomy): domain Bacteria; kingdom Bacillati; phylum Actinomycetota; class Actinomycetes; order Kitasatosporales; family Streptomycetaceae; genus Streptomyces; species Streptomyces sp. NPDC002309. The sequence continues at coordinate 256,132 of NZ_JBSFCI010000003.1, read as the reverse complement.
GCATCATCGGCCGCGGCCGGGCCGCGGCCGAACCCCGAGACCGTAAGCCCCTGGGTTCACTCGGCGGGGCTTCGGCCGCTTTCGATGACACTCCATCCCCCTCAAGGGGTCCGGAGTTGTCCACAGAGGTGGATTTCTCCACAGAACAACAGGCCTCACTGGTTCGCGACCCCGAAGACATGGGAGGCTCTGTTCATTGCGAGCCTGAAGTCGAGGAGAGTGAATCCTTGCGGTCCGACGCCAACATCGCGGGACCGATGACCGATCCGGTCCCCGGTCCCCGAACCGAGTCGCCGGGGGAGGATGTTTCACGTGAAACACCGCCCCCGATGGACGACACTCCCATCGGTCGTGCTGCCCAACTGGCGGTGGAGGCTCTGGGGCGGGCCGGGGAAGGTCTGCCAAGGCCTGAACAGACCCGTGTCATCGTTGTCGCCAACCAGAAGGGCGGGGTGGGCAAGACGACGACGACCGTCAACCTGGCTGCCTCGCTGGCTCTGCATGGCGGCCGCGTCCTGGTGATCGACCTCGACCCGCAGGGCAATGCGTCCACCGCTCTGGGGATCGACCACCACGCCGAAGTCCCATCGATCTATGACGTGCTGGTGGAGAGCAGGCCGCTCTCAGAGGTCGTTCAGCCGGTCCTCGATGTCGAGGGTCTCTTCTGTGCCCCCGCCACGATCGATCTCGCCGGTGCGGAGATCGAGTTGGTGTCTCTGGTGGCGCGTGAGAGCCGTCTTGAGCGAGCGATCCAGGCGTACGAGCAGCCGCTGGACTACATCCTCATCGACTGCCCGCCCTCGCTGGGCCTGCTGACGGTCAACGCACTTGTGGCGGGCCAGGAGGTCCTCATCCCGATCCAGTGCGAGTACTACGCGCTGGAGGGACTCGGGCAGTTGCTCCGGAACGTCGACCTGGTGCGGGGACACCTGAACCCCGACCTGCATGTCTCGACCATTCTGCTCACCATGTACGACGGCCGGACGCGCCTCGCCTCCCAGGTTGCCGACGAGGTGCGCAGCCACTTCGGCGACGAGGTGCTGCGGACCAGCATCCCGCGCTCGGTCCGTATCTCCGAGGCGCCGAGCTATGGGCAGACGGTTCTGACCTACGATCCAGGTTCGAGTGGTGCCCTCTCCTATTTGGAGGCGGCACGTGAAATCGCGCTGAAGGGTGTCGGCGTCGGTTACGACGCGGCGCAGGCCCATATCGGCGCTCAGAGCGACCACAGCATGGTGGAGGGCATCCAGTGAGCGAGCGACGGAGGGGACTGGGCCGTGGTCTCGGGGCTTTGATCCCTGCGGCCCCGACTGAGAGGACGCCGGCCCAGGCCGCGGTGGGGGGTGCTGCATCCGCGTCACCCACGGCGGTGCCGGTGCTGACGTCCGACCGTGGGGTGGCCGCGGCCAAGGTGGCCACGCTGCCGCCTATTTCACGTGAAACCGAAGATCCTTCGGTGGACGACGTAGTGGACGTGCCCGCACCTCCTATGGGTGCCTACTTCGCTGAACTGCCGCTCGACTCGATCACACCCAACCCGCGCCAGCCCCGTGAGTACTTCGACGAGGACGCGCTGCAGGAGCTCATCACCTCCATTCAGGAGGTCGGTCTTCTCCAGCCGGTCGTCGTGCGCCAGCTCGGTCCCGCCCGCTACGAGCTCATCATGGGCGAACGGCGTTGGCGGGCGTGCCGTGAGGCGGGTCTCGATGCCATCCCGGCGATCGTGCGTGCCACGGACGATGAGAAGCTCCTTCTCGACGCGCTGCTGGAGAACCTCCACCGAGCGCAGCTGAACCCGCTGGAGGAGGCGGCCGCGTACGACCAGCTGCTGAAGGACTTCAACTGCACGCACGACCAGTTGGCCGATCGCATCGGCCGGTCGCGTCCGCAGGTGTCCAACACACTGCGTCTGCTGAAGCTTTCCCCGGCGGTTCAGCGCCGGGTGGCGGCGGGTGTGCTGTCCGCGGGACACGCACGCGCGCTGCTCTCCGTGGAGGACTCGGAGGAGCAGGACCGGCTGGCCCACCGGATCGTCGCCGAGGGCCTCTCGGTGCGTGCTGTCGAGGAGATCGTGACCCTCATGGGATCGCGACCCACGACGGCTCAGCGCTCCAAGGGGCCGCGGGCCGGTGCCCGAGTCTCCCCGGCGCTCACAGATCTCGCCACGCGCCTCTCGGATCGCTTCGAGACGCGGGTCAAGGTCGACCTCGGTCAGAAGAAGGGCAAGATCACGGTGGAGTTCGCCTCCATGGAGGATCTTGAGCGGATTCTCGGCTCCTTCGCCCCGGGTGAGGGCCCTGTCCTGCAGAGGAGCCTGCTGGACGGCGGCGAGTCCGAGGAGACGGAAGACTGAGAGTCCCGGGGCGGCGTGTCCCCGCTCCGTGGCTGCTCGCGCGGGCCGTGTCCGGTGTGTACCGGAACACGGCCCGCCCTTTGCTTTCTGGCGGTATCGATGGAATCGCTTCATGGATACGATGCGATCGGGTATGGCGCATCCACCTGGCAGTACGTCTGCGGTACGTCTATGGGGAGGCGGGGGCCATGCGAACGATGAGCCGGACCGGACTGCTGAGCGCGGGACTGGGCCTGGGAGCCGTCGGCGGGTTCGTCGGCAGCCTGCTCAGGGAACGGAGTGCTCTGACTGCCGCCCGTGACGCTGCGGGCGAGGGAAGCGAGGAACAGCCTTCATGGGGCGTCGGCTCGTACCGCTCACGCTGGACAACCTTCCGGACCTTCCCCGGCGGTGTCGCACGTGTGTCTTCTGGGAGCTCGACCCGGTCAGCGGCGAAGCCGCGGTAAAGGCGGGCAGGTCCGCCCTGGAGAAGGAATCCTGGATCTCGGCCGTCCTGTTGGAGTGGGGTTCCTGCGGCCGGGTCGTCTATGTCGACGACGTACCGGTGGGCTTTGTGCTCTACGCGCCCCCGGCGTATGTGCCGCGTTCGACGGCCTTCTCGACAAGTCCTGTGTCACCGGACGCGGTGCAGTTGATGACCGCGTTCATCGTGCCGGGGTACCAGGGACAGGGACTCGGGAGGGTGATGGTCCAGACGGTCGCGAAGGATCTGCTGCGGCGGGGCTTCAAGGCGATCGAGGCGTTCGGGGACGCGCGCTGGAAGGAACCGGCCTGCGTACTGCCGGCCGATCATCTGCTGGCGGTGGGTTTCAAGACGGTTCGGCCGCATCCCACGTTCCCGCGGATGCGGCTGGAGCTGCGGACCACATTGTCCTGGAAGGAAGACGTGGAGATGGCACTGGACCGGTTGCTCGGGGCCGTCCAGAAGGAGCCGGCGTTGAGACCGCTCTAGTCGGGTACAGCGACCGAGGTCATCCCCTGCTACAACTGTCGCGGTCCGGCGCCACGGTTCTGGGCAGAACGAATGGGCCAACCCCGACGGGGTTGGCCCATTCGTGTTTCACGTGAAACATGCACCGCCGGTCGACGGCGGCCTCCTACTCGGCGATGAAGTCCTCGAGGTCGCGCAGGATCGCGGCCTTCGGCTTGGCGCCGACGATGGTCTTGGCAACCTCTCCGCCCTGGTAGACGTTCAGGGTCGGGATCGACATGACGCCGTACTTGGCTGCCGTGCCCGGGTTCTCGTCGATGTTGAGCTTGACGATCTCGATCTTCTCGCCGTACTCGGCGGCGATCGCCTCGAGGGACGGCGCGATCTGGCGGCAAGGGCCGCACCAGGCGGCCCAGAAGTCCACCAGTACGGGCTTGTCGCTCTTGAGGACGTCCTGCTCGAAGGAGTCGTCGGTCACGTTCTTCAGGGTGCCGGCCACGGCGGGCTCCTAACTGGTTGGTGCGTGGGTGGGGATCAGACAGTGGACTTCTCGGCTTCGGCCTTCTCCTCGTCCGCGAGAGCGGCGAGGAAGCGCTCGGCGTCCAGGGCGGCGGAGCAGCCCGTGCCGGCCGCGGTGATGGCCTGGCGGTAGGTGTGGTCCACCACGTCACCGGCGCCGAAGACACCGGTCAGGTTCGTCCGGGTGGTGGGGGCCTCGACCTTCAGGTACCCCTCCTCGTCCAGCTCCAGCTGACCCTTGAACAGCTCGGTGCGCGGGTCGTGGCCGATGGCGATGAACAGCCCGGTCACCGGGAGGTCCGAGAGTTCACCGGTCTTCACGTTGCGCAGCTTCAGTCCGGCGAGCTTCGGGTCGCCCTGGATCTCGGCGATTTCGCTGTCCCAGACGAACGTGATCTTCGGGTCGGCGAAGGCACGCTCCTGCATCGCCTTGGAGGCGCGCAGGGTGTTCCGGCGGTGGACGATGGTGACGGACTTCGCGAAGCGGGAGAGGAAAGTGGCCTCCTCCATCGCGGTGTCACCGCCGCCGATCACGGCGATGTCCTGGTCCTTGAAGAAGAAGCCGTCACAGGTGGCACACCAGGAAACGCCGCGGCCGGACAGCGCGTCCTCGTTCGGGAGGCCCAGCTTGCGGTGCTGCGAGCCCGTGGTCACGATCACGGACTTGGCCCGGTGCACCGTTCCGGCGGTGTCGGTCACGGTCTTGATCTCACCGGTCAGGTCGACGGAGACGACGTCGTCCGGAATGAGTTCGGCACCGAAACGCTCTGCCTGGGCGCGCATATTGTCCATGAGCTCCGGGCCCATGATCCCGTCCTGGAAGCCCGGGAAGTTCTCCACGTCCGTCGTGTTCATCAGGGCGCCGCCGGCGGTGACGGCTCCCTCGAACACCAGTGGCTTCAGCGACGCGCGCGCGGTGTAGAGCGCAGCCGTGTAGCCGGCAGGCCCGGAGCCGATGATGATCACGTTACGGACGTCGCTCACGGCTTGTTTCCTCGTCTCTGGACGGCGTCTTCGACCGGGTGGGAGTCCACTAGGGACTCTCACCCCACCCAACGGATCCTAAGGGGCTTGCATTCCCGCTGTGCCCGGGCACACGGAGTCCCGTTTCCGGAGGAGATACCCATGGGGGAACGGGCCAGGCCGGGGGTGGGTGTGCCGTCGCGGAAGGACTTGTGTCCTGAGAAGTACCGGCGTGCTCACGAGTGCTTGTAGGACTGCTTCAGCAGGACCTCGGCCGATCCGGAAGGGAACTCCTTCACACATGTGGCATCCACGACGTAGGCCGTGACCTGTGCGGGGTTCGAGGTGTCGGGCATGAGGACGAGCAGGGCGGTCGTCCCCTTGTATGTGCCGGGTTCGGTCGCCAGGGCCTCGTCGTCGCGACCGATGCCGTTCTGTACGCACTCGGGCACCGGGACCGCAGGCTTGGTGAGGGTGCGTGGACCTCTGGTGTCCGGGGCGGATTCCACGCCCTGATCGCGGGGGGTACCCGAGACGATGCCGGCCTCGCTCTTGGCCAGGAGGTCCACGACCCGCTGTTCCAGCTTCTCCTCGGTGAGGGTGTCCGCGGCCGTGGTGTGGCGCCCTTCGGTGGTGTCTCCCGGGTCGCTCTCCATCGAGGACACCAGCAGGGAAGCCAGTCCGAGGGCGCCGACGGAGAGGACGGCGCTCAGGATGGCCACCCGGCGGCGGCTGCCGGGTTTGCGCTCCTTGCGGCCCGGACCGGTGGTGGAGGTACGAGCGTGACCCGCGGGCCGAGCGGCCGGAGGCGATGTTTCACGTGAAACATGCGCGTCGTCGCTCCCGAGCGTCATTTTGGCGGGAGGGGCGGCGCTGACCGTGCCGGGCGTCGTGGCGTTGAGCAGTGTCTCCGTGGCGAGGGCGGCGTCGATGCGTTCGGCGACATCGGCGGGCATCGGGGCAGGGCCCGGCAGTGTGCCGAGCAGGCCGCGGATCTCCTCCAGCGAGGCGTAGACGTCCGCGCAGAGCTCGCACTCGTCCAGATGGCGTTGCACCTCCGCTTTCCGGGACGGCGGGAGCAGGCCTTCGGTGAGGTCGGAGATCTCCGAGACGTCCGGGTGCCCGGCTGTGCCCGTCGTGGAAGTCACGTTCGCCCACCTCCGCCCTTCACAGCAGCTGAGTCGCTTGGCCCTGGATCGCCCGGGCCCGCGTCGTGCGGTCCCGCTGCCGGTGGGACGGATGTCCCCTGCGTCCGGTTCCGTCCGGCGGCCGGCTCTTCGCCGTCGTGCCCGGTGCTCCCCGGACGCAGATGGGTGAGCAGCGGGAGCAGTCTGGCTCTGCCGCGGGCACAGCGGCTCTTGACCGTGCCGGTCGGGACGTCGAGGACATGGGCGGCTTCGGCGACCGGGTAGCCCTGCATGTCCACCAGGACGAGGGCGGCTCGCTGGTCGGGGGGAAGCGTGCCGAGCGCTTCGAGGAGCTGGCGGTGCAGATCGTTGCGTTCGGCGGGTGCCGAGGCCGACTCGTGTGGCTCCAGCAGCTGCTCCAGCCGCTCGGTGTCATCGACCGGGGAGGTCTTGCGGGACGCTGCTTTGCGGGCGCGGTCGAGGCAGGCGTTCACCGTGATGCGGTGCAGCCAGGTGGTGACGGCCGACTGGCCGCGGAAGGTGTGGGCGGCCCGGTAGGCGGAGACGAGGGCGTCCTGGACGGCGTCAGCGGCTTCCTCGCGGTCGCCCAGCGTGCGCAGGGCGACCGCCCAGAGACGGTCGCGGTGACGCCGGACGATCTCACCGAAGGCATCGGGGTCGCCCGCCACATGGCGGGCGAGCAGATCCTGATCGCTCGCCGTCTCGTACCCGGCGCGCTCCGCCATCCGGACCCCCTCCCCCTTCGGTGAGACGTCAGCCCGTGAACTTCACGTCTGTCACGGCCTGCTTCCAGCCGGCGCTGCTGTAGCCGTCGCTGGGCGCGTTCGGCACTGCCGTGATCCACAGCAGCACGTACTGCGTCCTCACCGGCTTCGACGCCTTCACGTTCAGAGAGGTGCCACTCGTCGTGGCGGTTCCGATCTCCTGCATCCCGTCGACTCCGGTCGAGGGGGTCAGGGAGTCGGTCGCGTAGAGGTGGACCGTCGTGTGGTCGCCCATGTACCGGAGCCCTATCGAGGCGGCGGAGACGTCCTGGGAGGAGCCGAGGTCGTAGACGATGCCGACGCCGGGCTTGTAGGGAGCCAGTGCCGGACCGTCCGTGTAGCGCTTGGTGCGCCAGTACGTCGAGCTGTCGCCGTCGTGGGTGAGGCCGACATCGGCAGCGGCCTGGGCATCACCGCTGGCGACGTATTCCTGTGCCCCCTCGATGGTGAGCGGCTTGGTGGTGACCTTGTTCTCCGTGGAGCCCTTCTCGTTCCCGTCCGTCGTCTGCGACTTGTTCGGGTCGTCCGACTGGTGGCCGCGCTCCATCAGCGCGTCCGCGAGCTGCCAGCTGCCCAGCCCCAGCGCGGCGATGAGCAGCGCGGAGACCGCCCACTTCAGGGCTTTTCCGGTGCGGGTCTGCAGCGGGGGCGGCGGGGACGGGACCGGCTGGGTGACGCCGGGGTGCGAGGCCGTGCGGCCGTACGTGCCCTGCTGGTACGTGGTGCGCTGGTAGTCCGGTGGCGCGGTGAACGCGGGCTCCGGCGGCCGGATGCGGGGCATCTCGCTGATCGCCTTGCCCAGTTCCTCCGGCGTGGTGCAGGGGGACTCGTGTCGGGAGGCGGTCGCACCGTCGTTGACGAGCGCGCGTATGGCGAGTTCCGACAGGCCGCGATGGACCCCGGCGCGGACCTGGTCGGGAGGGATGAGGCCGACGTCCTTCGGTAGCCCCGACAGGCCGTAGGCGTCGCTCTCGTACGGCCAGCGCTGCACCAGCGACGCGTACAGCAGGGCGCCGATGGCCTCCGTGTCGGCGCGCTGCGGGGTGTCGGAAGCGATGCCGCGCAGCGCGGCGTTCACGGCCAGGCCGCGGATACGCCACTGCCCGCTGGAGGTGCGCAGGACGGCGTTGGGGTTCAGCCGGAGATGGGCGAGGCCCTCGCGGTGGGCGGCCGCCATGGCGGCGGAGACCTGACTGACCATCTGGTAGGCGTCGTGCGCCTCCAGCGGCCCCGCGGACAGGAGCGTGGTGAGCTCCGTGGCGTCCGGCAGCCACTCGTGTACGACGTACACGAGATCGTTCTCCTCGACGGCGTCCAGCACCTGGACGAAGCGGGGGTCACCGAGCAGTGCGGACGAGCGGGCCGCGGCCAGCACCGCACGGGCCCGCGCGTGGTCCGCCGGCAGGACATGTACGCCGACGGCGCGGCGCAGTTTCTCGTCGAACGCACGCCAACTGCTGAAACCGTCCAGACGGGTGACACAGTCCTCGAGACGATAGCGTCTGGCGAGCTTGTGACCGCTGTGCAGTTCGGGCGGTGACGCCATGGATCCGGGACCCTCGGTCCCGCCGCTCCCCTGTGCCTGGTCGTGTTCCGTGTCCCGCTCCGGGTTCTTGGCCACCCCGTCGGCCGTGGACTGGTCCGCCTTGGCGGTCAGCGGCTCGTCGCCGCTGTTGTCTGCCACGTCGACGGCAGCCGTGCTCCGTTCCGCCACCGTCGTTCCCGCCTCCCCATTCGTAGCGCGCCGGCGAACTCCGTCGCGCGCCGTTCGACGCCGAAACCAATTGTGCCCACAGTCCGCCGCTATGCACGACACACGATGGCGGACGATGGTTGTGCGCGTACCCCCCGATTCAGCGGCCCAGACGCCCTCGGACCATACCGACGAGCGAGTTCAGCTCCTCGATCCGCATCCGCCGGGCGGCGACGTAGAAGACGCCCAGGAGGACGGCTCCGCCGGCGACCAGAGCGGCGAACGATCCGGCGACGCCCTGTCCGACCGCCTGGGTGATGTAGTAGCAGGCCGCGCCGCTGAGCAGTGCGGCGGGTACCGAGGCGATGCTCAGGCGGGCGTACGTTCGCATCACGCGGGCCCCGTCGAGGCTGCCGCCCAGCCGCTTGCTCAGCCGGCGCCAGGCGACCCCGACGCCGATGACGTAGGCGAGGCCGTAGGAGGCAGCCATGCCGACGACGGCCCAGCGGGAGGGCAGGACGAAGTAACAGAGGACCGACGCACCGGCATTGACGCCGGCCACGATCACCGTGTTGTAGAAGGGGGTGCGGGTGTCCTCGTACGCGTAGAAGGCGCGCAGGACGACGTACTGCACGGAGTAGGGGATCAGGCCGAGGCCGAAGGCCATGAGCATGAAGCCCATGTTGGTGGCCTCGCTGCTGCCGGAGGAGCCGAACATCAGCGTGCACATCGGGATGCCGAGCGCGAGGAAGCCGAAGGCGATGGGCACGATCGCCACCGCGGTCGTCCGCAGGCCCTGGGAGATGTCGTCACGGACGGCACCGGCGTCGTCCTCCGCGGCGGAGCGCGCGAGGCGGGGCAACAGGGCGGCCATGAGGGAGACAGTGATGATGGCCTGCGGGAGGCCCCAGATCAGCTGGGCGTTGGCATAGGCGGCGAAGCCCGTGCCGTCGACGGGCGAGTCCTTGCCGGCCGCCGTGGACAGCTGGGTGACGACGATGGCGCCGGCCTGGTTCGCGAGGACGAACAGGACGGTCCACTTCGCGAGGGTCACCGCTTTGCCGAGGCCGTGGCCCTTCCAGTCGAAGCGCAGCCGGATCCGGAAGCCGGTCTCGCGAAGGTACGGGATCATCGCGAGCGCCTGCACGACGAGTCCGAGCAGTACGCCGAGGCCGAGGAGCCGCTCGCCCTCCGGCGGGATGTTCGTGACCTTCATCCCCGAGTGCTCGGCCGTGCCGTAGACCCAGAGGAACATGCCGAGCGTGGCGATGATGACGATGTTGTTCAGGACCGGGGTCCACATCATCGCGCCGAACCGGCCGCGGGCGTTGAGGATCTGGCCCATCACCACGTGGATGCCCATGAAGAAGATCGAGGGCAGGAAGAAGCGCACGAAGGTGACGCCGACCTCGTTGGCGGCCGGGTCGCTGGCCACCGCGTCGGACAGCATGCGGATCAGCAGGGGCGCGCCGAGGAACGAGAGCACGGTGAGCGCGCCGAGCGCCACCATGACGAGGGTCAGCAGCCGGTTCGCGTAGGCCTCGCCCCCGTCGTCGTCCTCCTTCATGGCGCGTACGAGCTGCGGGACGAAGACCGAGTTGAGGCCGCCGCCCACGGTCAGGATGTAGATCATGGTCGGCAGCTGGTACGCCACCTGGAAGGTGTCACCGAGCAGGCCGACACCGAGCGCCGAAACGATCATCGCCGACCGGATGAACCCGGTGAGGCGGGACACCATCGTGCCCGCCGCCATCACGGCGCTCGACTTCAGCAGACCCGCGGCCCGTCCGCTCTTCGCCGGGGCGGCGGGCGCGGGGGCGGGGGTGGTTTCGGGGGCGTGCCGCGGTGCGGGCGCCTGGTAGTGCCCGGCCGGCGACTGGGCGCCGCCGTACCGGCCCTCGGGGGCGGCTGCCCCGTACTGGCCGGCCGGACCGTTCCCGGAGCCCGGTGCGGCGGGCGCTGGCACGCCCGCGTGGTCGGCCGGAGGGCGGGCGCCGGTCTGCTGCTGGTCCCGGAACAGATGGGCGAAGGCATCGGGCTCGTGACGCTGGTCACCGGCCTCGGTCACCAGGTCGTCGACCCCCACGTACTGGGTCGTGCGCGGGTCGTCGCCGTACGGCAGGTGCTGTGTGGGGCCCGCCGGCTCGGGGGCCGGGGTCTGGGCCCACACGCGTGGGTCGGGGGCGTACGGCGACTGCGGCGGCTGGGCGTACAGCTGCTGCGGCGGCGGATACGTGCCCGGGGGCGGCGGCGGGTGCGCCGCGCGGTCGTAGAGCGCCTCGGTGACCGGGTCCTGGGCAGCCAGGTCCTGCGCCCGGTAGGGGTCCTGCTCGTAGGCGTCCTGGAGGTACATGTCCGCGGGGTGCTGCGGCGGCACCGGGCCGTGCTCGGGCGGCGGGCCCTCGGGGTGCCCCGAGCTGCCCGCGGCCTGGCCGCGGTCACCGTCGTACGGCGCGTTCATGGTTGCCCCACCTCATCGTCCCGGGCCCACCGGCCACGACATGTCAACGGTCCACTCTCTCACCCGTCCCGGACGGGCCGGTGCTTTCCGCTGGGGTGTCCGGTCCAGGGTCACTCGGCTGCTCCGGGTCGCCTGCCCCGGGCCGCGAGCCGGATTCCTCCTGGAGACGGTCCGAAGGGCCCTCGGGGTTCTGCGGAGCCCCGGCCGCGTCGCCGGAGGTGTCCGTGCCCTCGTCCTCGGTCTCACGGACGGCCGCACGTTTGCGCTGTGTGTACATCCGGAAGCCGGCGAGGACAAGGAGCAGCACGCCGCCGCCGATGACCAGCATCACCGTGGCGGTGATCTCGGTGACCTTGACGTCGAAGTAGACGGGCGGGCCGTAAGCCTTGCCGTCCTTCGTGAACAACTGGGCCTTCACGGTCACCCGGCCGTTGGCGTTGGCCGATGTGCCGAACTTGACCGACTGGCTGTGCCCGCCCGAGACAGTGACGGGTTGCTCGGCGTGGCCGTTCCCGCCGAACTCGAGCCGGGTCGGACTGGTCGAGGTGAGCCGCAGGACCAGATGGTCGACGTCCTGCACCAGGTTGTTCTGGACGGTCACCGGGATCGTGGCGCTGCGGCCGGAGAGCTTGGTCTCCGACTTGTTGATCAGCGTGACCCCCGCGGCGAGGCCGTCGAGGTAGTCCTCCACACCGTCGCGGTAGTTCTGCGCCTCGGTGGCCCGGCCGCGCCAGGACGTGGACATCTCTCGGTTTATGGCCCTGCCGAAGGGGGTCACCACGCGGGACTGGTCGGTGAGGATGACCCTGAAGTTGTCGAGCTTGGCCTGCGTCCGCGCGATCTGCTCGAAGGCCCCGCGCGGCAGTTCCTGCTTGCGCAAGGGGGAGGGGTACTCCGAGGCCGACGGCACGTTCGTGGACGCCGCGGGGTCCGGCTTGGCCTTGGCGGCCGCGCCGAGGTTCTGCGCCTCGCTCCAGCCGCCGGTCTGCAGTGACGAGATCGCCTCGGCCATGGCCTGGGCCTGGCTGGCGGTCGGCATCCGCTGGGGTGCGACGACGATGCTGCGCTGTTGGTTCGTCTCGAGGTTCAGGGCGAGGCTCTGGGCCAGGAAGCGCTGGATGGAGAGGGTCTTCGCGGAGGCCCGCGTCAGATCGCCCTGAAAGGCCCTGGACAGCCGCTCGTCCGCGACCACGGCTGTCGTGCCGCCACCGATGGGACGCGCCGCGGAGGGCGTGTACGACAGAGCACCGGTCTCCTCCAGGCTGTCGCTGCGCGCGATCACCTTGTCGGCGCCCGCGGAGGTGGCGACCTTCACGATCGAGGGGTCGACGGCTCCGTCGACGGGCCAGGCGAAGTCCGTGTTCGGCTTCACATGGAGGATCGGTTCCACCGTGTTGGCGACGACGTCCGTGGCCTCCTTGAGGCGGCTCAGCGAGCCGTTGACGTTCGTGCCGTTGTGGGCGAGGGAGGCGAGGTCCGGGTCGGCGTAGGGCAGGGCGACGACTTCCTTGTCCGCCACCGCTTTCTGCAGATCGGCCAGCCACTGCTTCGCGACCGCCTGATACCTGCCGGGCACGGTGGAGTCGCCCTCACCCTGGACGCGGTAGCCGCGGGCCATCGCGTCCACGGAAGCGAGGAGGTCGGGGTCGATCACCCATGTGACGTCGAGGTCCTTGCCGAGCGAGACGAGCTGCTCCAGTCGGCCGCCGCGGGAGATCTCCTCGGCCAGCTCGTCGCTGCGGAAGACCGGCGTCTGCTGCTCGTTGGAACCCGTCTCCGCCGTCATGTGCGCGGTCGAGATCAGCGGCCACAGGAACGTCGTCCGCGTCTTCGTGCCCGCCTCTTCGGGCTGCCACGGCAGGAACGTCCGCTGGATGCCCAGCACCTGGTCCCACGGCTCCGCAGAGGTCTCACCGGAGAGGGTGACACCGAGCTGGTAGACGCCCTCGTCGCCGAGGTCGAGCTCGTCGACGGGCACGGCGATGCTGAACCGCTGGGCGACGCCCGGTGTGAGGCCGGCGAACTCCTGGCGGTAAGTGTCGTCGATCTGGGTGCCGTCGGCGTCCGGAGAATGGCCCGTGCGCTTGGCGGTGCTGTCGATCGACGAGCGGGTGTCGATCTCGGGTCCTGTGCGCAGGTCCACATGGGCGTCGGTGATCGGATGCTTGCCCTTGTTGGTCACCGTGCCGGAGATCGTCAGGATGTCGCCGCCCGTGGGGGCACTGGGGCTGAGCGAGTCGAGGGCGACGGACACGGTCCGGGAGCCGGAGGCCCGCTGTGCGGAGTCGTGCCCCGCGGCCTCCGCGGCAGGGGCCGCAGGCAGCTGGAACAGCCCTGCCAGCAGCGGCGCCCCGGCCAGCAGCGCACCGGTGCGCCTCAGCCACCGGCGGGCAGCTGAGGGACTCGTCCCCTGGAAGTCTGCCGCCTCGGCCACGCGGTTGCCCGTCCCTCGTCGTCAGTGGTCGTCGGATGTGCGTCCACGCATGGTAACGATGCCCGCTGAGGGGAAGTGCCGCGGTCCGGTCCTCAAGATCGGGGGAGCGGCGGCCGCTGTCCCGTATGGGGGCCTATGAAGAGGAACGCTTCCGAACGTCGTGAGAGCTGGTCTTGTGCCGGATCGGGAGCGGTGTTCGCACGCCCTTGATCGAGGCGCTCGCGGTGGTTCGGGCCACGTACCCTGTTCTGTTGTGCCGAACGCCAACGATGACATCCGTGACCTGAATCAGGTGCCGCCCACCGCGACGAACGAGTCGCTGCGGATCGCGCCTGTCGCCGACGACCTCGGCCGCCGTTTCGAGGAGGCCGGGTTCTCCCTCGCGCTGGTCGGCGGGTCGGTCCGGGACGCGCTGCTCGGCCGGCTCGGCAACGACCTGGACTTCACTACGGATGCCCGCCCCGAGGACGTACTGAAGATCGTCCGGCCATGGGCGGACTCCGTGTGGGACGTGGGGATCGCCTTCGGCACGATCGGCGCGCAGAAGGACGGCTTCCAGGTCGAGGTCACCACCTACCGCTCGGAAGCGTACGACCGAACCTCGCGCAAGCCGGAGGTCTCGTACGGCGACTCCATCGAGCAGGATCTGGTCCGGCGTGACTTCACCGTGAACGCGATGGCCGTGGCACTGCCGGAGAAGACGTTCATCGACCCGCACGGCGGTCGCGACGATCTGACCGCGCGGGTGCTGCGCACTCCGGGCACTCCCGAGGAGTCCTTCTCGGACGACCCGCTGCGGATGATGCGTGCGGCGCGATTCGCGGCCCAGCTCGATTTCGAGGTGGCACCCGAGGTGGTCACGGCGATGAAGGAGATGGCCGGACGGCTGGAGATCGTCTCGGCCGAGCGGATCCGGGAGGAGCTGAACAAGCTGATCCTCTCCCGGTACCCGCGCAAGGGCTTGAGCCTGCTGGTCGACACCGGCCTCGCCGATCATGTGCTGCCGGAGCTGCCGGCCCTGCGGCTGGAGAGTGACGAGCACCACCGTCACAAGGACGTCTACGACCACACGCTGATCGTTCTGGAGCAGGCGATGGCGTTGGAGGAGGAAGGTCCCGATCTGAGCCTTCGCCTGGCCGCTCTGCTGCACGACATCGGCAAGCCGAGGACACGTCGCTTCGAGACGGACGGCCGGGTCTCGTTCCACCACCACGAGGTGGTCGGCGCGAAGATGACCAAGAAGCGGATGACGACGCTCAAGTACTCCAACGAGATGGTGAGGGACGTCTCTCGTCTGGTCGAGCTCCACCTCCGCTTCCACGGCTACGGAACCGGTGAGTGGACCGACTCCGCCGTCCGCCGCTATGTCCGGGACGCGGGGCCTCTTCTCGACCGCCTCCACAAGCTGACGCGCTCCGATTGCACTACGCGCAACAAGCGCAAGGCGACGGCGCTGTCACGGGCGTACCACGGGCTTGAAGAGCGCATCTCTCAACTCCAGGAGCAGGAGGAACTGGACTCCATCCGTCCCGACCTCGACGGCAACCAGATCATGGAGATCCTGGACGTCAAGCCGGGTCCCGCGGTCGGCCGTGCCTACAAGCACATGCTGGAGCTCCGCCTGGAGAACGGGCCGATGGAGCATCGTGCGGCGGTTGCGGCACTCAAGGAGTGGTGGGCCGAGCAGGGCTGAGGCACGGAAACCCTGCGCCCGGTCTGTGTTTCACGTGAAACACAGACCGGGCGCAGGGTCTCGAGGGCTTCTCCGGGAAGCGGAGAGGGGCGATGTTTCACGTGAAACATCGCCCCTCGGCAGATCCAGGTACTACTGGGCAGAGAGCTCTTCCAGGCAGAGCGTGAAGTCGCTGCCGCCGCCCGTCTCGGTGTACTCGCTGTACTTGGTGCGGTCGCACCCGTCTGACGTGCCGTCCTTCTTGTCGGCGACCTTGTACTCCGCCTTGGCGTCGCCGCAGTCGACGACCTCCAGGTCCGGGTCGGTGATGCTGTTCGGGTTGGAGATGCTCATGCAGTCGCCGACCGACGCCGTGTTGGCGTCGTCCCGGCTGGCTATGAACCCGCCGATCACGACGCCGGCGACCACGATGCCCACCACGATGTTCTTGATCTTCTTGAAGCCCAGCCTGCGGCGCGGCTGCTCCGGCGGGACCGGTCCGTACGGGGCGCCCTGCTGCGGGAAGCCGGGCTGCGGGGGCTGGCCCTGCGCGTACGGGTTCTGGCCTTGCGCGAAGGGGTTCTGACCCTGAGGCTGCTGGCCCTGCGCGTATGGGTTGCCCTGAGGCGGCGGCGGAGTGGTCACTTGGGGTCCCCCTGGAAATGTGGACGTGAGAAGCACGGGAAGCCCCGCGCATAAGACGCACGTAAGTTACAGCGCGGCGCTGACAACAAGGTGGCCAGGAGTGACTCTGTGTCTTTGATGTGACACTTACCGGCGTTCAAAGCGGGTCATAGCTGCCGCAACCAGCGCGTAGATGGCCGCCACCGTCAGAACGAGAGGGGCCGAGCGTCCGTCCGGTGGCAGCATCAGGGCGGCCACTCCGGCCGCCGCGACGAAGGCGACGTTGAACAGGACGTCGTAGAGCGAGAAGACACGGCCCCGGAAACCGTCGTCGACCGACGACTGCACGAGGGTGTCCGTGGAGATCTTCGCTCCCTGCGTGGTCAGGCCCAGGACGAAGGCGGCGGCGAGCGCGGGTTCGGTGGTGAAGGGCAGGCCGAGCGCGGGCTCCAGAACGGCGGCGGAAGCCGCGCAGACGGCGATCCAGCGTGCGGGGCCGAGCCACCCGGCCGCCCACGGCGTCAGGACCGCCGCCACGAAGAAGCCGGCCCCCGAAACGCCCAGTGCCAGCCCGAGCAGGGCCAGTCCGTCGTCGGTGTTCGAGCTGAAGGCATAACGGCAGAGCATCAGGAGCATGACCGTCAGGGCTCCGTAGCAGAACCGCATCAGCGTCATGGATGCCAGCGCCCAGGCGGCCTCCCGCCGTGCGGGCGCGGCGAGATGGCGAAGGCCCGCCACGAGGTCGCGCGCCGTGCCGGAGACCGCCGCCCCCAGCCGCGGGTGCACCAGTGTGCGGTCGGGGCCCAGCAGTTCGCGCCCGATGCGCAGTGACGCCAGCGCCGAGCAGAGATACAGCGCGGCTCCGACAAGGACCACGGCGGCGTCCGTGTCCGCGAGTACCAGCCGTACGAGGAAGGCGAGGCCGCCGCCTGCGGTCGCTGCGAGCGTCCCGGCCGTCGGGGAGAGGGAGTTGGCCATTACCAGGCGGTCCTCGTCAACGACACGGGGCAGCGCCGCGGACAGACCCGCGAGGACGAAGCGGTTGACGGCGGTGACGCACAGGGCGGAGACGTAGAAGAGCCAGTCCGGGACCTGGCTGACCATCAGGATGGCCGTCGCCGTGGCCAGCAGGGCGCGCAGCAGGTTGCCGTACAGAAACACCTGGCGGCGGCGCCAGCGGTCGAGCAGAACGCCGGCGAAGGGGCCCACCAGGGAGTACGGAAGGAGCAGTACCGCCATGGCCGAGGCGATCGCGACGGGTGAGGTCTGGCGCTCCGGGGAGAAGACCACGTAGGTGGCGAGGCCGACCTGGTACACGCCGTCGGCGCCCTGGGAGAGCAGCCGCACCGCGAGCAGATGCCGGAAGTTCCGGAAACGGAGCAGGACGCGTAGATCGCGTACGACGGCCATGGGCACAGCCTCACATACGGGGAGGGTCCCCGGGCACCATGCCTCGGGGACCCTCTGCCCGGCAGGGGGTGAGCTCTAGCGCTCGACCTCGCCCTTGATGAACTTCTCGACGTTCTCACGGGCCACGTCGTCGAAGTACTGCACCGGCGGGGACTTCATGAAGTAGCTCGACGCGGAGAGGATCGGGCCACCGATGCCACGGTCCTTGGCGATCTTCGCGGCGCGCAGGGCGTCGATGATGACACCGGCCGAGTTCGGGGAGTCCCAGACCTCGAGCTTGTACTCCAGGTTCAGCGGGACGTCACCGAACGCACGGCCCTCCAGGCGGACGTACGCCCACTTGCGGTCGTCGAGCCAGGCGACGTAGTCGGAGGGGCCGATGTGGACGTTCTTCTCGCCGAGGTCCCGGTCGGGGATCTGCGAGGTGACGGCCTGCGTCTTGGAGATCTTCTTGGACTCCAGGCGCTCGCGCTCGAGCATGTTCTTGAAGTCCATGTTGCCGCCGACGTTCAGCTGCATCGTGCGGTCCAGGACGACGCCGCGGTCCTCGAACAGCTTGGCCATCACGCGGTGCGTGATCGTGGCGCCGACCTGCGACTTGATGTCGTCGCCGACGATCGGGACACCGGCCTCGGTGAACTTGTCAGCCCACTCCTTGGTGCCGGCGATGAACACCGGGAGGGCGTTGACGAAGGCGACCTTGGCGTCGATGGCGCACTGGGCGTAGAACTTCGCCGCGGCCTCGGAACCGACGGGCAGGTAGCAGACGAGGACGTCGACCTGCTTGTCCTTGAGGACCTGGACGACGTCGACCGGCTCCTCGGCGGACTCCTCGATGGTCTCGCGGTAGTACTTGCCGAGACCGTCCAGGGTGTGGCCGCGCTGGACGGTCACACCCGTGCTGGGCACGTCGCAGATCTTGATGGTGTTGTTCTCGGAGGCGCCGATGGCGTCCGAGAGGTCGAGGCCGACCTTCTTCGCGTCGACATCGAACGCGGCGACGAACTCCACGTCACGGACGTGGTACTCGCCGAACTGGACGTGCATCAGGCCGGGGACCTTGGACGCCGCGTCGGCGTCCTTGTAGTACTCGACTCCCTGCACCAGCGACGCAGCGCAGTTGCCCACGCCGACGACGGCTACGCGAACCGAACCCATTCCGGTTGCTCCCTGTGTGTATTCGGTGAGGCCCTGACGGGGACCTCACGTGGCGGTGTCGTCGGGCGAATCCGGCCGGGAGGTGTCCCCGGTCCGGGGCAGGTCGCCCGACGCTCCAGATGTGGTGTCCTGCTGAGCGGACCCCCCGGTGGCGGAACCGTGCAGGTCGCGCCCGGCCCGCTCGCTCTCGATGAGCTCGTTCAGCCAGCGCACTTCGCGCTCCACGGACTCCATCCCGTGGCGCTGGAGCTCGAGCGTGTAGTCGTCGAGTCGTTCCCGGGTGCGGGCGAGGGAGGCGCGCATCTTCTCCAGGCGCTCCTCCAGCCGGCTGCGACGGCCCTCCAGCACGCGCATGCGTACATCACGGGAGGTCTGGCCGAAGAAGGCGAACCGGGCCGCGAAGGTCTCGTCCTCGTAGGCGTCCGGACCCGTCTGGGCGAGAAGCTGCTCGAAGTGCTCCTTACCTTCCGCCGTCAACCGGTAGACGATCTTGGCGCGACGACCGGCGAGCGGTGCGGCGAGGGCGTCCTCCGAGGTGTTGCCCGGCTCCTCGATCAACCAGCCGTTGGCGACCAGCGTCTTGAGGCAGGGGTAAAGCGTCCCGTAGCTGAACGCCCGGAACACACCCAGTGACGTGTTGAGCCGTTTGCGCAGCTCGTAGCCGTGCATCGGGGATTCGCGGAGCAGGCCGAGTACGGCGAACTCAAGGATGCCGGAACGACGGCTCATGGTCGCCTCCTCTCTGCCGCGATCGTGACGGCACGGTCTTTATGCCGTGCTGATGTATCGACTCGATACATCAGCACGATAGAACGCTCCCTGGAATGCGACAAGAGCGGGAATCGTGAGCGGCGTCACATCGCCGATTCGCAGGAAGCAACTTGCCTGTTTTGGGGTGAACTTCAGGACTAGGCGGGTTTTGGAGCTGCGTAGTCTGTGCGGCATGCACACCACCGGGAACCAAGTTGCCTCCGGGGGCGTCCTTGTCCCTGGTGCAGTACGGGTGAGTGAGGAACCGACCACATCCGTACTTCGGGGGGACCGGAAACCAGCCGCCGTTTCCAGGCGCGCCAGGGTGCGCCTGCCCTAGGAGTAGTCGTTCGATGAGCGAGCACCGTCGCAAACCGCAGCCGCCGCAGGGAGGCGGACGTGCCGCGGCCCGACGCGGCCAGTCCGGTTCGTCCACTGGCCGCCGAGCGGCACCGCGAGGCGCCACCGGGTCTCCTTCCGACGCGTACGCGTCGGATTCCTCTGGACCGGGAGGCGAGGAGAGGCCGTACAACGGCCGTGCCGAAGCCCGGCGCGCGGCACAGAAGAGTGGTGGCAGTCGCCGCAGAGCAGCAGACCCCGACCGGGGCGGCCGGCGCCCAGGCACGGCCGGACCCGGTCGCGGGCGCATGGATCCCGGCAAGAAGCGGATCATCGACTATCCGCGGGCCGGCCGGGACGGCTGGCGCCGCTGGACGCCCTCCTGGAAACTCGTCTCCGGTCTGTCCCTGGGCTTCTTCGGCGGCATGATCGCCGCAGCGGGCATCGGTTACGCGATGGTGGGAGTGCCTAACGTCGCCGACACGGCCACGGCGCAGAACAACGTGTACTACTGGGCCGACGGCTCCGAGATGGTGTCCACGGGCGGGGAGACGAACCGGCAGATCGTCAATCTGGCGCAGATCCCCAAGGACATGCAGTACGCCGTCATCTCCCAGGAGAACAAGACCTTCATGGAGGACAAGGGCGTCGACCCGAAGGGCATCGCCCGCGCGGTCTTCAACATGGCCCGGGGTGGCGCGACGCAGGGTGGATCCACCATCACCCAGCAGTACGTCAAGAACGCCATGCTGGACGACCAGTCGCAGACGGCCACGCGTAAGTTCAAGGAACTCTTCGTCTCCATCAAGGTGGGCACCTCCGTCTCCAAGGACGATGTCATGGAGGGCTACCTCAACACCGCGTACTACGGCCGTAGCGCCTTCGGTATCCAGGCGGCGGCCCGGGCGTACTTCAACAAGGAGGCCATCGACCTGAACGCGGGCGAGTGCGCGTTCCTGGCCGCCATGCTCAAGGGCGCCACGTACTACGACCCGGCCGGCGCCACCTCCATCGACCCTGCCGCCACGCCGGAGGGCAACAAGCGGCGGGCCCTGCGGCAGATGCAGGACACGCTGACCAAGATGGTCGAGTACGACCACCTGGACCCCGCGGAGCGCGCCAAGCACAGCACGCTCCCCAAGGTCGAGAACCCCCGGGCCAACAGGGCGCTGAGCGGTCAGATCGGTTACCTCGTCGACCTTGCCAACGGCTACCTGGTCAACCACAGCGAGGAGACCGGCGTCACCGAGCGCAAGCTCCGTGAGGGCGGCCTGTCGATCAAGACGACCTTCAACAAGAAGAAGATCGACGCGCTCGAGAAGGCTGTGAAGAAGGTCCAGAAGGCCAACATCGATCCCAAGAAGCGCCCGAAGACGGACACACACGTCCAGTTCGGTGGCGCCTCGGTGGATCCGGCGACCGGCGCCATCGTGGCCATCTACGGCGGTGAGGACGCGACCCAGCACTTCACCAACAACGCCAACGAGACCGGCGCCCAGGTCGGCTCGACGTTCAAGCCGTTCGTGCTCGCCGCGGCCATGAAGTGGGGCGTCCGCGATCCTGAGCACGGAGAGACCCAGGCCCAGGACGAACGCACCGTCGTCAGCGCCAAGAGCCTCTACAGCGGCAAGAACAAGCTCAAGATCAATAACTATGACGGGACGGTCTGGCACGACGACAAGGGCAAGGAGTGGCTGCAGGTCAACGATGGTGACGCGACCTACGGCGACGCACCGAAGTACAAGATCGACCTCCGCGAGGCGATGCGGAACTCGGTGAACTCTGCCTACGTGCAGCTCGGCATGGATGTGGGCCTGGACAAGGTGGCAGAGGTGGCTACCGACGCGGGCATCCTGAAGGACAGCCTTGCGGGCATGGACTATCCGTCGTTCTCTCTGGGTGTCTCCGACCCCAGCGCGATCCGCATGGCCGGCTCGTACGCCACCTTCGCGGCCAGCGGTACCCAGCGTGACCCGTACTCCGTGCAGAAGGTCAGCGACAAGGACGGCACGCTCTACGAGCATGAGGCGAAGGACAAGAACGCCTTCGAATCGAAGGTCGCCGACAACGTCACGGACGTCCTGAAGACCGTGGTCGAGGAGGGCACGGGCTCCAACGCCCAGCTCACGGGCCGGGAGGTGGCCGGCAAGACCGGTACGACCGATGGCAACAAGTCGGCCTGGTTCGTCGGGTACACCCCCCAGCTGTCGACCGCGATCAGCATGTTCCGGTATCCCGACGACGAGTCCATCAAGAACCGTACGTTCCTGGAGATGTACGGAACGGGTGACCAGGAATCGATCCACGGTGCCTCGTTCCCGTCCGAGATCTGGCACGACTACATGGAGGTCGCGCTCAAGGGACAGCCGGCCAAGAAATTCCCGGTCCCCGAGCCGATCGGTGAGGTGATCAACGACGAGCCGTCGCCGACGCCGACTCCGTCGGTCACTGAGACCGAGGAAGAGAGCCCGTCGCCGACTCCGACGCCCACGGAGTCCCAGATCATTCCCTCGCCCTCGCCGAGTGACACCTGCCGGCCCTTCGACTGGGACTGTGACGAGACCGGTGGCACGGGGCCGGGTGGCAACGATGTGGGTGGTACGGACGGTGGCACGACCTCGTCACCGTCGCCCTCGGAGTCCGAGGACGAGGGGAACAACAACGGAGGCGGCAACAACAACGGCGGCCAGGGCGGCCTCTTCGGAGGCCCGGACGATTAGCCGCTGAACCGCCCATCACGGGTGTTTCACGTGAAACGGGATGAGTGTTTCACGTGAAACGAGGGGCCGCCGTACCGCTCAGGTGCGGCGGCCCTCGGCGTATCCCTCGACACGTACGGCAGGATGTGCCCCATGCCCAGTGCAGAGACGACACAAGCGAGCGAGCACGCGCCGGACGTGGTGCGGCCCACCAAGGCCGACGAGGTCGCCGCGAGTGGCAGTGAGCTGATCGGCGGTCCCGTGGGGCGACGTGCCCTGCTCGGGACGTCGTGGTGGACCCCGGTGCGCGTGATCGTGCTCGTGGCGATCGGTGTGTTCGCCCTCGGGTTGGTCCAGAAGGCGCCCTGCTACAACGGAGCCTGGTTCTTCGGCGCCAGTTCGCAGTACACGCACGCGTGCTACTCGGACATCCCGCACCTGTACAGCGGGCGCGGCTTCTCCGAGGGGCTGGTGCCGTACTTCGACAGGCTCCCCGGCGATATGGAGTACCTGGAGTACCCGGTGCTGACCGGTGTCTTCATGGAGGTCGCCGCCTGGATCACGCCCGGCAGCGGCAGTATTCAGGACCAGCAGCAGTGGTACTGGATGGTCAACACCGGGATGCTGATGGTCTGCGTGGCCGTCATCGCCGTCTGTGTGACCCGGACGCACGCGCGGCGTCCCTGGGACGGTCTGCTGGTCGCCCTGGCGCCCGCCTTCGCCCTGACCGCCACCATCAACTGGGACCTGCTGGCGGTGGCCCTGACGGCAGCGGCGATGCTGATGTGGGCGCGAGGTCGCTCCGTGGCATTCGGCGTCCTCCTGGGTCTCGCCACGGCCGCCAAGCTCTATCCGCTTTTTCTGCTGGGTCCGCTGTTCGTGCTGTGCTGGCGTGCGGGCAAATGGCGGGACTTCGGCAAGGCGCTCACGGGCGCGGGCGTCGCCTGGCTGGTCGTGAACCTGCCGGTGATGTTCTTCGCCTTCGAGGGCTGGTCGAAGTTCTACACGTTCAGCCAGGAGCGGGGCGTCGACTTCGGATCCTTCTGGCTGATCCTGGTCCAGAACTCCAGCGACCCGCTCAGCACCGAGACGGTCAACACGCTCGCGACACTTCTGATGCTGCTGTGCTGCGTCGGCGTCGCGGCTCTCACCCTCACCGCGCCGCGCCGCCCGCGCTTCGCTCAGCTGGCTTTCCTGATCGTCGCCGCGTTCATCCTCACCAACAAGGTCTATTCACCGCAGTACGTGCTGTGGCTGGTCCCGCTGGCCGCGCTCGCCCGGCCCAAGTGGCGGGACTTCCTGATCTGGCAGGCGTGCGAAGTCGCGTACTTCCTGGGGATCTGGATGTACCTCGCGTACACGACCAGCGGAGACGCCCACAAGGGTCTGCCGACCGACGGCTATCACTGGGCGATCGGCGTGCACCTGATCGGAACCCTGTACCTGTGTGCCCTCGTCGTCCGCGACATCCTCATGCCGGACCGGGACGTGGTACGCCGCGATGGTGACGACGATCCGTCCGGGGGTGTGCTCGACCGGGCAGAGGACGTGTTCGTACTCGGGGCCGCGGCGCGTCCGCCGCGGCACGCGGCCCCGTTCGAAGGGCCGCAGGTGGAGTGGGGCGACGGCAAGGCGGCCGGTAGTTCACTGTGAGCGAACAGGCCTTCAGGGGGCCTGGGCCCCCGGGAGGTCGTCCGGTCGTCCGCCGGGACGGGCGCAGAGGAAAGGCCGTGCACGGAGATGCCGTGAACGGCCTTTCATGCTGTCGGGGGCGAGTCCGCCGTCAGCGGTCGACGATGCGGTCGAACTGCGTCGTGGTGTGCCGCAGATGGGCCACCAGTTCGTCACCGACCTTCGGTTCCGGGGCGTCCGAGGGCACGAACAGGATGGACACCTGCATGTGCGGGGGTTCGGCGAACCAGCGCTGCTTGCCGCCCCAGACGAACGGCGAGAGGTTCCGGTTCACCGTGGCGAGGCCGGCGCGCGCGACGCCCTTGGCGCGTGGCATGACGCCGTGCAGCGCCTTGGGGGCCTCCAGACCCACCCCGTGCGACGTACCGCCCGCCACGACCACCAGGAAGCCGTCCGAGGCAGCCTTCTGCTGCCGGTAGCCGAAGCGGTCTCCCTTGGCGACGCGGGTGACGTCCAGGACGGCGCCGCGGTACTCGGTGGCGTCATGGTCCCCCAGCCACAACCGGGTGCCGATACGGGCACGGAAACGAGTCTGCGGGAACTGCTGGCGCAGCCTGGCGAGTTCCTCGGCCTTGAGGTGGCTGACGAACATCGTGTGCAGCGGAAGCCGGGCGGCCCGCAGCCGGTCCATCCAGCCGATGACCTCCTCCACCGCGTCCGAGCCGTCGGTGCGGTCCAGCGGCAGGTGGATGGCGAAACCCTCGAGGCGCACGTTCTCGATCGCGGAGTGCAGCTGCGCCAGGTCCTGCTCGCTGATGCCGTGACGCTTCATCGAGGACATCACCTCGATGACCACGCGGGCACCCACGAGGCCGTACACGCCGTCGATCGACGAGACGGAGCGGATGACGCGGTCGGGCAGCGGCACGGGCTCCTCGCCCCGGCGGTACGGCGTCAGCACCAGCAGGTCGCCGCCGAACCAGTCCTTGATGCGCGCGGCCTCGTACGTCGTGCCGACGGCGAGGACGTCCGAGCCCAGACGGGTGGCCTCCTCCGCCAGGCGTTCGTGCCCGAAGCCGTAGCCGTTGCCCTTGCAGACCGGGACGAGACCCGGGAACTGCTCCTGCACGTGCTTGTGATGCGCCCGCCAGCGCGCGGTGTCGACGTAGAGCGTGAGCGCCATGGCCGGACCTGGAACCTTTCTCGTGGCTGCGGTGTATCAGAGGTGTGGAAGCGATCGGAGCTGTCGAGACGAACGGCGGGGGCCGCCGGTGTCGCTCAGCGGCGCGACATGTAGATGTCGAGCGCCTTGTGGAGCAGCTTGTTCAGGGGGAAGTCCCACTCGCCGAGGTACTCGGCGGCCTGGCCGCCGGTGCCGACCTTGAACTGGATCAGTCCGAAGAGGTGGTCGGAC
The DNA here is from genome assembly GCF_053593375.1 of Streptomyces sp. NPDC002309. Lineage (NCBI taxonomy): Bacteria > Bacillati > Actinomycetota > Actinomycetes > Kitasatosporales > Streptomycetaceae > Streptomyces > Streptomyces sp. NPDC002309. The sequence goes on along the minus strand of NZ_JBSFCI010000003.1, from coordinate 231,168 downwards.
TCGTCCAGCGAGTCGGAGATGCCGCGCAGGTCGTAGACGGTGGCGCCGAGCGCGTAGGCGTCGCGCAGCATCCGCCACTGCATCGCGTTCGAGGGCCGGACCTCACGGCCGATGTTGTCCGAGGCGCCATAGGAGTACCAGACGTGCCCGCCGACGATCAGCATCGTCGCCGCGGACAGGTTCACTCCGTTGTGGCGGGCGAAGTACAGCCGCATGCGGTTGGGGTCCTCGCTGTTGAGGGCCGTCCACATGCGCTGGAAGTACGCCAGCGGCCGGGGCCGGAAGTGGTCGCGTACGGCCGTGATCTCGTACAGCCGCTGCCACTCCTCCAGGTCCTGGTATCCGCCCTGGACGACCTCGACGCCGGCCTTCTCGGCCTTCTTGATGTTGCGGCGCCACAGCTGGTTGAAGTCCTTGTGGACCTCTTCCAGGGAGCGGTTCGCCAGCGGCACCTGATAGACGTAGCGGGGCTGTACGTCACCGAAACCGGCGCCGCCGTCCTCGCCCTGCTGCCAGCCCATCCGGCGGAGCTTGTCGGCGACCTCGAAGGCGCGGGGCTCGATGAAGTCGGCCTCGATGTCCCGCAGACGCTTGACGTCGGGGTCCTGGATGCCCCTCTTGATGGACGTGGCCTCCCAGCGCCGGATGATCACCGGCGGGCCCATCTTCACGGAGAAGGCGCCCTGTTGCTTGAGGTGGGCCAGCATCGGCTGGATCCAGTCGTCCAGATTCGGCGCGAACCAGTTGATGACCGGGCCCTCGGGAAGATAGGCGAGGTAGCGCTTGATCTTGGGCAGCTGGCGGTAGAGGACCAAGCCCGCGCCGACCAGCTCGCCGGTCCGCTCGTCGAACCAGCCGAGGTTTTCCGAGCGCCACTCCGCCTTCACGTCAGCCCAGGCCGGGACCTGCATGTGGCTAGCCGAGGGCAGACTCTGGATATAGGCCAGATGCTGCTCTCGACTGATGGTCCTCAGGGTCAGGCTCATTCGGGGCGCTCCTCGGGCTGGTGTGTCCCCATGGGTTCAGGGGCTCCGGCTCTCGCGGCGAAGCCTACTGCGCCCCACGAGCGCCCTTACTGGGCGTGCACATCATTGGCCCTGGCCTGTCGCGGCCGGGCCCGGCCCGCGCCGGGCCCCGGAGGGCTCGGCGCGGTATCGGAACAGTGTGCCCGGGAGGGTCAGAACAGTCCGCCGAACAGACCACCGTGGGCCATGCCCAGGAAGAAGCCGATGGCAGAGGCACCGAGGCCCACGATCAGCCCGAAGCGTTCGCGGGTCGTCTCCGAGATCCACTGGCCGTACGCCCCGGTGAGGATTCCCACCAGGCCGGTCCAGGAGCTGATCAGATGAAGGTTGTGGAACATGGCCGTGACGAAGGAGACCACTCCGAGCAGCAAGGTCACCGCGAGCAGCGCGTCCTGAACGGGATGGGCCCGGCCGTCCGTGGCGAGAAGGGATCCGGCGGTGTTGGGTCGCAATGCCTGTGTCATGGGGCACCTCCTGCGGAAAACGGCGCATCGTAGCGCCATACACACCCGACGTGTACAGATTGACGGTCACCACGGCCGGATTTCAACCGGAAGCCGCTGTGCGGGTAGTCTGTACGGTCTGCACCGGTGTCTGCCCGGGCCATGGCAGGAAGCTCCGACAAGGACCTCCGATTGTCAGTGGTGGCCGATACCGTTGCGCACGCATCACGACCCTCCTGCCACGGAACGACCGTGGCCGCTGAGTCCAAAGGAGGTGGGTTCCACATGCGTCACTACGAGGTGATGGTCATCCTCGACCCCGATCTCGAGGAGCGCTCTGTCTCCCCGCTGATCGAGAACTTCCTTTCTGTCGTCCGTGATGGCGGCGGAAAGGTCGAGAAGGTCGACACCTGGGGCCGTCGTCGTCTCTCGTACGAGATCAAGAAGAAGCCTGAGGGCATCTACTCGGTCATCGACCTGCAGGCCGAGCCTGCGGTCGTCAAGGAGCTCGACCGCCAGATGAACCTGAACGAGTCGGTCCTCCGGACCAAGGTCCTCCGTCCCGAGACCCACTGAGCTTCCGCTCAGCTGATCCCGGGATTCGAGTAGCAACACCAGCAGCCAGCAGCAAACCCGCCGAGAGGTTCCCCCATGGCAGGCGAGACCGTCATCACGGTCATCGGCAATCTTGTCGATGACCCCGAGCTGCGCTTCACCCCTTCCGGTGCGGCGGTCGCGAAGTTCCGTGTCGCGTCCACGCCCCGCACCTTCGACCGTCAGACCAACGAGTGGAAGGACGGCGAGAGCCTGTTCCTGACCTGCTCGGTCTGGCGTCAGGCGGCGGAGAATGTCGCCGAGTCGCTCCAGCGAGGCATGCGCGTCGTCGTGCAGGGCCGGCTGAAGCAGCGGTCCTACGAGGACCGTGAGGGAGTCAAGCGCACGGTCTTCGAGCTGGACGTCGAGGAAGTCGGCCCCAGCCTGCGCAACGCCACGGCCAAGGTCACCAAGACCGCCGGCCGGGGTGGCCAGGGCGGTGGCGGTGGCGGCCAGCAGGGTGGCGGCGGCTGGGGCGGTGGCCCCGGTGGCGGTCAGCAGGCCGGCGGCGCTCCTGCCGACGACCCCTGGGCGACCGGCGCTCCCGCCGGTGGCAACCAGGGCGGTGGCGGCGGCTGGGGCGGCGGCTCCGGCGGCAGCGGTGGCGGCTACTCGGACGAGCCCCCCTTCTAAGCCTCACGGCTGAAGGTGGGCCCACCCACACTTCTTGATCACACAGGAGAATCACCATGGCGAAGCCGCCTGTGCGCAAGCCGAAGAAGAAGGTCTGCGCTTTCTGCAAGGACAAGGTCACGTACGTGGACTACAAGGACACGAACATGCTGCGGAAGTTCATTTCCGACCGCGGCAAGATCCGTGCCCGCCGCGTGACCGGCAACTGCACGCAGCACCAGCGTGACGTCGCCACGGCCGTGAAGAACAGCCGTGAGATGGCGCTGCTGCCCTACACGTCCACCGCGCGATAAGGGAAGGGTGACCTACTCATGAAGATCATCCTCACCCACGAGGTCTCCGGCCTCGGTGCCGCGGGCGACGTCGTCGACGTCAAGGACGGTTACGCTCGCAACTACCTGATCCCGCGGAAGTTCGCTATCCGCTGGACCAAGGGTGGCGAGAAGGACGTCGAGCAGATCCGTCGTGCTCGCAAGATCCACGAGATCCAGACCATCGAGCAGGCCAACCAGGTGAAGGCCCAGCTCGAGGGAGTCAAGGTTCGTCTGGCCGTTCGCTCCGGCGACGCCGGTCGTCTCTTCGGTTCCGTCACCCCGGCCGACGTCGCCTCGGCGATCAAGGCTGCCGGTGGCCCCGAGGTCGACAAGCGCCGCATCGAGCTCGGTTCGCCGATCAAGACGCTGGGCGCTCACGAGACGTCCGTGCGTCTGCACCCCGAGGTTGCCGCCAAGGTCAACATCGAGGTCGTCGCCGGCTGAGTGCCGTGCTTGCTGAAGCAGTGAGTGGGGCCGCATCCTTCGGGGTGCGGCCCCACTCGTGTCTTGCGGGTTTGTTGTGGCTGCTTCTCGGTCGGGTGGGGAGCACAGGACCGAACGGGCGCCCGCTCTGGGCGTTTCACGTGAAACATCGGCAATCGGCACTGTTTTGGCAATCAGCGCTGTTTCACGTGAAACGCCGAAGCGAGTACAACTCCGCTGCCGGTGTTGCCCCCGACGGCTTGATCAGCGGGTAGCGCCCGTGACGAGCCAGTGACCCGAGCGGGTGCGCAGCCACAGTGTGAGCAGGCGGACCGTCATCATCAAGGTCATGGCCACCCAGAGTCCGGTGAGTCCGCCGCCGAGGGTGGGCACAAGAAGCGCAACGGGAGTGAAGACCGCCAAGGTCAGGATCATCGCCCAGGCGAGGTAAGGGCCGTCGCCGGCGCCCATCAGTACGCCGTCCAGAACGAAGACGACTCCGCAGATCGGTTGGGAGAGGGCAACCACCAGCAGAGCCGGGAAGGCAGCGTCCTTCACGGTGGAGTCACCGGTGAACAGTGGCAGGAGGGCAGGGCGGGACACGATGACGAGAGCACCGAGGACGAGGCCGACCACGATGCCCCACTGGACCATGCGGCGGCAGACATCACGTGCTCCCTTGGGGTCCTCGGCGCCGAGGTAGCGCCCGATGATGGCCTGCCCGGCGATCGCGATGGCGTCGAGGGCGAAGGCCATCAGGCTCCACAGGGAGAGGACGATCTGGTGGGCGGCTATGTCGGCATCGCCAAGTCGGGCCGCGACGGCTGTCGCGATCATCAGGATCGCGCGCAGTGAGAGTGTGCGGACCAGCAGCGGTGCCCCGGCCTGCGCCGAGGCTCTGATGCCGGCGGCGTCCGGTCGTAGCGAGGCGCCGTTTCTGTGGGCACCACGCACGACGACCGCCAGATAGACGGCTGCCATGGCGCACTGGGCGATGACGGTGCCCCAGGCGGAGCCGGCGATGCCGAAGCCGGCGCCGTAGACGAGGAGCACATTGAGGACTCCGTTGGCGACGAAGCCTCCGACGGCGACGTAGAGGGGTGTCCTTGTGTCCTGCAGGCCACGCAGAACGCCGGTAGCGGCGAGGACGACGAGCATGGCGGGGATGCCCAGGGAAGAGATCCGCAGGTAGGTGATCGCGTAAGGCGCCGCAGTGTCCGAAGCCCCGAAGAGTTCCACGAGGAACGGTGCCGAGGGCAGCACCAGGGCGATGACGCCGGCGCCGAGCAGCAACGCCAGCCAGATGCCGTCCATGCCCTGGCGGATCGCGGCCGGCAGGTCACCGGCGCCGACTCGACGGGCCACGGCTGCCGTGGTGGCGTAGGCGAGGAAGACGAAGATACTGACGGCGGTCGTAAGGAGTGCCGAGGCGATGCCCAGTCCGGCGAGTTGGGCGGTGCCGAGGTGGCCGACGATCGCACTGTCGGCCAGGATGAACAGGGGCTCGGCGACCAGCGCGCCGAAGGCGGGGACGGCCAGCGAGACGATCTCTCGATCGTGATGTCGCCGAGCGGCCCGGGAGGTCGCGGGAGCCTGTGTCATGGCCACCAATCTAATCTTCCACAGGTAAGAGATGCAATTGGCTTGCGACCCTTACCTCTCTCGTCGCGGAGAGTAGTGTCGTGCACTGTTCGAAGGGATCTTGGGCCGACTGGGGAAGTTTTTCTTCTGCACAGCCAGTGGACGGGAAAGTCGCAGGTCAGAGGCTGTGGTACCCGGATGGTGCGGGCTTGTTCACAGGCCTGTCCACCGCGTCGTGCACAGGTTTCGCGGAGTTCTCCACAGCATCGGGGCCGTCGTCCACATGGCCTGTGGATAACCAGATTGGCTGACGGTGCCCGGGGGCCTAACGTGGTCCGGCGCCCGCTCCTCCGCCGGCTCGTGGAACCGTCACAAAACCGACGCGCCAGAACCGGAGCCGGGCCTCTTAGTTGTCGGTGCCGTGCCGTAGAAAAGAGTGGCATGGCGAGGTCCGCTCGGCGGACGGGAGGAGGTCGCTCGGTGAGCATTTCCGAGCCCTTGGACGACCCGTGGGCCGAGAGCGGACCCAGCGATCGTCTGCCCTCCCGCCGTCGTCCGGACAGTGGTCGAAGCCGGGAGGAACAGCACGAGCGGGGCCGGGAGAGCGATTCGTGGGACGGTGGAGGTTCGTCCTTCGAACGGGTCCCGCCGCAGGATCTCGACGCCGAGCAGTCCGTGTTGGGCGGCATGCTGCTGTCCAAGGACGCCATCGCCGACGTCGTGGAGATCCTCAAGGGACACGACTTCTACAAGCCGGCGCACGAGACGATCTACCAGGCGATCCTCGACATCTATGCCAAGGGGGAGCCGGCCGACCCCATCACCATCGCCGCGGAGCTCACCAAGCGCGGCGAGATCAACAAGGTCGGCGGAGCGTCGTATCTGCACACGCTCGTCCAGACGGTGCCGACCGCGGCGAACGCCGAGTACTACGCGGAGATCGTCCACGAACGGGCCGTCCTGCGCCGCCTCGTGGAGGCCGGCACCCGCATCACACAGATGGGATACGCGGCCGACGACGACGTCGACGAGATCGTCAACCGCGCTCAGGCCGAGATCTACGCCGTCACCGAGCAGCGCACCAGCGAGGACTATCTGCCGCTCGGCGACATCATGGAGGGCGCGCTCGACGAGATCGAGGCGATCGGTTCTCGCACCGGCGAGATGACCGGTGTGCCCACGGGTTTCACCGACTTCGACTCGCTCACCAACGGTCTGCATCCAGGGCAGATGATCGTCATCGCCGCGCGTCCCGCGATGGGTAAGTCCACGCTGGCCCTGGACTTCGCCCGGGCCGCATCGATCAAGAACAACCTGCCGAGCGTCATCTTCTCCCTCGAAATGGGACGCAACGAGATCGCGATGCGTCTGCTGTCCGCCGAAGCCCGCGTCGCGCTGCATCACATGCGCTCCGGCACGATGACCGACGAGGACTGGACGCGGCTGGCACGCCGGATGCCGGACGTCTCCGCCGCCCCCCTCTACATCGACGACTCCCCGAACTTGTCGATGATGGAGATCCGGGCCAAGTGCCGCCGCCTCAAGCAGCGCAACGACCTCAGGTTGGTCGTCATCGACTATCTCCAGCTGATGCAGTCCGGTGGTTCCAAGCGGGCCGAGAGCCGTCAGCAGGAGGTCTCGGACATGTCCCGAAACCTCAAGCTGCTGGCCAAGGAGCTGGAGGTGCCGGTCATCGCGCTCTCCCAGCTGAACCGTGGTCCCGAGCAGCGCACCGACAAGAAGCCCATGGTCTCCGACCTGCGTGAATCCGGCTCTATCGAGCAGGACGCCGACATGGTCATCCTGCTGCACCGCGAGGACGCCTACGAGAAGGAGTCGCCCCGCGCGGGTGAGGCGGATCTGATCGTCGCCAAGCACCGAAACGGCCCGACGGCAACGATCACGGTGGCCTTCCAGGGCCACTACTCCCGCTTCGTGGACATGGCGCAGACCTGATCCCCCGAAGCCGCTCCCTCTTCGCCCGTTCACGGGCGTCAAAGACCCAGTCGAACTCGTCGGAGCGCGGAGCAAGGACGTAGCTTCCGTGCCCCGGCCGCACACCCGGTGCCGTGCGTGGGGAAATGTGCTCGACGTCTGTCGCGCGGGCGGATGGACTGGGGGCATGAACACATCTCAGGATGAGCTGCTGCCCGGTACACGCAGGGCGTTGCTCCACCGTCTCGCCATGGCCCAGTCCGAAGGGCGGGCCCCGTCGATGGTCGCGGCCGTCGTGCGGGACGGTCGTGCCGTATGGCACGGTGCCCGCTCCTCGGTGGACGGCGAGCTGCCGGACGAGGACGTCCAGTACCGGATCGGTTCGATCACCAAGACATTCACTGCGGTTCTCGTGATGCGGCTGCGTGACCAGGGTCTCCTCGACCTCGGTGACCGGCTGGAGAAGCATCTGCCGGGGACGAGCGCCGGCGAGGCCACCGTCGCCGAACTGCTGGCGCACACCAGCGGGCTGGCCGCCGAGTCCCCCGCGCCGTGGTGGGAGCGCAGCCCGGGGTCGCTGCGCCCGGAGCTGTCCGACGTTCTCGGTGAGCGTCCCTTCCTGCATCCGTCCGGGCGGCGTTTCCACTACTCGAACCCGGGCTACACGCTGCTGGGAGCGCTTGTCGAGAGGCTGCGTGGTGCCCCCTGGGAGGAGGTACTGCGCCGTGAGGTACTCGAGCCACTCGGTCTGCATCGGACGAGTGGGCAGCCGTCCGCGCCGCACGCGAGCGGCTGGGCGGTGCATCCCTGGGCCGATGTGCTGTTGCCGGAACCCGCCGAGGATCTGGGCAGGATGGCTCCCGCCGGGCAGCTCTGGTCGACCACCGGCGACCTGGCACGGTTCGCCGTGTTCCTGGCGCAGGGCGACGAGCGGGTGCTGAGCGCGGAGACGGTGCGGGAGATGCGGGCGCCCGCGGCGCCTGCCGAAGCCGCTGATCTTGCCGAGGGGGCGTCGTACGGACTGGGGTTGCAGATCCAGCACCAGTACGGCCGGCTGCTCGTGGGCCACTCGGGCTCACTGCCGGGCTTCCTCGCGAATCTGACCCTCGGCGTGGCGGACGACGTCGCGGCGGTGGTGCTCGCCAACTGCACCTCCGGTCCGTTCCTGTCCATGGTGGGTGCCGACCTCGTGCGCATCGTCGCCGAGGCCGAGCCGCGGATTCCCGAACCCTGGCGACCTCTGCGTGAAGTCGACCCGTCCGTACTGGAGTTGGCGGGCCAGTGGTACTGGGGGACGTACGCTTTCGGGCTGCGCCTGACGGGTGGCGGCGGGGTCTCGCTGGAGCCGCTGTCCGGGAAGGGGCGTGGCGCGCGCTTCCGGTGCAACGGGGACGGCACCTGGACAGGGCTGGAGGGCTATTACGCCGGAGAGCTGTTGAGGCCCGCACGGCGGGCCGACGGGTCGCTGAGCCACCTGGACCTCGGGTCGTTCGTTTTCGCCCGCCAGCCGTACGAGGAGGCGGCACAAGTGCCGGGTGGAGTGGATCCGGAGGGCTGGCGGGGGATCGGCTAGAGATCCGCGTCCAAGACGGATGACGAAGGGCCATGTTTCACGTGAAACATGGCCCTTCGTCATACCTTGCCGGATCCCGGCGATGTGCCTCACCGATGCGGGGGTGCACGGGAGGCGGAGGCGGGTGACGCGTGTGTCCGTCCGGACTGTGTACCAGAGCCTCAGAACTGGAGCTTGAAACCGACGTGGGACGCCGTGAAACCGAGCCGTTCGTAGAAGCGATGGGCGTCCACACGGGAGGTGTCGGACGTCAGCTGGACCAACTGGCAGCCCTGGCGGCGGGATTCCTCGACGGCCCACTCGATGAGCTGCGTGCCGAGGCCGCTGCCTCGCTCGTCGCCGTGGATCCTGACGCCCTCGATGATCGACCGGGTGGCTCCGCGCCGGGTGAGCCCGGGAATGATCGTGAGTTGAAGCGTGCCGACGACCCGCTCCTGCCGAAGAGCGACGACGAGGTGCTGGTTCGGGTCGCCCTGGAGCCGCTCCAGGGCGGCCCGGTACGGGATCAGGTCGTCCGGTGATTCGCGTTGTGCACCCAGGGGGTCGTCGGCGAGCATGCCGACGATCACGGGGAGGTCGTCCGTGACCGCGGCTCGTATTTCAAGGTCTCCCATGCTCGCACCCTATGCGGGCAGGTTGACCGACTCCACGACCCGGACCAGCGGGGCCAACTCCGGGATCTTGGCCGCCTCGTCGAGCGCCTCGCGCAGGGCGGCGTCGTTGGTCGGCCGCGCCTCCTCCAGCAGCCTCAGGCCCGAGTCGGTCACGTCGGTGTAGATGCCGCGTCGGTCGGTGGGGCACAGGTACCGCTCCAGGAGACCGCGGTCCTCGAGACGGGTCACCAGTCGGGTGGTGGCGCTCTGGCTGAGGACGACCGCGTCGGAGACCTGCTTCATCTGCAGATGCCCGCCCTCGCCGTCGTGCTGACGGCTGAGCACGTCGAGCAGCGAGTACTCGCGCACGCTCAGGCCGTGCCGGGCCTGTAGAGCGCGCTCGATGTGCGCCTCGATCCTCCCGTGCAGCAGGGAGAGGGCGCACCAGCCCTGAGCGAGGGCGGTGAGCGCGGGATCCGTAGCTGTCATGGGTTCCTCCGTCCCGGAGCGGCTGACTCCAGGATAGGGCAAGCGCGCATAGTCGACGGTTGCATATAGCCCGCGTCTGCAATTATTGTGAACGCACGCAAAGCGCTCCTGCAATCTTCTGGGAAGGTGTATCCCCCATGCCTCTCGCGCTTCTGGCCCTCGCGATCGGGGCCTTCGGAATCGGTACCACCGAATTCGTGATCATGGGCCTGCTGCCCGAGGTCGCGGCCGACTACGGGATCTCCATCCCGACGGCCGGGTACCTGGTGACCGGCTACGCACTGGGCGTGATGTTCGGTGCCCCGTTGATGACCGTCCTCGGCACGAGGATCTCCCGCAAGCGGATGCTGATGGTGCTGATGGGGCTGTTCATCATCGGCAATCTGCTCTCAGCCTTTGCCCCCACCTTCTCCGTGATGCTGATCGGCCGCGTGGTCGCCTCGCTCGCTCACGGTGCCTTCTTCGGTATCGGCTCGGTGGTCGCAGCCGAGCTCGTCGCCCCGGACAAGAAGGCCGGAGCCATCGCGATGATGTTCACCGGTCTGACCGTCGCCAACGTCGTCGGCGTACCGCTGGGCACGCTCGTCGGGCAGTCCCTGGGGTGGCGCGTCACCTTCACCGTCGTCGCCGCGCTCGGTGTCGTCGGCCTGGCCGGCATCGCCAAGCTCGTTCCCGAGACTCCCAAGCCCGAAGGCGTGCACCTGCGGCACGAACTCGCCGCCTTCAAGAACGTCCAGGTCCTGCTCGCCATGGCGATGACCGTTCTCGGCTTCGGCGGCGTCTTCGCGGCCATCACCTACATCGCTCCGATGATGACCCATGTCGCCGGCTTCGCAGAGGGCTCCGTCACCTGGCTGCTGGTCCTCTTCGGCCTCGGGATGGTGGCCGGCAACCTCGTCGGCGGCAAGTTCGCCGACCGGGCCCTGATGCCCATGCTCTACGTCTCCCTGGGAGCCCTCGCGGTCGTACTCGCGCTCTTCACACTCACGGCACACGACAAGATCCCCTCGGCCGTCAACATCGCGCTCATCGGTGCCCTGGGATTCGCGACCGTTCCGCCGCTGCAGAAACGGGTCCTCGACCAGGCGCACGGCGCCCCGACCCTGGCCTCCGCGGTGAACATCGGCGCCTTCAACCTGGGCAATGCCCTCTCGGCCTGGCTCGGCGGCCTCGTCATCGCCGCCGGCCTCGGCTACACGGCCCCGAACTGGGTCGGCGCGGTCCTCGCCGCGGCGGCTCTGGTCCTCGCGGTCTTCTCGGCCGCCCTGGAGCGTCGTGGCAGCACTCCGAGCGCCGTCGTCACGGCCGGTGTCGCCTCCGAGGAGCGGGCCGCCGTCCACCACTGACCCTGCTGGGCCCAACGGGCTTGTACACCCCGCCGTACCACCTCCCAGCGCTCGCTCGCCCTCGACCCGGGCCGGGTCCCCGCGGGGCCAGGGCCGCCCCCGCGTCACCCGGACGGCTTCCTCACCGCCACCACACAAGGAGAAACCCGAGAATGAGCACCACCGCCGTCGCGCCCCTGACCACCCAGGACGCCGAGGTTCTTGTCACCGCTGCCCGTCGGGCCGCCGAGGCCGCAGGAGTGACCGTCAGCGTCACCGTGCTGGACGCGGGCGGGCATCTGCCCGCCTTCCGGCGCGACGACCAGGCCGTGCTGATCTCCGGAGAGACCAGCACCCGCAAGGCGTACACCGCCCTTCAGCTGAACGCGCCGACCGCCCACCTCGTCGACGCGGTCAAGCCCGACGGGCCGTTCCATTCCCTCCAGACCGCTCTCGACCGGCCGCTCCTGTTCATCGCGGGCGGGTTGCCGGTTCACCGTGAGGGCCGGCTGATCGGTGCGATCGGAGGGCGGCGGCGCGCCGGAGCAGGACCACGGCTTCGCCTCGGCCGCCGTGGAGACACTCGCCTGAAGCTCACTGGTTTCTCCGGGGTGGGACGCCGGCTCTCCCAGGGACCGGCGTCCCTTCCTTTCCGGGGCCGGCGTCCCGCACCCGGCTTCCGAACGGGTTTCCGGACTCAGGCCGCTGCCACCGTCAGCGGGGCGAAGCGCCGGCGCCAATCACCCGGGAGTTCCGGCACTCCGTACGTCATCACCGTGTTGAAGGCCACCGATGCCAGCCCACGCTCCTTCGCCCACGTCAGCAGCTCCTCGTGCCGTACGTCGATGTCGGTGCGCAGGGGCCGGTCGGTATGGGCGGCGAGTGAGATGACCAGAGCTTTCGCGGTCTCCGTGTCCCGTGCGATCAGCGGGCCCACGACATGCGTCTCCATATTGGGCCAGACTCCCGCGTAGCCGATGATCCTGCCGTTCTCCTCGGCGACCCGCACCTGGTCGGCGAAGGCGGGCAGGCGCGTGACGATGTGCGTGCGGTCGGCACCGAACACCTCCGCGTCGATTCGGAGGATCTTGGGGAGATCCTCGCCCGTCGCAGGGCGGGTGGTCACCCTGGGCTCGGTTCCGCCGGGCATGAAAAAGCCGCGCAGCATCTCTGCGCGGCCGGTGGCCTTGAAGCCGACTTCCTCGTAGAGCGGTCGACCGTTCGGCGTTGCGTGCAGGGTCAGTGGTGTGGTGCCCATCAGCGACACCACGTGCCGCATCAACCGGCGTCCGACGCCTCGCCGTGCATGCCGTTCGGCAACCAGGACCATCCCTACGGCTCCCAGTTCGGGGCGCTCCTGCGGTCCGTACTCGGTGATCGCGCAGGCGGCCATGAGACCTCCCTGAGGATCGTCGATGCCGTATCCCTTCCCGGCGGTCAGGAGGAAGCCCCACTTGTGTTCCTCGCGCGGCCACCCCCGGTCCTCGGACAAGTCGGCGCAGGCCTCCAAGTCGCGACGAGTCAGGCGGCGGATCGGCAGAGCAGCGAGGGAAGGAGTAAGCACGCAGGTCAGGCTGTCTGACGGGCGCCCTTGACGTCCACCTGTTTCGACAGAGAGGTACGCCCTTTTGGTCAACTCGTCGAGTGCGGCGCGACTCAGGGACGCGCACACGGTGTTTCACGTGAAACACCGGCGAACGGCTAGCGTCCATCAGTCCCGCTAGCCTCCAATGCCATGGCGAGACTTCATCTCTTCGATCTCGACGGCACATTGCTCCACGGCTCCACCGCGCCCTTGGAGATCTCGCGGCAACTCGGCGTGGAAGCCGAGACGGTGGCACTCGAGCAGGAGATCGCGGCAGGGCTGATCGGCCCGCCGGAGTACGCGCGTCGGGTGCACACGTTGTGGGCCGGTTTGACCGAGGCTCATGTGCTGGCCGCATTCGAAGGTGCGCCTTGGCTGGATCGAATCCGTGACGTCTGGGCGGAGATCAGGCGCCGAGGCGACTACTGTGCGGTGGTGACGCTGTCCCCCTCGTTCTTCGTCGAACGGCTCATGGGATGGGGCGCCCACGCGGCGCATGGTTCCCTGTTCCCCGCCGTGCCGTTCACTCAGCCTCTGGACCCTGCCGGGGTGCTCAGCGCCGCGGGCAAGGTGCTCATCGCAGACCGCCTCTGCCGGAAGTTCGGAGTGACGCGGACGGATTGCGTCGCTTACGGGGACTCTTCCTCGGACAAGGACCTGTTCGGCGTCGTTCCGGTGTCCGTCGCTGTCAATGCGGATCGGCATCTGGCCGGTCTGGCGACCCACTCGTACGCGGGGAGGGATCTGTGGGATGCCTACGAATTGGTGCGGCACGCGGAGTAATTGGGGGAATCGTTGGATCTCCCCATAGTCAAATTTGTAGGCGTGCAGGGGGGGACTTGTGTGCGGGCCCGGTGCCGGTAGGGTCGACTCCGGTTCCCGTACGGGAAGCAGAGCAAACTGCCCTTCGGGGATGAGAGCAGGGCAATGCAGCCTAACGGGACGGAGTGATCGAAGACCCGCATTCTCGGTTCAGCAGCCGGGCGTCCACAGAAAGTGAGACGCTGCGACGAGAACACTGCGGCCAATGTCACACTCTCCGCCTACTTGTCCGTACGCACCGGGAACAAGGGTTGACTATGGCCGCGTTGGCCGCGACGCCGAACGGGCAAAGCAACCGGCTGCGGAGGAAGCAGGCATCTTCCGACTGAGGAAGTGCGCAGACCGACCGAAAGATGTTCGAGGCGAGGCACACCATGGACGCTCCGACCACCACGTCTGCCGACAACGGCGCTTCGGACGGCGGCGGCGGCTGGTTCAAGCCGCGCAAGCAGCCGGCTCCTTCGCGGGGAGCCGAGCGTGAGGCCGCGGAAGGCAGCCGCTTGGCAGGCATGCGCACGGTGGGCAGGGCCGCGACCGGTACCGGTTCGGGCGCCCCGGTGGACCACGCCGCTTCGAACGCCGGGCCACCGGAGCCGCAGGGACGTTCCGAGGCCGAAGAGCCGCTTGCCCGGCCGTACGTCGCCGAAGCTCGCTCCCAGCCGCGCACGACGCCTCCGGCCGTCGGCGGTGAGTCCCGCTCGGACTTCGGTTCCCCGGCCGTCAGCCGTGCGGCAGAGACCGCGCCGGTGCCCCGAGCGCATGACGTCACGGGGGCCACCCCCTTGGCCCGGGAGGCGCAGACACCGGCCAGGGACGCGCGGGGCGCAGAGGGGCACCCGGAGCCGCACACGCGAGCGCGTCCGGCGGAGCCTTTCGGAAGCGCGGACGCCTCGCACGCGGCTACCCCCTCGGGCGTCATGGATACGTCGCCTGCTCACGGTCCCGTGTCCACCGCGACCGATGGCGCGGCACATCATGAGCGAATAAGCCAGGCGGCCGGGTCCACGCCCACGCCGCCCCCCACACGCACCGAAGCCCGGCCGTACGACCAGCACGTCACCACCGCCACCGAGGCCCCGCCCGCCCCGCTCCGTGTGCCGCCACAACGCCAGGCCCGGGCAGACCACTCGGAGCCGTCGCTCTTCACCGCCGGAGGTGGTCCCTCCGCCGCACCGGCCCCGCACACCGCGTCGGCCGCAGCCCCGCACAACGCACCGGCCGCCGCGCCGCCAGCGGCTCCCGCCGCCCCGCATCCCGAGCCCTCGTCGAGCGCCGGGCACGCCCAGGAACACGGTTCCGCTCCGGTCTCACCCGCGCCCACCGCGCCCTCACCCGCGTCCGCCGCACCCCCGCAAGCCACACCCGCCGGTCCGGACAGGCACACCGAGCCCACCGCCTCCGGCTCCCAAGGGGACGCCTCGCCGGACGCAGTCCTCATCCGGCGCACGATGGCCACCGTCGCCCCGGTCGCCGACAAGGTCACTTCGTACTTCTACGCCCTGCTCTTCGTGCGTCACCCCGAACTGCGGCCCCTTTTCCCTGCGGCCATGGATGCCCAGCGCGACCGACTGCTCAAGGCGCTGCTCACGGCCGCCGAGCACATCGACAACAGTGACGTGCTCGTCGCATATCTCCAGAATCTGGGTCGCGGCCACCGCAAGTACGGCACTCAACCCGATCACTATCCGGCCGTCGGCGAGTGCCTGATCGGCGCGCTGAGCCGGTACGCCGAATCCGTCTGGAGCGAAGAGACGGAGGCGGCCTGGGTGCGGGCCTACACGACGATCTCGCAGGTCATGATCGACGCGTCGGCCGCGGACGAACTGCGCTCCCCGCCGTGGTGGCACGCGGAGGTCGTCTCGCACGACCTCAGGACCTCCGATGTCGCGGTCGTCACCGTCCGCCCGGACCAGCCCTACCCGTTCCTCGCCGGGCAGTACACGAGCCTGGAGACACCGTGGTGGCCGCGTGTCTGGAGGCACTACTCGTTCTCCTCGGCGCCCCGCTCGGACGGTCTGCTCAGCTTCCATGTGAAGGCGGTTCCGGCGGGCTGGGTCTCCAACGCCCTGGTGCACCGCGCCCGGCCTGGTGACGTCATCCGTCTCGGACCGCCGGCAGGTTCGATGACCGTGGACCACAGCACGGACAGCGGGCTGCTGTGCCTGGGCGGCGGCACGGGCATCGCGCCGATCAAGGCATTGGTCGAGGACGTGGCCGAGCACGGTGAGCGGCGGCCGGTCGAGGTGTTCTACGGCGCCCGGACCGATCACGACCTGTACGACATCGACACGATGCTCCGGCTCCAGCAGGCTCACCCCTGGCTGTCCGTGCGCGCGATCATCGACCAGCAGTCGCATGTCCAGCTCCCCGACGTCATAAGGGAGTACGGTCCCTGGACCGAGTACGACGCCTATCTGTCCGGGCCGCCCGGCATGATTCGCAGCGGCGTGCACGCTCTGCGGGACATCGGCATCCCGTCCGCGCGCATCCGGCACGACTCGGTGGAGGAACTCGTCGCCACCGGAAGCTGACGGGCGCCGCGGCGCGCCGCGACCAGCGCGGTCTGCCCGCCCATGGACGTCGGTCCGGCGGCCGGATCAGCCGAGGTCGGGCGCATGCATGGCTCGTACGCCCTCGATGTTCCCGTCGAGGTAGTGCCGTAGCGAAAGCGGTACGAGATGTACGGAGGCGATCCCGACCCGGGTGAACGGCACTCTCACGATCTCGTACTCACCTGTGGGTTCTTCGATCTCGGGGCCGTGCCGCAGGGACGGGTCCATGGATTCGAGCCGGCAGACGAAGAAGTGCTGCACCTTCACACCGGTCGAGGCGCTGTCCTCGCCGATGTGCTCGACGGTGTCGACGAAGCACGGTACGACATCAGTGATCTTGGCGCCCAGTTCCTCGTACACCTCGCGGTGCAGGGCGTGTACGACTGTGGGGTCACCGGGTTCGACCCCGCCTCCCGGGGTGATCCAGTAGGGATCGACGCCGGGTTTGGTGCGCTTGATCAGGATGAGGTCGCCACCGTCGAGCAGAACGGCGCGGGCGGTGCGCTTGACCACGGGTCGAACGGTCATGGGAGAAATGTGGCCCGCGATGTTCTACGTGAAACATCGCGGATGGTCACCCTCCGGAACCGGTGAGTGAGGCTCCTCGATACCGGATCAGCACCAGTCGGCAGCCGCCCGCTGCAGCCACTCGTGCGCCCGCGCGATATGCGGCATGGCCAGCGTGCCGGTGCGCACCACCAGGAAGTACGTGCGCAGTGGCGGGACCGCCGGCTCATGCAGCGCGACCACCTCCTTGCGCTCCAGGGCGGACGCGCACAGATAGCGGGGCAGCACCGCGAGGCCGGCCCCCGCGGCGGCGCAGGCGAGGACGGCGCGCAGATCGGGGACGATGACCGCGCCGGACGCGGCCGGGCGGGAGTCGAAGACGGAAGCCCAGTAGCGGGCCACGAACGGCAGGGACTCGTGCACCTCGACGACGGGGAGGTTCTCCAGGGCGGAGGCGCCTCTGTGGCGCAGGGTTTCGGCGTCGATCGCCTCGGTCCAGCGTGGGGCGGCGACCAGGACGTGCTCCTCGTCGCAGAGCGCAGTCGCCGTGAGCAGAGCGCCGCGGGGGCGGGCGCTGCTGATGGCCAGATCATGATGTCCGGCTGCCAGCCCTTCCAGCGCCTCCTCGGCGTTGCCGAAGGAGGCCCGCAGGGCGAACCCCTGGCCGTCGTCCCCGGTGAGCTCCACGAGAGCGGGCAGTGCCCGTTCGGCGGTGAACTCCGGCGGACCGGCCAGGTGCAACGTACGGAGTGAGGACTCGTCGTCCAGGCCGCTCTCGGCGATCTCGACCAGGGCGTCCAGATGCGGAGCGGCCTTGTGGGCGAGTTCGTCGCCGGTGGTCGTCGGTGTCACGCCGCGCGCCTGGCGCAGGAAGAGAGGACGGCCCAGCTGCCGTTCGAGCGTGCGTATCTGGGAGGTCACGGCCGGCTGGGACAGGCCCAGCAGGGCGGCGGCACGGGTGAAGGAGCCGGCCCGGTGCACGGTCACGAACGTGCGCAGCAAGGCCAGATCCATGGCGCGCCCACCCTTTCCGTGCGCTGCTCCCACCCCCGAGGCAGGGCCAACTATAAATAAGTCGATAGGTCGCTGTCGCTACTGTGATTGGACACTGACAGACAGTCAACTAGCCTTGTTCGCGCGGTTCTCGGCGCACGGAACCGAGGACGGTCCGAGCCACGAGGGGGGAGGCTCGGACCGTCCGATCTGCGTAGCCGGACCCCTCACCGGGCATCCGGCGGGTGGTCACCGCGCCGACTCGTCCAGGGCACGCAGCACATCCGCGACCAGGTCCGCGGTGTCCTCGGCGCCGACCGACAGACGGATGAAGCCCTCCGGTACCGCGTCCCCTCCCCAGCGCCCCCGCCGCTCGGCGGTGGAGCGGACTCCGCCGAAACTCGTCGCGTCGTCCACGAGCCGCAGCAGGTCCAGGAAGCGGTCCGCACGCGCGCGGGACGGCAGCGTGAACGACACCACGCAGCCGTAGCGGTGCATCTGCTCCGAGGCGATCTTGTGGGACGGGTCGCTGATCAGCCCCGGATAGCGCACCCCGAGGTCCTCGGACCGGTCACGCAGCGCTTGGGCGACCGCCAGGGCGGTGCTGCTCTGCCGGTCGACTCGCATCTGAAGTGTGGCGATCGACCGATGTGCGAGCCAGGCTTCCATCGGTCCCGGAATCGCCCCGACGATCTTGCGCCACCGGCGTACGGCGGCCATGACCTCGGGGCCGCGGCCGACGACGTAACCCAGCAGAATGTCTCCGTGCCCCGTGAGCTGCTTGGTGCCGCTCGCCACCGAGAAGTCCGCGCCCAGCTCCAGGGGCCGCTGCCCGAGCGGTGTGGCGAGCGTGTTGTCGACCGCGACCAGGGCACCACGCGCGTGTGCCGCGTCCGCCAGGCGCCGGACGTCGCAGACGTCGAGCCCGGGGTTCGACGGGGTCTCGATCCACAGCAGCTTCGCGCCGTCCAGCACATCGAGCTGGGCGTCACCGCGGGTCGGCGCGGTGCGCACCTCGACGCCGAACGCCTCCAGCTGCTCCCGCACCAGGGGCAGCACCTGATAGCCGTCGCTGGGCAGCACGACCGCGTCCCCCGCGCGCAGCTGCGAGAACAGCACCGACGAGATCGCCGCCATCCCGGAGGCGAAGACGAGCGTCTCGGCGGCGTCCTGTCCGGGCGCCTCCAGCTCACCGATCGCGCGCTCCAGGTGCGTCCACGTCGGGTTCTCGTCGCGGCCGTAGGCGTACCCTCCCGTCGGGTCGCCCGGCAGATGGAAGTGGGCGGCGAACACCGGGCCCGGCAGGGTGGGCTCGTGTTTCACCGGCTCGGGCAGTCCCGCCCGCACCGCGCGCGTGCCCTCGCCGAAGCCCCGCTCAGCGCCCGTACCGTCCGCCGCATCGCTCATGCCGCCTGTCCTTCCACGTGCTCACGTACCGCGGCGAGCAGTCCAGCGCTCGCCTCCTCCACCATCTCAAGGACCTCCAGGAAGCCTTCTCCACCCCCGTAGTAGGGGTCCGGGACGTCGAGGTCGCCGCCCGCGGCGGGGTCGTACGAACGCAGCAGGCGCACCTTCGCGGCGTCCTGCTCGGTGGGCGCGAGGCGGCGCAGGGCCCTCAGATGGCCGGAGTCGAGCGCGATGACGAGATCGAGCCGGGAGAACCACGACTGCTGGAACTGCCGGGCGGCGTGCGCGCTGTCGTAGTCGTGCGCCTCCAGCACGGCAACGGCGCGCGGATCGGCCGGCTCGCCCTCGTGCCAGCCGCCCGTGCCGGCGCTGTCGACCTCGACGAGCTCGTCGAGCCCGGCTTCCACCGTGCGTCTGCGGAAGACGGACTCGGCCATCGGGGAGCGGCAGATGTTGCCGGTACAGACGAAACAGATGCGGTAGGTCATGGTGCTCAGTCCCGGTCGGGAAGGATGACGTTGAGTGCCCAGGAGACGATCGAGATGATCAGGCCGCCCAGAACGGCCGTCCAGAAGCCCTCGACATGGAAGCTCAGGTCGAGCTTGTCGGCCAGCCACGAGGTCAGCAACAGCATCAGGGCGTTGACGATCAGGGTGAACAGCCCGAGCGTGAGGACGAGCAACGGCAGGCTCAGAAGCTGAACGAGTGGCTTCACCAGAAAGTTCACGAGACCGAATATCAGCGCCACCACGAGCAGTGTGCCGACCTTCTTCCCGGTGCTGTCCCCCGTCAGAGTGATCTTGTCGAGCAGCCACACGGCGACTGCCAGGGCACCGGCGTTGGCGATCGTCTTGACTACGAAATTCATCATGTGTCTGATCGTGGCAGACGAGATCGGATACGAGTACAGGCGTGAGGCGACGAAGCGATGAAGGCATTCCGGCTGGACGAGCTGGAGACGGAGCGTGCCGCCAACGACGGCGCCTACCTGCAGTTTCTGCGGGAGCGGAACATGTCGGCCGGTCTCTACGCGCTTGACGCGGGTGAGCATGATCCGCAGAAACCGCACAACCAGGACGAGGTGTACTTCGTCGTCAGCGGCCGCGCCTCGATCACCGTCGGCATGGAGACCACCGAGGTGGCCCGGGGCAGCGTGGTCTACGTCCCGGCCGGGGTGGCCCACAAGTTCCACCACATCAGCGAGGACCTGCGGGTGCTCGTGGTGTTCTCGCCGCCCGGAAACTGACGCGCGGGCTCGGGGTCCTCGGCTTCCGTCTCCCAGAATTCCCTAGGGGATCGGTCAGGGGAGGACAAGGGCTGTCAGGGCCCCGTACGGCACCTTGCCGGCTCTAGCATCGAGGCAGGACATCAAAGGACCTGGCGGAACCGGAGGGCTCAATGGGGGCCGTGCGGTCGGCGGGCGGAGAGAGGGACAAGGGCGATGGGTGAGATCTTCGCGGGTCTGCCGTGGTGGGTGAAGTGGATCGCGGTGCCGGTCATCGCTCTGGTGGTGTTCGGCGGCGTGATAGCGAGCGTCGTGGGCTTCGTGATCGGACTGCTGTTCAAGGTGCTGCTCTTCGTCGCCCTGGTCGGTGGACTCATCTACGTCGTACGGAAGTTCACGACGAACTCCTCGTCGCGCGGCGATTGGTAGGACGAACTCCTCGTCGCGCGGCGACCGGTAGGACGAAACCCTCGTCGCACGGCTAATGGCAAGAGGAGTGGGTGACGGGAACCGGTGGCAAGGGTTGCCGGTTCCCTCGGGGGAGGGAAGTTTTCCGCGCGGGTGCTCTGCGAGCGGTGGCGGGCCAATAGAGTCCGGAACTCGGCGTGGGAGTACCCCGCGAGCGGCGTACACACCCGCACACCCCTCCCGTGTCAACCCCGCACGGGCTGCCCCCCTCGCGCTTCGGGAGTGATCCTTGGCCCCGGCAGACACAGCCACCGCAGACTCCTGCTCACCCCCCGCCTCCCGGCACCGCACCACCCTCATCGGCTCCGTGCAACGCGCCATTCGCCTGCTGGAGGCCGTCGCCGCACACGAATACGGAGCCCCCGCCAAACAGCTGGCCCGCGAGACCGGCCTGGCGCTCCCCACGACGTACCACCTGCTGCGCACCCTGGTGCATGAGGACTACCTGCGCCGGGAGAAGGGTCTGTTCTTCCTCGGCGAGGCGGCGGAGCGGCTGAGCAGCAGCGGAGCCGAGCAGAAACGTCGCAGCACGGTCATCGAGGCCCTGTCGCGCTGGCGGGACTCCCTCGGCGTGCCCGTGTACTACGCGCTGTACCGCGAGGGCGAGATCGAGATCATGTGCGTCTCCGACAGCCCTGGCAGTCCGGCCGTGGAGGAGTGGGCCGACTTCCGTGAGACCGGCCATGCGCACGCGATCGGACAGTGCCTGCTCTCCCAGCTCGACGAGAACATCCGCCGGGACCATCTCGACCGCTATCCCGTGCAGTCGATCACCCCCTACACCGTCCGTGACAGCCGCGCGCTGCTGCAACGACTCGAACGCACGAACCGGATGGAACCGGTGACCGAGTGCCAGGAGTACGCGTTGGGGACGGTATGTGCCGCCATTCCCCTCACCATGGGTGACACGGCCGGGACGATGGCGATCTCGCTCCCCAGCCATCAGGCGGACCGACTGCTCCCAGCGGTACGGCAGTTGCAGGACGAGGTGGGCCGGGCGGTCGGGTCGCTCGGGCTCTCTATCAGTATCTGAAAACTCACTCCTTGTGATCTGGTGTGTACTTTCAGCAAGATGCCACCAGGTATCAGAGGTTCATTCCCGGCCAATCGAACGGCAAGTGACGGGGTAGGCGATGCGCGAGTCCGTACAGGCAGAGGTCATGATGAGCTTTCTCGTTTCCGAGGAGCTCTCCTTCCGCATCCCTGTGGAGCTGCGCTACGAGAAGTGTGATCCCTACGCGGTGCGGCTGACCTTTCACCTGCCCGGGGATGCCCCGGTCACCTGGGCCTTCGGCCGGGAGCTGCTGATCGACGGTGTCGGGCGGCCGTGCGGGGAGGGTGATGTGCGGGTCTCGCCGGTGGAGCCGGAGTCGCTGGGAGACGTACTGATCCGGCTTCAGGTGGGCAGCGACCAGGCGCTGTTCCGGTCCTCCACGGCACCGCTGGTCGCTTTCCTGGACCGTACGGACAAGCTGGTGCCGCTGGGTCAGGAGGGAACGCTCGCCGACTTCGACGCCCATCTCGACGAGGCGCTGGACCGGATTCTGGCGGAGGAGCAGAGCGCGGGGTGATTCATGTGACGCAAGCGCCTGGTGTAACGCTTCGCCTGGGGTGAGGGGGCTCGGGGGCCTCGGGGCGACCGGGGCCGACCGGCCGTGGCCGAAGGCTCAGGAGAGGCGTGGAAGTGCGCCCACGGCTGTCCAGGGATGCTCGGCAGGAACGCTTCTGCGATGTTGCCGCGGGGCGGTGATGCCCCCGGCCTACGCCTCTCGGTCGGTACGCCGGTCCGCGCCTCCCTGTGCCGTTCGGCCCGTACACCCTGGTCCTCGTACCTCGTGGACCCTGCGCCGCCCGGTGCTTCTGCCGCCCGGTGCTTGTGTCGCCTCGGGCTTGCGCCGTCCAGTGCTTGTGCCCCCGGTGCTTGCGCCGACGTGCCGTCCAGTGCCTGTGCAGCTCACTCAGCGCTTGCGCCGGCGCCCCCGGCCCGTGCGGGGCGGCGCCGAAGCCTCGCTGCCCGCGGTGGCCGGCGCAGTGCCGGACGGTCGGCCCGACCGGTCGGCCGAGACCACCAGGGCCGCGAGCGCCGTGGTGACCGGCACCGAGGCCACCAGGCCGATCGATCCGACCAGCGTGCGCACGATCTCCTCCGCGACCAGCTCGCTGTTGGCGACCGTCCCCACGCTGCTCTGGGCGATCGAGAAGAGCAGCAACAGCGGCAGCGCGGCACCCGCGTAGGCGAGGACCAGGGTGTTGACGACGGAGGCGATGTGGTCGCGCCCGATACGGATGCCGGCCCGGTACAGACCGCGCCGGCCCATCGTCGGGTTGGCCTCGTGCAGCTCCCAGACCGCCGAGGTCTGCGTGACCGTCACGTCGTCGAGGACACCGAGCGAACCGATGATGACGCCTGCCAGCAGCAGACCGCTCATGTCGATCGTCGGGTAGAGGCCGTGGATGAGTCCGGTGTTGTCGTCGGTGTTGCCCGTGAGCGCCGCCCAGTCGATGAACAGCAGTCCGAGGACGCCGATGATCAACAGCGAGATCAGAGTGCCGAGCACGGCGACGGATGTTCGTGCCGACAGGCCATGGCACAGATAGAGCGCGATCAGCATGATGGCGCTCGCCCCGACCACGGCGACCACCAGCGGGTTCGATCCTTGAAGGATCGCGGGCAGGATGAAGAAGTTCAGCACCATGAAGCTGATCGCCAGCGCGACCAGTGCCATCACACCGCGCATGCGTCCCACGACCACGACCGCCAGCGCGAAGATGCCGGCGAGCAGGGCCATCGGGAGACGGCGGTTCACGTCCGTGACCGAGTACTGCAGGTCCTTGGGCGCGGAGGGCTCGTAGGCGACCACGACCTTCTCGCCCTGGTGCAACTGCCGTGACTGGTCGGGCTGCACGATCTCGGTGAAGGTACGGCCCTTGTCCTCACCGGTGTCGATCCGGATCGTCGCGCGCTTGCAGGTGCCGGTCGCCTGCTGCTGGGCGGACGAGCCCTCGGCGGTGGAGGTCTCGCCGTTCGGTGTCGGCGCCGAGCCGTTGACGGAGCCGCAGGGCAGCTCCTCGACCTTGGTGACCGTCGCTTGCTGGGTCTGCCGGTCGAAGCCGACGCCCGTGCGCTCGTGCGGCGGGGCGCCGCCGGGCCACAGCACGGCGAGGCCGACCACCACGGCGGCGGCGAAGGGGATGAGCACCGCCGCGATGACCTTGCGCAGGTGCTTGGAGACGGGGGCCGCGGGACCGTGAGCGTGACTGTGGCCGTGCTCACCGCCGGGGCCGTACCCGCCGCCGGAGCCGCGGCCACCGTGGGCGCCATGGCCACCGCCGGGGCCGTGCTCCGGCCCGTCGTCGGGGTCTTGACCGGGACCCTGGTCGCTGCCGTGTCCGTGACCGCTGCCGGGTCCGTGGCCGTGTCCGTGACCGCTGCCTGGTCCCTGGCCGCGTACGTCCCCGTGACCGCCGCCTGGCCCGGACTGCGCGTCACCGTTCCCTTGGCCGAAACCGTGGCCGTGACCGCCACCCCAGCCCTGACCACCCTCGGGACCTTGACCACCTCTGGTGCCCCGAACACCCTTAGGGCCCCGAACACCCTCAGGCCCCCAACCACCCCCAGGGCTGCGACTACCCCCGAGGCCGTGACCGCCACCGGGTTCGGGACCGAGCCCTTCACTGCCGCCCTGGCCCGCACCGTGCCGCATGCCGGCCTGAGCACCCGCCCCCGTGCCAGGAGCACCGCCACGGCCACCGCTTGGAGCGCCGCCTCGCCCCCTGCCTGAAGCACCGCCTCCGCCCGCATTCGAGCCGCGTTCCGACCCCATACCGGAGCCGGTTCCGCGCGGTCGTTCGTGCGGCGGGAACGGGGGCTGCTGATTCGTGGTCACCGACCGATCATCGCAAGAACGACGGGGGCCCTCTGTTCACCGCGCCCGAATTGACGCTAGCGTGGAGACACCTTTGTACACGCGGGAGCTCGGAGCACCGGGCTGAGAGGGCGCTGACCTTCGTCTTCGCGATGTTTCACGTGGAACGTCACTCGGCATGAGTGATGTTTCCCATGAAGCGCCGACAGACGAGAACCGCTGCGTCGACCGCCGAACCTGTTACCGGGTAATGCCGGCGTAGGGAGATCGGTCTCATGACCAACAAGGACGCACGCACGCCTGCCTCCATCCAGAACGCGACGGACGACGCGCGCGACGAGGAGGCCGGGAAGTCCATCGGCTGGCACAAGGCGTATGTCGAGGGCTCGCGCCCCGACCTGCGGGTGCCGGTCCGTCAGGTGCACCTCACCAACGGCCAGTCGGTCACGCTGTACGACACATCCGGCCCGTACACCGATCCACTGGTCGACACCGACGTCCGCCGCGGGCTGTCGCCACTGCGGGAGAGCTGGATCGTCGCCCGTGGCGACACGGAGGAGTACGCGGGCCGTCCCGTCCGTCCCGAGGACGACGGGATCAAGCACACTTCGCCGCGCGGCGGACTGCGCAACCTCGACGCGGTCTTCCCCGGCCGCCCGCGTCTTCCGCGCCGCAGCCGCGACGGGCAGGCGGTAACCCAACTCGCCTACGCGCGACGGGGCGACGTCACGCCCGAGATGGAGTACGTGGCCATCAGGGAGAACGTCTCGCCCGAGGTGGTGCGTGAGGAGATCGCCGCGGGGCGGGCCGTACTGCCCGCCAACGTGAACCACCCGGAGATCGAGCCGATGATCATCGGCAAGCGGTTCCTGGTGAAGGTCAACGCCAACATCGGCAACTCGGCCGTGACTTCCTCGATCGAGGAGGAGGTCGAGAAGATGACCTGGGCGACCCGGTGGGGCGCCGACACGGTCATGGACCTGTCCACGGGTCGCAACATCCACACCACGCGCGAGTGGGTGCTGCGCAACTCACCGGTCCCCATCGGCACGGTGCCGCTCTACCAGGCGCTGGAGAAGGTCGACGGAAGGGCCGAGGAGCTGACCTGGGAGATCTACAAGGACACGGTCATCGAGCAGGCCGAGCAGGGCGTGGACTACATGACGGTCCACGCGGGCGTCCGTCTGGCATACGTGCCGTTGACGGCGAACCGTAAGACCGGGATCGTCTCGCGCGGGGGCTCGATCATGGCGGCGTGGTGCCTGGCGCACCACAAGGAGTCGTTCCTGTACGAGAACTTCGAGGAACTCTGCGAGATCCTCGCCGCGTACGACGTCACGTACTCACTGGGCGACGGCCTCAGGCCGGGGTCGATCGCTGACGCCAATGACGCCGCGCAATTCGCTGAGCTGCGAACTCTCGGGGAACTCAACCGGATCGCGAAGCGTTGCAACGTACAGACCATGATCGAGGGCCCGGGGCATGTCCCGATGCACAAGATCAAGGAGAACATCGACCTTCAGCAGGAGATCTGCGAGGAGGCTCCGTTCTACACGCTCGGCCCGCTGACGACGGACGTCGCGCCGGCGTACGACCACATCACCTCCGGCATCGGTGCCGCGATGATCGCGTGGTGGGGCACGGCCATGCTCTGCTACGTCACGCCCAAGGAGCACTTGGGCCTGCCCAACCGTGACGACGTGAAAACCGGCGTCATCACCTACAAGATCGCCGCCCACGCGGCCGACCTCGCCAAGGGGCACCCGGGTGCGCAGGAGTGGGACGACGCGCTGTCCGACGCCCGCTTCGAGTTCCGCTGGGAGGACCAGTTCAACCTCGCCCTCGACCCGGACACGGCCCGTGAGTTCCACGACGAGACGCTGCCGGCCGAGCCCGCCAAGACGGCCCACTTCTGCTCGATGTGCGGGCCGAAGTTCTGCTCGATGAAGATCAGCCAGAGCATCACCGAGAGGTTCGGCGGTACGGCGGCGGAAGGGGCCTCGGCGGAGGAGATCGCAGAGGGGATGCTCCAGAAGTCGAAGGAGTTCGCGGCGAGCGGGAACAGGGTGTATCTGCCGATGGCCGACTGAGCAGCGCGAGAGTGCCGGGTGGTGGGTCATCAGGCTCTCAGGTCCCCACCATCCGCAGGGGGTTCAGCGAATCCATGTGGCGTTGGTGGAGATGGTTTCGGCCGGTTGACGGCTTGGTCGGACGCCGTGAATGAGGGCATCCGACCAGGTCTCGGCGAACCGCGTACCGATCCGCCGGTGAGCGGGATGTCGGCGGACAGGCCCGGGGTCGTGCTTCCCGGAGTGCGCCGTGGTGCCGTCAGCCGGCGTCCTGCGGGTACCAGCGGAGTTCCACGGTGTTCCCGTCCGGGTCCTGGACGTAGACCGACGTGGCGGAACCCCGTGCTCCGTAGCGCGCGACGGGGCCTTCGAGGACGGTGAAGGTCTCCGCCTTGATGAATTCGTCCCAGTCCAGCGGTTCCACGGTGAGGCAGATGTGGTCGACGTTGGACTCCCCCCGGGGCCGGTGGACCAGGTCGATGATGGTTTCAGGGGTGATCCTCACCGAGGGGAAGGGGACCTTGCCCGCCCTCCACTCGGTGACGCGTACCGGGTGCAGGCCAAGGCGTCCGGTGTAGAAGTCAAGAGACCGTTCGACATCTTCGACGTTCAGGACCAGGTGATCGAATGCTTTCACGCGCAGGGGGGTCATTTCTTCTCCAGGGCGACGTCGCGGTGCGGGCAGGTCCAGGTGGACGCCGTCTACGATCCGCTGGGGGGAGGCCGTCATCAAGGCGCGATCGGAACACGGTCGTTGAGCCTGATTAAACGCCGGGGGCATCGTGCTGGAACGGGTGGAGACAGAGGTCTTCCTGACGCTTGCGGAGGAACTGCACTTCGGTCGTGCGGCCGAGCGCCTGCGCGTCACGACCGGACGGGTCAGCCAGGTGGTCAGGAAGCTTGAACGGCGGATAGGCGGCAAACTCTTCGAGCGGACCAGCATAACGGTTCGGCTCACGGCGATCGGGCGGCAGCTGGCCGAGGACCTGGTTCCTTTGGTAGCGGGGATGGAGGAGGCGCTCCGGAGAGCCGCCGATGCCAGTCGTGGTGTCACGGGGGAACTGCGGGTCGCGTTTCTCGGGGAGTGGACAGCACCCGCACTCCTGAAGGCAGCCGGTCTGTTCAGCACGCGTCATCCCGACTGCAGGGTCGATGTACGGGAGGTTCAGCTGTCCAACTCGCGCGCGAGCCTGCTCGACGGCTCGGTGGACATCCTCATGGCGTCGTTCCCGTTCGACGGAATGGCCCATGGGCCGGTACTGCTGACGGAGAAGAGGGTTCTCGCCGTCGCCGCCGGGCATCCGCTCGCCGACGAGGAGTCGATTTCTGTCGAAGTGCTGGCGGAGCATCCCGTCGTGCAGTATCCGGAGGTGACCTCAACGGGATTCAAGCGGGATCGCACGCCGGACCGCACCCCGTCGGGCAGGGCGGTGCCGAAAGGGCCGGCCGGAGAGTCGTTCTCCGAAATGCTCACCCTGGTCGCGATGGGGAGGGGGATCCTTCCGGTCGGGGAGCATTCCCGTCGCTACTACCCTCGGCCGGACGTCTCCTACGTGCTCCTTCACGACGCACAGCCGATCGAGCGTGGACTGGTCTGGTCGGAGGGGAACACGACGGAACGCGTACGGGAGTTCGTACGCGCTGCGACGGACGCGGCGGAGACGCTACCCCACTGACTCCGTCCCCAGCCCCGTCCCCAGCCCCGCCCCTGGCTCTGGTTCCGGCTTCGGTCCCGCATCATCGTCGCGGTCGAGCCCTCACACGAGGGCACACCGGTACCACCGGATCTCCGGCTTGCGCACCCTGGGGGGCGCAAGCCGCAGGTCATTCCGGTGTGTGGTCCGGGCCTCCGAAATCCGGGCTGGTGTAGTCCGGGCTCGAGAAGCTCGGGCGCGCGCCCGACGGGCCGTCACCGGGGCTGGTGAACCCCGGACGGCCATAGCCCAGGTGCGGCATACGACTGGTCGGGACCGTCGGGGTCGCACGGTGCAGTGCGGCCTGGTCAGGCGTGGTGAGAGCCTCCCGGAGGAACGGCAGGATGCCGTTCTCCAGCAGGGCCTGCCGCCAGGCATCCCTGGCGGCGGCCACCTCCTCGCTGAGTTCCTCGTAGGGACCGGAACTCAGCGCCGGTCGGTTGCGCAGCGCGGTGAGCAACAGGCCGACGCCGGCGAGCAGGATGGCGACCGCGGTCACGGCGCCGAACACCCACCCGGTGGTGACCATGGTCTGGGCGATGCCCGGCTCGGGGGCGAGCATCTTGAGGGTGTAACCGACGAGCAGGAAGATCGCCGCGGCCGTGCCGGCCAGGACGGGTGCCAGGACGGCTATGACGGCGACGGCACCAGCGCCGACCGTCTCGGCCGCGGCCTCTCCCATGGTGGTGGCGAGCCCCACGGCGTCCGTGCCCGGCTCGTCGGAGCCTGATTCGCGGGTGGCCGACGGGGTGGACGGCGCCGGGCGGCGCAGTTCCTCGCGGACCTTCACGTAATGCTGGTACTCGGTCGCCGCGGCCGCCGTGATGAGAGCGGTGGCGTTGAGCGCCATTGTGCGCAGCTGTTCCGGGTTGAGCCGCTGTCCGACAGCGGCCAGTTCGGGTCGATGGTGCGCGGAGCGCAGCGCCTCGTCGAGGAGCCGCTCATATTCTTGGCGGTCCTCGCTCAAAAGGTGCTGCGGAACGCTGTTCATGTGCATCCCCCGATGCTCCGTAGGGCTTGGGGCTCGCACGCTGACGAGCCGTCGGGCAGAAACGGAGGGGAGCCTGCTACGGATAAGGCGATGGTAGAGCGGTGACGGTGCGCTGTGACAGAGGGTTTCCAGAAATTGGCCGCCCGCCTGCGCAGTGGTGCGCCGGTCCGCCACCCGGGTATGCCTGCCCGGCGAACGCTCAGTTATGTAGGGGAAGTTGCTGGACCAGCAGCTTTCCGGCCATGGTCACGCCGCCGTCCATCGCGATGGCGAGCCCGTCGGCGTAGACGTGCGGTCCGTCGACCACCGGACCCGAGCTGTCCTCGCCCTCCTCTGAGCCGACCTCGCCCAGAAGATAGGGAATGGGGCTGTGCCCGTGAACGATGCGGGTGCCGCCGTACGTATCGAGCAGTGAGCGAACGGCGTCGGCGCCGCCCTCGTCGCGGAAGGAGAAGCGCTTGGTGAACTTGCGGAACAGGTCCCAGACCTCGTCCGCGTCGTTACGGGTGAGAGCCTCGCGGACGTTGTCGTTGACCGCCTCGATGGAGTCGCCGTAGTCGAGGTAGGCGGTGGTGTCCGAGTGGACGAGCAGATGACCGTCCGTCTCGGTGAGCGCGTCCAGGCGGGCCATCCATTGCAGGTGGTGGTCCTGGAGACGGTCCATGTCGGTCTTCTGGCCGCCGTTGAGCAGCCAGGCCGCCTGGAAGGTGGCGGTGCCCGCGCCGGAGTTGACGGGCGTGTCGCCGAAGCGCTTGGCGCCGAGCAGCAGCAGCTCGTGGTTGCCCATCAGGGCCTTGCAGTAGCCGCCGGCCGCGGCTGCCTCGGCGGACAGCCGCATGACGAGATCGATGACGCCGATGCCGTCGGGACCGCGGTCGGTGAAGTCGCCCAGGAACCACAGCCGCGCCGTGCCCGCGGACCACTGGCCCGCGGCGTCGATGAGACCCTTCTCGCGCAGTGCGGCCAGCAGCTCGTCGAGATAGCCGTGCACGTCGCCCACGACGAACAGGGGCCCGGGGCCGGCCGTGGACTGCGGCTCCTGCGCCGGGACGGCCGACGGGTCGACGGTCACCTGAACCGTGTCGCCCCGGTTGATGACGGGCAGGTCGCGCTCGGTGGGCGTGTACCCCTCGGGGTGCTCCACCGGCTCCACGACGGGGCTCGCGACGTCACCGGGGTGTGCGCTGTGGTCGTACGGACCGGTCTCGTGGACGTAAGCGGGCACCCGGAAGTCGCGCACCGTCGCCGTGCGCTCCACCTCGGGTCCCTGACCGGCCCCCTGAGTCATCGACCCCTCCACCATCGCGCCGCATCTGCACCGCTCCGGACTGCCTGGTCGCAGCGGCCCGCGGTGTCGTGGGCCCATCATAGGAATGCGGATCGTGCCGTGTGATGACCCAGGGGTGGTGAATCGGAGCGGAACCCCGCTTCGCCGCGGCTTTCGCCCCGTTTGGGCCGGGCTTTCTCCCGTCCGGTGCGCGCTTGACGTCACCGCTGTGGGGCGGCTAGCCCTTGTCGGGCGTACGCGGCGGACTGACCGTGGTGCGCGGGGAGCGCCGCTGCGAAGAGGTGCGCACGAACAGCTCCGTCGGTATCACCTGCTCGACCGGCTGGTCCGAATCGACTCCCTCGATGGCGTCGATGAGCAACTGGATCACTGCCGTGCCGATCCGGCGCGGCTTGAGGGAGAGCGTGGTGACGGGCGGCTCGGTGTTGGCGTACACGGTGGACTCGCTGCAGCAGACCAGCAGCAGATCGTCCGGTACGCGCAGTCCGTAGCGGCGGGCCGCGGCGAGCAGGTCGGTGCCGTTCGGGTCGAACAGACCGTAGACGGCGTCCGGCCGGTCGGGCCGGGCGAGCAGGCGGTCGGCGGCGACGGCACCCGCGCAGGGGTCGTGCGCCGGGTACGCCTCGTAGACGGGGGTCTGGCCGACACGCTCGCACCAGCGCAGGTACGCCGTGGTGGACAGATGGGTGTACGTGTCCGTCGTGGTCCCGGTCAGCAGGCCGATACGGCGGGCGCCGGCCTCGGCCAGGTGGTCGAGGATGCCGAGCACCGCGGCCTCGTGGTCGTTGTCGACCCAGGCGGTGACCGGAAGCGCGCCGGCGGGGCGGCCGTCGGAGACGACCGGTAAACCCTGCCGGACCAGTTCGCTGACGACCGGGTCCTGGTCGGACGGGTCGATGACGACGGTGCCGTCGAGGGCCACGTTCGCCCACACGTCGTGACGCGAGGTCGCGGGCAGGATGACGAGTGCGTAGCCACGGGCGAGGGCGGCCGAGGTGGCGGCGCGGGCCATCTCGGCGAAGTACGCGAACTCCGTGAAGGTGAAAGGTTCATCCCCGTATGTCGTCACGGTCAGACCGATCAGGCCGGACTTGCCGGTACGGAGTGTGCGGGCCGCGGCCGAGGGGCGGTACCCCAGCCGGTCGGCGACCTCGCGGACATGGCGTCGGGTGGCGTCCGGGAGCCGGCCCTTGCCGTTGAGGGCGTCGGAGACGGTCGTGATGGAGACCCCGGCGGCGGCGGCCACGTCTCTGATGCCCGCCCGGCCTGGCCGACTTCCTCGACGGGAGGTTTCCGCTCGGCTCACCTGGTGCTTCCCTGCTGCTGTCATGGCGAGCCGATAGTAGGGCTCATGCGGTGGGGTAGGGCGGACGCATATGCACCTGTTGACAGGCACGTTTCTGCAAGGTCAGTTGACATCAAATACCTTAGAAACAAAGAGGGTTGGTGTCACTGATTGACGTACGTGACTCGTCGACGTGCACCCACCTGCCAAGACCTCGATGTTTCGAAGAGGTCTCAACTCACCTGACCGGGCGATGCGCGCCAGGGCGCGAGCCACCGGCGCGTAGATATATGTGCGGCGCGCCCCCTGATTCGTACGCCTTCAGGACGTGATGCCCCCTGATGCCGGTGGGACTGATGTGGTCCATCCCCACCCATACGCAGTCGGGCCGAATCCTCATAAGGTGAGAAGCATTGGAAGCCGGCGGTCAGGGGCCGCCGGTGGTCGCGAGGAGGACTGCGGTGAGTGAGACGAGCCCCAAGCTGCGT
Organism: Streptomyces sp. NPDC002309; assembly: GCF_053593375.1. Lineage (NCBI taxonomy): Bacteria > Bacillati > Actinomycetota > Actinomycetes > Kitasatosporales > Streptomycetaceae > Streptomyces > Streptomyces sp. NPDC002309. Next base: position 199,000 of record NZ_JBSFCI010000003.1, on the reverse strand, counting down.
GCCGAGCTGGAGGGGATCCCCACCTACAGGCCGGGCCGGACCGCCGCGGCCGAAGGCCCGGTGGCATACAAGCTGTCCTCCAACGAGAACCCCTATCCGCCGTTGCCGGGTGTGATGGAGAGCGTGACGGCCGCCGCCGCGTCCTTCAACCGCTACCCGGACATGTTCTGCACGGACCTGGTGAACGAGCTGGCCGACCGTTTCGGCGTCCCGGTGTCCCACCTGGCCACCGGTACCGGCTCGGTCGGCGTCGCACAGCAGCTGGTGCAGGCCACCAGCGGGCCCGGCGACGAGGTGATCTACGCCTGGCGTTCCTTCGAGGCGTACCCGATCATCACGCAGATCAGTGGTGCCAAGTCGGTGCAGGTGCCGCTGACGCCGGGCGCGGTGCACGATCTGGACGCGATGGCGGACGCGATCACGGACCGGACCCGGCTGATCTTCGTCTGCAATCCGAACAACCCCACGGGCACGGTCGTACGGCGGGCCGAGCTGGAGCGGTTCCTGGACCGGGTGCCGCGTGATGTGCTCGTCGTGCTGGACGAGGCGTACCGCGAGTTCATCCGTGATCCCGAGGTGCCGGACGGCGTCGAGTTGTACCGGGCGCGGCCGAACGTCTGTGTTCTGCGCACGTTCTCCAAGGCGTACGGCCTGGCGGGACTGCGCGTCGGGTTCGCCATCGCCCATGACCCGGTGGCCGCCGCGCTGCGCAAGACGGCGGTCCCGTTCGGGGTGAGCCGGCTCGCCCAGGATGCGGCGGTCGCCTCGCTGCGTGCCGAGGACGAGTTGCTCGGCCGGGTCGGTTCGCTGGTGTGTGAGCGCAACCGCGTGGCCGAGGGGCTGCGCGACCAGGGCTGGACGGTTCCCGAGACGCAGGCCAACTTCGTGTGGCTGCCGCTGGGTGAGCACACGGTCGCCTTCGCGGCGGCGTGCGAGCAGGCGGGAGTGATCGTGCGGCCGTTCCCGGGCGAGGGTGTACGCGTGACGATCGGCGAGACCGAGGGCAACGACATCTTCCTGAAGGTGACGGAAGGGTTCCTCAAGAACCTCTGACGCCCAGGATCCGAATGCAGGAACCCCTGAAGGAGCGGGGGAGGCGGCGACCGCGTCGGCACGGCCGAGAACGCGGTCGCCTGACCTCGCGGAGTGGATCCCGCCCGCCCGGCCCCACGCTTCGACGATTCCCACGTCGCCGTGCCGGCCTCGATGACCTGCCGGGCGGTCGTTTCACGTGAAACAGCGATGCCCGTGTCGACCTGGACCTCCTCGCCCCACGTATGCGTGGTGGAGGCGAACGGCAGCGCGTCGGCTGGGGCCTGTGTGTCCGGCGTGTCGTAGAGCGTCGTGGCCGGGCCAGGTACCCCGAGGGCGAGAGTCAGAATCCGGGTCCGCGGCGGCAGCGCCTGCCCGCCGGTTCTTCAACAGCGTGTTGAATTTGCCGCCAAGGGGTCGATACGGGATAAGGGGGACCCCCCTCCAGGAGTCGTGCAGGTGTGCGTCATAATGGCTTGTGAATGTGAACGCGTTCACAAGCGTGTCCCGGATGCCTTGGATGCCCAGGGTGAAAGGGGCAAACCGCCGCAGTGTCCACGGCGATGTAAGGAGAGACGACGTGGAATTGGCTTTGGCGCCGGAAACCCTGGCGCGATGGCAGTTCGGGATCACCACCGTCTACCACTTCCTGTTCGTTCCCCTGACGATCTCGCTCGCCGCCCTCACGGCCGGCCTCCAGACCGCCTGGGTACGCACCGAGAAGGAGAAGTACCTCAGGGCGACCAAGTTCTGGGGCAAGCTCTTCCTGATCAACATCGCCATGGGCGTCGTCACCGGCATCGTGCAGGAGTTCCAGTTCGGCATGAACTGGTCCGACTACTCGCGGTTCGTGGGTGACGTCTTCGGCGCGCCCCTCGCCTTCGAGGCCTTGATCGCCTTCTTCTTCGAGTCCACCTTCATCGGGCTGTGGATCTTCGGCTGGGACAAGCTCCCGAAGAGGATCCACCTGGCCTGCATCTGGATGGTCTCGATCGGCACGCTGCTGTCGGCGTACTTCATCCTCGCGGCGAACTCGTGGATGCAGCACCCGGTCGGCTACCGGATCAACGAGGAGAAGGGCCGGGCGGAACTCACCGACTTCTGGGTCGTGCTGACCCAGAACACCACGCTCAACCAGGTCTTCCACAGCTTCTCGGCGGCCTTCCTGACGGGTGGCGCCTTCATGGTCGGCATCGCCGCCTTCCATCTGCTGCGCAAGAAGCACATCCCGGTGATGCGGACCTCCCTCCGGCTCGGCCTGGTCACCGTGGCGGTCGGCGGACTGTTCACCGCGATCAGCGGCGACACCCTGGGCAAGGTCATGTACGAGCAGCAGCCGATGAAGATGGCCGCTGCCGAGGCGCTGTGGGACGGCGAGGAGCCGGCACCCTTCTCCGTGTTCGCGTACGGGGACGTCGACAAGGGCCACAACAAGGTCGCCCTGGAGATTCCCGGTCTCCTCTCCTTCCTGGCCCACAGCGACTTCGAGTCGTACGTGCCGGGCATCAACGACACCAACGAGGCCCTCCAGGAGAAGTACGGCCCCGGTGACTACAAGCCCGTCATCCCCGTCGCCTACTGGGGCTTCCGTTGGATGATCGGCTTCGGTATGACGTCGTTCTCCATCGGGCTGCTGGGGCTGTGGCTCACGCGGAAGAAGTTCCTGCTGCCGGCCGCGTCACGGACCGGGGAGGACGAGGTGCCGCATCTGGTGCTGCTGAGGAAGCCGCTGAAGCCACGGCTCACCCGCCTGTACTGGCTGGTGGCGGTCTGGACGATGGTCTTCCCGCTGATCGCCAACGCCTGGGGCTGGATCTTCACCGAGATGGGCCGCCAGCCGTGGGTCGTCTACGGCCTGTTCCAGACCCGCGACGCGGTCTCCCCCGGCGTCTCCACGGCCGAGGTCCTCACCTCGATGATCGTCTTCACGGTGCTCTACGCCACCCTCGCGGTGATCGAGGTCAAACTGCTCGTCAAGTACGTCAAGGCCGGCCCGCCCGAGCTGACCGAGGCCGACCTGAACCCGCCCACGAAGATCGGCGGCGACGCCCGTGACGCCGACAAGCCGATGGCCTTCTCCTACTAGGCCGAGGGAGCTGCACAGTCATGGAACTGCACGACGTCTGGTTCGTCCTGATCGCTGTCCTGTGGACCGGCTACTTCTTCCTCGAAGGCTTCGACTTCGGGGTCGGCGTCCTCACCAAGCTGCTGGCCCGTGACCGGCCGGAGAAGCGGGTGCTGATCAACACGATCGGTCCGGTGTGGGACGGCAACGAGGTGTGGCTGCTGTCGGCCGCCGGTGCCACCTTCGCGGCCTTCCCCGAGTGGTACGCGACGCTCTTCTCGGGCTTCTACCTGCCGCTGCTGCTGATCCTGGTCTGCCTGATCATCCGCGGCGTCGCCTTCGAGTACCGGGCCAAGCGGCCCGAGGAGAACTGGCAGCGCAACTGGGAGCACGCGATCTTCTGGTGCTCGCTGATCCCCGCGTTCCTCTGGGGTGTGGCCTTCGGCAACATCGTCGGAGGCGTGAAGATCGACCAGGACTTCGAGTACGTCGGTACCCTCGGTGACCTCCTCAACCCCTTCGCCCTGCTCGGCGGCCTGGTGACGCTCAGCCTGTTCACCTTCCACGGTGCGGTGTTCACGGCCCTGAAGACGGTCGGGGACATCAGGGAACGGGCCCGCAAGCTGGCGCTTCGGGTAGGACTGGCGACCGCCGTGCTGGCGTCGGTCTTCCTGCTCTGGACGCAGATCGAGGGCGGGAACGGCAAGAGCCTGGTCGCCCTGGTCGTGGCGGTGGCCGCGCTGGTCGTCGCGCTGGTGGCGAACCAGGCCGGACGTGAGGGCTGGTCGTTCGCCCTCTCCGGCGTCACCGTCGTCGCGGCCGTCGCGATGCTCTTCCTGTCGCTGTTCCCGAACGTCATGCCGTCCTCGCTCGACGAGGGCTGGAGCCTGACGGTCACCAACGCCTCGTCGAGCCCGTACACCCTGAAGATCATGACCTGGTGCGCGGTGATCGCCACACCGATCGTCCTGCTCTACCAGTCGTGGACGTACTGGGTGTTCCGCAAGCGGATCGGCACCCAGCACATCGCCGAACCCGCACACTGAGTCCGGCTGGGGTGTGTTTCACGTGAAACACACCCCATGGGCCTGAAGGGCATGTTTCACGTGAAACCCATCGATCCGCGTCTCCTGCGCTACGCCCGCGCCACCCGGCTGTTCCTCGTGACGGTCGTCGGTCTGGGTGCCGTCGGCGCCGGGCTCGTCATCGCTCAGGCCATGCTCATCGCCGAGACCGTCGTCGGCGCGTTCCAGCACGGGATGTCCGTCACCGAACTCCGGACCCCTCTCGCGCTGTTGGTGGCCGTCGCCTGCGGTCGCGCGCTGATCGCCTGGCTCACCGAACTCGCGGCGCACCGGGCCGGCGCAGCGGTGAAGTCGGAGCTCCGGGGACGACTGCTGGAGCGTTCCGCGCAGCTCGGCCCCGGCTGGCTGAGCGGGCAGCGCACCGGATCGCTGGTGGCCCTCGCCACGCGCGGGGTCGACGCTCTCGACGACTACTTCTCGCGCTATCTGCCCCAGCTGGGACTCGCCGTGGTCGTGCCGGTGGCCGTGCTGGCGCGGATCGTCACCGAGGACTGGGTCTCCGCCGCCATCATCGTCGGCACCCTGCCACTGATCCCGCTCTTCATGGTGCTGATCGGCTGGGCCACCCGGTCCCGGATGGACCGTCAGTGGCAGCTGCTCTCGCGGTTGTCCGGGCACTTCCTGGACGTCGTCGCGGGGTTGCCGACCCTCAAGGTGTTCGGCCGGGCCAAGGCCCAGGCCGAGTCGATCAAGCGGATCACCGGTGAGTACCGGCAGGCCACGATGAGGACGCTGCGTATCGCGTTCCTGTCGTCGTTCGCGCTGGAACTGCTGGCCACGATCTCCGTCGCGCTGGTCGCCGTGACGATCGGCATGCGGCTGGTGCACGGTGAGATGGACCTGTACATCGGCCTGGTCATCCTGATCCTCGCGCCGGAGGCCTATCTGCCGCTGCGGCAGGTGGGTGCGCAGTATCACGCGGCGGCCGAAGGGCTCGCCGCGGCCGAGGAGATCTTCAAGGTCCTGGAGACGCCCGCGCCGGCGTCGGGGACCCGGACCCCGCCGGCGGGTGCGCTGTCCTTCGAGAACGTGACCGTCCGGTACCCGGGCCGCACCACGGACGCCGTGTCCGACGTGACCTTCGAGGTCGCGCCGGGGGAGACGGTCGCGCTCGTCGGGCCGAGCGGCGTGGGCAAGTCGACGCTGCTGAACGCGCTGCTCGGGTTCGTGCGTCCGGCCGAGGGGCGGGTGCGGATCGGGGGAGTGGATCTCGCCGAGGTGGACCTGAAGCGGTGGCGATCGCGGATCGCCTGGGTGCCGCAGCGGCCGCACCTGTTCGCCGGGACGATCGCCGAGAACGTACGCCTGTCCCGCCCTGACGCGGACGACGCGGCCGTGCGCCGGGCGTTGGGGGAGGCGGGAGCGCTCGCCTTCGTGGAGGCCCTGCCGCAGGGTGCCCGTACCGTCCTCGGTGAGGGCGGGGCAGGTCTGTCCGCCGGGCAGCGGCAGCGACTCGCGCTCGCTCGGGCTTTCCTCGCGGACCGGCCCGTGCTGGTGCTCGACGAGCCGACGGCCGCCCTCGACGGGGAGACGGAGGCCGAAGTCGTCGCGGCCGTGGGCCGCTTGGCGGCCGGGCGGACCGTGCTGCTGGTGGTGCACAGGCCGGCGCTGCTGCATGTGGCGGACCGCGTCGTCCGGCTGGACGAGGCGCAGCGGGTGACGGGAACCGGCGAGGCCGCCTCCCTCACCGGTGCGGCCACGGAACTGCTCACCGGCCGGACGCCGGCACTCAACGGCCGGACGCTGGAGGTCGACGGCCCGGCCGTCACGGACCCGGCCCCTGAGGCGCCTGGGGAGACGTCTGGCACCGGTCCCGCGAAGGACGGTCGCGGTGGCGTCCTCGCCCGCGTCCGGGCCCTGTCCGGTGCGCGGCGTGGACGGTTCGGCCTCGCGCTGCTGCTCGGCAGCCTCGCCCTCGGCAGCGCCGTGGGACTCATGGCCACCTCCGGGTGGCTGATCTCCCGGGCCTCCGAGCACCCGCCCGTGCTGTATCTGATGGTCGCCGTGACCGCCACACGTGCCTTCGGTATCGGGCGGGCGGTGTTCCGGTACGCGGAGCGGCTCGTCTCCCACGACGCGGCGCTGCGGATGCTGGCCGAGACCCGGGTGGCCGTCTACCGGCGGCTGGAACGGCTGGCGCCCGCGGGGCTGCGCCGGACCCGCCGGGGCGACCTGCTGTCGCGGCTCGTCGCCGATGTGGACGCGCTGCAGGACTACTGGCTCAGGTGGCTGCTGCCCGCGGGGGCCGCGGTCGCCGTCTCCACGGCCGCCGCAGGTTTCACCGGTTGGCTGCTGCCCGAGGCCGGGGTGGTGCTCGCCGTCGGGCTGGTCGCGGCCGGGGCCGGCGTGCCGCTGCTCACCGCCGCGGTGGCGCGGCGTGCGGAACGCAGGCTGGCGCCCGCCCGAGGTGTGCTGGCGACGCGCGTGGCAGATCTGCTCACCGGCACCGCGGAGCTCGATGTCGCCGGTGCCCTGCCCGCGCGTATCGCCGAGACACGGCAGGCCGACGCCGCGCTCACCAGGATCGCCTCGCGGGCGGCCACCGCCACCGCGCTCGGCGACGGGCTCACCGCGCTGATCTCCGGGCTGACCGTCACCGCTGCCGCCCTCGTCGGTGCCCAGGCGGTGGCGGACGGCCGGCTGGGCGGCGTCGCCATGGCGACCGTCGTGCTCACCCCGCTGGCCGCCTTCGAGGCCGTGCTCGGGATGCCGCTCGCGGCACAGTTCCGGCAGCGGGTACGCAAGAGCGCCGAGCGGGTCCATGAGGTGCTGGACGCCCCCGAGCCGGTACGCGAACCGGCGAGGCCGCGACAGGCGCCCGCGTCGCCGTTCCCGCTCGCCGTCAAGGACCTGGCGGCCCGGCACGCCGGGCAGGACCGGGACGCGCTCGCCGGGCTCGACCTCACGCTCGACAAGGGTCGCCGGATCGCCGTGGTCGGCGCGTCCGGGTCCGGCAAGACGACGCTGGCGCAAGTGCTGCTGCGCTTCCTGGACGCGGACGCCGGCTCCTACACGCTGGGCGGCGTGGACGCCCACGCCCTGGACGGTGACGACGTACGGCGGCTGGTCGGTCTGTGCGCGCAGGACGCGCATCTCTTCGACAGCTCGGTGCGTGAGAACCTGCTGCTGGCCCGCCGGGACGCGGCTGAGGACGAGCTGCGGGACGTGCTCCGGCGGACCCGGTTGCTCGACTGGGCCGAGGGCCTGCCCGACGGTCTCGACACGTTCGTCGGGGAACACGGCGCACGGCTTTCCGGCGGTCAGCGGCAGCGGCTGGCGCTTGCCCGGGCGCTGCTCGCCGACTTCCCCGTCCTCGTCCTCGACGAGCCCGCCGAGCACCTGGACCTGCCGACGGCCGACGCGCTCACCGCGGATCTGCTGGCCGCGACCGAGGGCCGTACGACCCTGCTCATCACCCACCGGCTGGCCGGGCTGGCGGCCGTGGACGAGGTGCTCGTGCTGGACGAGGGCCGTGTGGTGCAGCACGGGCCGTATGCGGAACTGGCCGCGGTGGAGGGACCGTTGCGGGCCATGGCGGAGCGGGAGGCGGCGGCGGACCTGCTGGTGAAGGTGGCGTAGCCGACCGGTGCGTCGACCGTGCTCCCCGCATCGCACGGGAAGTTCTCGTGCCGACTGCTTCACCGACGTACGGGGCGAACAGCGAGGCCGCCGCAGTGCCGTGATGTGGCGGACGCCGGTCCGATCGACGGCTTCGCGGTACCCCGACGCCCGTTGCGCCCGACGGGCTCGGCGGTGTCCCGATGCCTGTTGCGTCCGACGGGCTCGGCGGTGTCCCGATGCCTGTTGCGCCCGACGGGCAGTCAGACTCCGGCCGTCCTCACCCTGTTCGGCCGTACCGCTGCTCCATACGGGCCGCTTCGGTCCCCCATGCGTACGACTCCGGCAGGGCGTCGTGCCGTCGTGCGGGCCAGGATCGCTGGCATGCGCTCATCCCGCCGCCCTCGCCGGCTCGTTCCGGCGCTGCTCTGCGCGCTTGCCGTGCTCGCCGCCAGGCCCACCGAGACGCCCGGAGGCGGCCTGGCCCGGGGCGGTGCCGATCCCGGCGTCAGCACCGAGGTGGCACGGTTGTACGAGGACGCGGCCACGGCCACCCGGCAGTACGAGGAGGGGCGGCGTGTGGCCAAGGCCCAGCGCAAGCGCGCGGCCGAGCTGGACAGGCTCCTCGACCGTGAACGCCGGCAGCTCGCCGTTCTGCGCGAGGACCTGGGGCGGCTCGCGCGTGCCCAGTACCGCAGCGGCGGGGACGTGCCGCTCAGCGCGCGAGTGCTCCTCGGGGACGATCCCGACGGCCTGGTGCGCGGTCAGCAGGCGCGCAAGCAGGCGAGCACCGCGCTCGACAAGGCGATCAGCAGAAGTCGTGGCGCTGAGGCCCGGCTCCTGGCGGACGAGGCCAGGGCCGCGGTGGAGTGGAAGGCGCTGGAGCGGCGGAACGCCGAACTTGTGGCGCTGAAGAGCGGCATCGAGCACAAACTCGAAAAGGCCCGCCGGAGGTTGCAGGCGGAGGCCGACACATCGGCCGCCTCGGGCACCTGCCGGCGTGCGGCCCGGATCGACCGGCCGGACCGGTCCTTCAAGCGGGCGTGGGTGGCGCCGGTGGAGAAGTACTGGCTGTCGGCGCGGTTCGGCAGCGGCGGGAAGCGGTGGGCGAACAGGCACACCGGGCAGGACTTCGCGGTGCCGATCGGTACGCCGGTGCGGTCGGTGGGCGGCGGCCGGGTCGTCAAGGTCTCCTGCGGCGGTGCCTTCGGTATCCAGATCGTGGTCGCCCACCCTGGCGGCTACTACACCCAGTACGCCCTCTCGCGTCGGTCGCGGTCGGCCAGGGGGACACCGTGGTGCCCGGGCAGTCGATCGCGCAGTCCGGTACGACGGGCAACTCGACCGGCCCCCACCTGCACTTCGAGGTGCGGGTCACTCCGGAACTGGGGTCGGGGGTGGACCCGGTGCCGTGGCTGGCGGCACGGGGGGTCCACCTCTGACCACGATGACGTCCGAGGTCAGAGCCGTTCCGCGAGCATCCGCTCGATCACGACCGCGACCCCGTCGTCGTTGTTGGCGACGGTCCGGCCCGAAGCCGCGGCGAGGACGTCCGGGTGGGCGTTGCCCATGGCGTAGGACCGGCCGGCCCAGGTGAGCATCTCGACGTCGTTGGGCATGTCGCCGAAGGCGACGACCTCCTCGTGGGAGATACCGCGCTCGGCGCAGCACAGGGCGAGCGTGCTGGCCTTGGAGACACCGGGGCCGCTGATCTCCAGCAGGGCGCTGGGGCTGGACCGGGTGACGTCGGCGCGATCGCCGATGGCGAGGCGGGCCAGGCCGAGGAAGGCGTCCGGGTCGATCTCCGGGTGGAAGGCGAGGATCTTGAGGACGGGCTCGCCCGCCCCCGGGGCGTCCGGCGCCAGCAGACGCTCGGCCGGGGCGCGGGTGTCGGGGGTCTCCATGTGCAGCTTGGGATAGTCCGGCTCCTGGTGGAAGCCGTACGTCTGCTCCACCGCGTACACCGTTCCCGGAGCCGCGTCACGCAGCAGCCGTACGGCGTCCAGCGCGTTCTCCCGGGCCAGCTCCCGCACCTTCACGAACCGGTGTGTGCCCGGTCCGCCGTGCAGGTCGACCACGGCCGCGCCGTTGCCGCAGATCGCGAGGCCGTGACCGTGGACGTGGTCACTGACGACGTCCATCCAGCGGGCCGGGCGGCCGGTGACGAAGAAGACCTCGATGCCCGCCTCCTCGGCCGCCGCGAGGGCGGCGATCGTGCGGGGGGACACCGACTTGTCGTCCCGGAGCAGCGTGCCGTCGAGGTCGGTGGCGATCAGCCGGGGCGGAACCGCGGCTGCCGGGGTCTCGGGCTGTCGAGTCGCTGAGGTCACCCGGCCATTCTCGCGCACGCCCCCGCACGGGTGTGCGGGAGCCCGCGCACATGCGGACGCACCGCCCCCACCTGCGACGTTTCCCGCGATCCGCTCAGGCCGACGGGGGAGATCCGGATCAGCCCAGCTGTCCCGGAGCCTCCATCGCGATCTGCTCGAAGACCTTCTCGTCCGTGGCGAAGTCCGAGTCCGGGATGGGCCAGTGGATCACGATCTCGGTGAAGCCCAGCGCCTGATGACGCCCCGCGAAGTCCACGAACGCGTCGAGGGACCCCAGCGGCCGGTTGCGGTCGGGGGTGAACCCGGTGAGGAGGATCTTGTCCATGCCGTGGGCGTCGCGGCCGATCTCGGCGCAGGCGTCGGCGAGCCGCTCGGTCTGCAGGCGCAACGCCTGAACCGACTGCTCGGGCGTGCCCTCCTCGTAGAGCTTCGGGTCGCCGGTCGTCACCCACGCCTGCCCATGACGTGCGGCGAGCCTCAGACCGCGCGGGCCGGTCGCGGCCACCGCGAACGGCAGCCGGGGGCGCTGCACACAGCCCGGGATGTTGCGCGCCTCGTGCGCTGCGTAGTGGTCGCCCTTGTAGGACACCGCGTCCTCGGTGAGCAGGCGGTCCAGCAGGGGCAGGAACTCGCCGAAGCGGTCGGCACGTTCCTTCGGGGTCCAGGCCTCCTGGCCGAGCGCGGTGGCGTCGAAGCCGGTGCCGCCCGCTCCTATGCCGAGCGTGATCCGGCCACCGGAGATGTCGTCGAGGGAGATCAGTTCCTTGGCGAGGGTGACGGGGTGCCGGAAGTTCGGTGAGGTGACCAGGGTGCCCAGCCGCATACCGTCGGTGACTGCGGCGGCCGCGGTCAGGGTCGGCACGGCACCGAACCACGGGCCGTCCCGGAAGCTGCGCCAGGACAGGTGGTCGTAGGTGTACGCGGTGTGGAAGCCGAGCTGCTCGGCGCGCTGCCAGGCCGCACGGCCGCCCTCGTGCCAACGGCGGTACGGGAGGATCACAGTGCTCAGGCGCAGACTCATGGACCCGAGCCTAAGCGGCCTTCCCTGTTCCACGTGAAACTGTCACCGCACGTGGTGACTCGGCCACGGAGCCAGGGGCAGCGGGGCCGGTCACAGGGCCAGGGGCGGCGGGGCCGGCCTCCGTCAGTGCCGCTCGGGAAAGCGCAGGTACTCCGGTGGCACGGCCTTGGTCAGCCACACGCCGTTCGCGCTGACCTGGAACACATGGCCGTCGCGGTGCATCGCGCCCGCGTCCACCGACAGCACCACGGGCCGGCCGCGGCGGGCGCCGACACGGGTCGCGGTCTCGCGGTCGGCGGAGAGGTGCACGTCGTGGCGGCGCATGGGCCGCAGCCCCTCGGCGCGGATCACGTCCAGAGTGCCGATCGCGGTGCCGTGGTACAGGTAAGCCGGCGGGGTCGCCGGGGGCAGTCCGAGGTCGACCTCGACGCTGTGGCCCTGGCTGGCGCGTATCCGCGTGCCGTCGACGGCGAAACGCTTCTTGTCGTTCGCCGCGACCACATGGTCCAGCTCCTCGCGGGTGAACCGGAAGCCGTGCGCGGTCGCCGCCGCGATCAGCGTCTCGATCTCGATCCAGCCGCCCTCGTCGAGCGTCAGCCCGATCCCCTCGGGTTGGTGGCGCAGGTGCTTCGCGAGATACTTCGACACCTTCACAGTGCGTCTTTCGTCCATGCTCCCAGCGTGCCGGGCGAGACGTGGATCACGCACTTGATTTTGCTCCACAGGTTTGATCCACAACCAACTTGAGTTGTCCACAGGGCAATTGACGGGCCTGTGGACAACCGCTCATGACCATCAGGGGCTTGGTCAATATTTGTACCCTTTGGTCCATTTGATGCCGAGCTGTGTACCGGGCGAGCGGACGCGGGCGCCGTACGACAGATGCCCCGCTCACCACCGCGGGTCCACCCGGGCGATCCTGCGCAGCACGCCCGGCATGAACCGCGCCATCAGATACGCCCCACGCGCCTCCGGAGTCACCGCGACCACCGCCTCGTCGCGCACCACCGCCCGCAGAATCGCGGCGGCGACCTTCTCCGGCGGATAGTTCCGCATCCCGTACAGCCGTGCGGCCCGCTTCCGGCGCCGCTTCTCCTCCGCCGCGTCCACGCCCACGAAGCGCGCCGTCGAGGTGATACCGGTGTTGACGAAGCCGGGGCAGATCGCCGTGACACCGATGCCCCGGCCGGCGAGTTCCGCGCGCAGGCACTCGCTCAGCATCAGCACGGCGGCTTTCGAGGTGCTGTAGGCGGGCAGCGTCCGGGAGGGCTGGAACGCCGCCGCCGAGGCGATGTTGACGATGTGGCCGCCCTGCCCGCGCTCGGCCATCCGACGGCCGAAGATCCGGCAGCCGTGGATCACGCCCCACAGGTTGACGTCGAGGACCTTGCGCCAGTCCTCCGAGGTGGTGTCCAGGAAGGCCCCGGACAGGCCGATCCCGGCGTTGTTCACCAGCACGTCCACGACGCCGTACTCCGACGCGACCCTCTCCGCGAGCTTCTCCATCGCCTGCTCGTCGGCGACGTCGACGGTCTCGGCACAGGACTGCGGCGCACCGATCAGACGGGACATCTCGGCGGTCCCGGCCGCTCCCTCCGCGTCCCGGTCGACGGCGACCACCCGCGCTCCGGCCTCCGCGAACGCCAACGCCGTGGCCCTTCCGATGCCGCTGCCCGCGCCCGTGACCAGCACGAGCTGCCCGCCGAAACGGTCCGCGTGCCGGCCCGTCGCCTCGATCACCGGCCTGCCTCCCTCGTTGGCGATCACGAACTCCCCGACCCAGGCGGCCAGCTGGTCCGGACGGCTGCGCGGGATCCAGTGCCGGGCGGGCAGCGTTCGCCGGGTCAGCCGCGGAGCCCATCGCTCCAGTCCGTCGTAGATGCGCTCCGAGAGGAACGCGTCGCCCTGGGGTGTGACGAGCTGCACGGGAGCGTGCGCGTAGGCGTCAAGGCGGGGCCTGCGCAGTCGTCGCCGCACGTTGTCGCGGTACAGCCATGCCCCGTGCGCCGCGTCCGTGCGCAGGGACGCGGTCGGATACCCGTCGCCCGGGACCCTCTCCATGAGCTCCAGGACGCGCGGCCAGTGGGTGCCGAGGGGGCCCCGCCAGGCCAGCTCGGGCAGGACGGGTGTGTGCAGCAGGTACACGTACCAGGACTTGGCGCCCTGGCCGAGGAGCTGGCCGACCCGGCGCGGGGTGGGGCGCCTGATCCGCTGCTTGATCCAGTGCCCGAAGTGGTCGAGGGACGGGCCGGACATCGAGGTGAACGACGCGATCCGGCCCTCGGTGCGCCGGACGGTGACGAACTCCCATGCCTGCACCGAGCCCCAGTCGTGCCCCACGACGTGCACCGGACGGTCCGGGCTCACCGTGTCCACGACGGCCAGGAAGTCGTCCGTCAGCTTCTCCAGGGTGAAGCCGCCGCGCAGCGGTCGCGGTGCCGTCGACCGGCCGTGGCCCCGGACGTCGTACAGCACGACGTGGAAGCGGCCGGCCAGGCGGTTCGCGACCTCGGACCACACCTCCTTGCTGTCCGGGTAGCCGTGCACCAGGACGACCGTCGGCCGCTCCGGATCGCCCAGCTCGGCCACGCACAGCTCGATCCCGCCCGTGCGCACCCGGCGCTCCCGCGCGTCCGCGAGCATCGTCATCTCTCCTCCGCCCGTCGCCGCACTCCCCCACGTGCGAAAGCGCTCACGCGGGGGGACCTCCACGGCAGTTCGTCGAACGCCGTGCGGTCGCCGAACCGGGCGAACGGCGGAGGGAACCTGTCGCGCAGGCCCCGCTCGCGCGGCCCCTCCCGCTGCGTCCGCGCCGCCTCATGCCCGGTCACGCCCGGCCGCGTCAGGGCGGCCACGGACCGCTCGCACGCATGGGCGAGGCGCCGCACCTTCCGGAACCCGCGCAGCTCCGTCGAGCGTTCACTGGTCACTGCCGTCGCCATGGCACCCGTCCGGCTGGTCGCGGTACGTGCTCGTCACTTGACATCGGTGAATGTGGCAGTTGTTAGAGGATCCGTCAACAGGCCCGTGCCGGCCTGCCTGCGACCGCACGGATGCGGACAACTCTGACGTGCGGTTCGACCTTCAGGGTGACCCTCGGGGTCCCGTAATACTCGAGAGTGACGTGAAGACTGCTCTGGGGTCTGACGACGCGCATGGCCCTCGTCGCTACCGTCGTGGACGTGACTGTGATCGCGACCGAAAGCCTGAGCAAGCGGTTCCCCCGGGTGACCGCTCTTGACCGGCTCTCCGTGGACGTCGGGCCCGGTGTGACCGGACTCGTCGGAGCCAATGGAGCCGGCAAGTCCACACTGATCAAGATCCTGCTGGGTCTGTCCCCCGCCACCGAGGGCCGCGCCGAAGTGCTCGGACTCGATGTCGCCACCGAGGGCGCCGCCATCCGCGAGCGCGTGGGGTACATGCCGGAGCACGACTGTCTGCCGCCCGACGTCTCGGCCACCGAGTTCGTCGTCCACATGGCGCGCATGTCCGGCCTGCCGCCCACCGCGGCGCGCGAGCGCACCGCGGACACGCTGCGCCACGTCGGCCTGTACGAGGAGCGCTACCGCCCCATCGGCGGCTACTCCACGGGCATGAAGCAGCGCGTCAAGCTGGCGCAGGCCCTGGTCCACGACCCGCAGCTGGTCTTCCTGGACGAGCCGACGAACGGCCTCGACCCGGTCGGCCGTGACGAGATGCTCGGCCTGATCCGCCGGATCCACACCGACTTCGGCATCTCCGTGCTGGTCACCTCGCACCTGCTGGGCGAGCTGGAACGCACCTGCGACCACGTCGTCGTGGTCGACGGCGGCAAGCTCCTGCGCTCCAGCTCCACCAGGGACTTCACGCAGACCACGACGACCCTCGCCATCGAGGTCACCGACACCGACGAGCACCCGGACGGCACCCGCGCGGTGCGCGACGCGCTCCAGGAGCGCGGGGTGACCGTCGCCGCCGGCAGCGGACTGCCCGGCGCCGGCCACGTCCTGCTGCTCACCGCGAAGGGCGAGGAGACCTACGACCTGGTCCGGGACACGGTCGCCGACCTCGGTCTGGGCCTGGTGCGCATGGAGCAGCGCCGCCACCAGATCTCCGAGGTCTTCACCACCGACACGGGTACCGACACGGGCACCGACGCCGACACCGGCACGGACACCGGCACCGACAGCGACGAGCAGCGGAAGGAGGCGGTCCGCCATGGCGGTTGAGCAGCCCGTACCCACGGCACCGGGTGACCAGACCCGCATCCACAACATCGGCTACCGCACGTACGACGGCCCGCGCCTCGGCCGCGCCTACGCCCGCCGATCCCTCTACTCGCAGTCCCTGCGCGGCTCCTACGGCCTCGGCCGCTCGGTGAAGTCCAAGGTGCTGCCGATGCTGCTGTTCGTGGTGATGTGCGTACCGGCGGCCATCATGGTCGCCGTCGCGGTCGCCACCAAGGCCAACGACCTGCCCGTGGACTACACGCGCTACGCGGTCATCATGCAGGCCGTGATCAGCCTGTACCTCGCCTCGCAGGCACCCCAGTCCGTCTCGCGCGACCTGCGCTTCAAGACCGTTCCGCTGTACTTCTCGCGACCGATCGAGACCGCCGACTACGTACGCGCCAAGTACACCGCCCTGGCCTCGGCGCTGTTCATCCTCACCGCCACCCCGCTGCTCGTCCTCTACGCGGGCGCGCTGCTGGCCAAGCTCGACTTCGCGGACCAGACCAAGGGTTTCGCACAGGGACTGGTCTCCGTGGCGCTGCTCTCGCTGCTCTTCGCCGGAATCGGCCTGGTCATCGCCTCGGTCACACCACGGCGAGGCTTCGGTATCGCGGCCGTGATCGCCGTGCTGACCATCTCCTCCGGCGCGGTCTCCACCCTGCAGGCCATCGCGGACGTGCAGGGAACCTCGGAAGCGATCGCCTGGATCGGTCTCTTCTCGCCGATCACCCTCGTCGACGGAGTGCAGTCCGCGTTCCTCGGCGCGGAATCGGTGTTCCCCGGCGGAGTCGGCCCCTCGAACGCCGAGGGCGTCGTCTACGTCGCCGTCGCCCTGGGTCTGATCGCCGCGTGCTACGGCCTCCTGGTGCGCCGCTACAAGAAGGTGGGACTGTGACCACGCTCTCCCTCGACCATGTCTCCCGCTGGTTCGGCAACGTGGTCGCCGTCAACGACATCACCATGACGATCGGCCCCGGTGTCACCGGCCTGCTCGGCCCCAACGGCGCCGGGAAGTCCACGCTGATCAACATGATGGGCGGCTTCCTGGCCCCCTCCACCGGCACCGTCACCCTCGACGGAGAGGCGGTGTGGCGCAACGAGCAGATCTACAAGAAGATCGGCATCGTCCCCGAGCGCGAGGCGATGTACGACTTCCTCACCGGCCGCGAGTTCGTCGTCGCCAACGCCGAGCTGCACGGTCTGGGCGCCAAGGCGGCGCAGAGGGCCCTCGCGACGGTCGAGATGGAGTACGCGCAGGACCGCAAGATCGCCACGTACTCCAAGGGCATGCGCCAGCGCGTGAAGATGGCGTCCGCCCTGGTCCACGAGCCGTCGCTGCTGCTGCTCGACGAGCCCTTCAACGGCATGGACCCGCGCCAGCGGATGCAGCTGATGGACCTGCTGCGGCGGATGGGCGACGAGGGCCGCACGGTGCTGTTCTCCTCCCACATCCTCGAAGAGGTCGAGCAACTGGCCTGGCACATCGAGGTCGTGGTCGCCGGCCGGCACGCGGCCAGCGGCGACTTCCGCAAGATCCGCCGCCTGATGACCGACCGGCCGCACCGCTACCTGGTGCGTTCCAGCGACGACCGCGCACTCGCGGCCGCGCTGATCGCCGACCCGTCGACGTCCGGCATCGAAGTGGACCTCACCGAGGGCGCGTTGCGCATCCAGGCCGTCGACTTCGGCCGCTTCACCGCCCTGCTGCCGCGGGTGGCCCGGGACCACGGCATCCGTCTGCTGACGGTCTCGCCGTCCGACGAGTCCCTCGAGTCCGTGTTCTCGTATCTGGTCACGGCGTAGGAGGCCGAAGAATGTACGACCCCACAGTCGCCCGCCTCACCTACCGGGCCCTGCTCGGCCGGCGCCGGGCCCTCATCCTCGGCGCCCTGCCCCTGCTGCTGATCGCGATCTCCGTGGCCGTGCGCGCCCTCGCCGGCGCCGACGACCAGACGGCGGCCGACCTGCTGGGCGGGCTCGCGCTGGCCACGATGGTGCCGATCATCGGCGTCATCGCGGGCACGGGCGCGATCGGCCCGGAGATCGACGACGGCTCGGTGGTGTATCTGCTGTCCAAGCCCGTGAAGCGGCCGACGATCATCTTCACCAAGCTGATCGTGGCCATCGCGGTGACGATGGTGTTCTCCGCGGTGCCCACGCTGATCGCGGGCTTCATCCTGAACGGCAACAGCCAGCAGGTCGCCGTCGCCTACACGGTGGCCGCGCTGGTCGCCTCCATCGCCTACGCCGCGCTGTTCCTGCTGCTGGGCACGGTGTCCCGGCACGCGGTGGTCTTCGGCCTGGTCTACGCACTGGTCTGGGAGGCGCTGTTCGGCTCCCTGGTGGCCGGTGCGCGCACGCTCAGCGTCCAGCAGTGGTCGCTGGCCGTGGCCCACGAGGTCGGCAACGGCGAACTGATCACCTCGGACGTCGGGCTGACGACGGCGACGGTGCTGCTGGCCGTGGTCACCGTCCTCGCCACCTGGTACGCGGGGCAGAAGCTGCGGTCGCTGACGCTGGCCGGCGAGGAGTGACATGACCTCGGACGGTGGGGCCCTCGTTCCTGACGGGGGCCTCACCTCGCCCCGGCCACACTGGACGGACGGTGACGCACGGCTGGAGGTACGGGCATGACGGAGGAGACGCCCCAGCACGAGGATCGCGGGCGCTCGGGCGACGAGGTGAGCGACGCCGCAGGCAACGAACCGGGTGCGGGCGACGGTTGGGACGACATCGTCCTGGACGAGGACTTCGTCCGGGCCGCCGGTGCCTCGGAGCCCTCGGCCCGCGCCCGCATGCTCACCGAGCGCTGGCGACGGGACGAGCCCGAGCCGCAGCCGTGGCGCTCGGAAGAACCGCCCGCCGGGTGGTTCTTCAGCAAGGCCCGTCGGCGCTGGTGGCGCCGCCGGTAGCGGGGACCGGCTCCCTCGTTAATCAGTGGCGGTCGACTCGGCGTACGGGCAGAGTGAGGGTGTCCCCGACGCCGGGTCAGACCGGCGGCCACGTACTGGGAGAGGAGCCGGACGATGTCCCTGCACGGCAGTACGTCCAGCTCCCGTCAGGGCAGCCGAAGGGCTCCGGAGTAGTCGCCACCGCTCCGCCGAGCTCGCCCCGCAGGGGGAGCTGCCCGGGGCGGCCGCTTCGAGCACGCGATGTCGCTCTCGCGTGGGCCGCCCACCCGGAGGATTGGCCGAGTGGTAAGGCACCGGCTTGCTAAGCCGTGGTCGGGCCGGAAGAGCCCGCGCACGTTCGATCCGTGCATCCTCCGCCGCACCGTACGCCCCGGCACCCGCCCGGTCCGGGGCCGAACCGAACCGACAGCGAACGGGACAGGAACCGCCGCGGGGCCGATCCAGCCCTGAGCGGCACCTGTCCCGACCGGCACCCGCCCCGAGCCGGATGCCGCATGGCGTCGGATCACACAGCCCGGTACCGAAGACCCGGTACCGAGCCGGTCCGGCCCCCGGTCGTACCGAAGACCCGGTACCGAAGACCGCACGTATCCCGGCACCGAACGACCGGCACCGAACGACCGGCACGGAACGACCGGCACGGAACGACCGGCACGCGGAACGACCGGCACGGAACGACCGGCACGGAACGACCGGCACCGCAAGACCCGGCACCGAACACCCCGCTACCTACCGACCCGAACCCGCCCCCGGTCGTGCCGGAGCGGATGCGTCCAGCAACCGCTCCACCACCACCGCGATCCCGTCCTCCTCGTTGGACGCGGTGACCTCGTCGGCCACCGCTCGCAGTTCGTCGTGCGCGTTGGCCATCGCCACACCCCGCGCCGCCCAGGCGAACATCGGGATGTCGTTGGGCATGTCGCCGAAGGCGATGGTGTCCGCGGCCTTCATGCCCAGACGCCGGGCCGCCAGTGACAGCCCCGTCGCCTTGGACAGGCCGAGGGGGAGGAGTTCGACGATGCCGTGCCCCGCCATCGTGACGGAGACGAAGCCGCCCGCGGCGCGCTGGGCGACCTCCGAGAGCTCGTCGTCGGTCAGGGTCGGGTGCTGGATGTAGATCTTGTTCAGCGGCGCCGACCAGAGGTCCGCCGCCTCGGTGAGGGCAGTCGTCGGCAGCTTGCCCTGGAGGGTGTAGCCCGGACCGACCAGCACCTCGCCGTCCAGACCGTCGCGGCTGGCCGCCAGATACAACGGGCCGACCTCCGCCTCGATCTTCGCCAGGGCCACTCCCGCCAGCTGCCGGTCCAGGGTCACCGACGTCAGCAGACGCTGCTCCCCCGCGTGGTACACCTGGGCGCCCTGGCCGCAGACGGCCAGACCGGTGTAGTCGAGGTCGTCGAGTATGTGCCGGGTCCACGGGACCCCGCGGCCGGTGACGACGATGTGCGCGGCGCCCGCCGCGGTGGCCGCGGCGAGCGCCTCACGGGTGCGTCGCGAGACCGACCCGTCGGAACGCAGCAGCGTGCCGTCCAGGTCGGTGGCGATCAGCCGGTACGGGAACCCCGCGGCGGGTGCCGTGTCGTTCACCTGGCCACCGGCTCCAGGACCTCCCGGCCGCCCAGGTACGGACGCAGCACCTCGGGCACGCGCACGGAGCCGTCGGCCTGCTGGTGGTTCTCCAGGATCGCGACGATCGTGCGCGGTACGGCGCACAGGGTGCCGTTGAGGGTGGCCAGCGGGCGCACCTTCTTGTCCTCGCGGACCCGGATCGACAGGCGGCGGGACTGGAACTCGGTGCAGTCCGAGGTCGAGGTCAGCTCGCGGTACTTGCCCTGCGTCGGGATCCACGCCTCGCAGTCGAACTTGCGCGAGGCCGAGGAGCCCAGGTCACCGGAGGCCACGTCGATGACGCGGTACGGCAGCTCCAGCGAGTTCAGCCACTGCTTCTCCCACTCGAGCAGGCGCTGGTGCTCGGCCTGCGAGTCCTCGGGTGCGACGTACGAGAACATCTCGACCTTGTCGAACTGGTGCACGCGGAAGATGCCCCGGGTGTCCTTGCCGTGCGAGCCGGCCTCGCGGCGGAAGCAGGGCGAGAAGCCCGCGTAGCGCAGCGGGAGCTTGTCCGCGTCGAGGATCTCGTCCATGTGGTACGCGGCGAGCGCGACCTCGGAGGTGCCGACGAGGTAGAGGTCGTCGGCGGCGAGGTGGTAGACGTCCTGCGCGGCCTGGCCGAGGAAGCCGGTGCCGGCCATCGACTGCGGGCGGACGAGCGCCGGGGTGAGCATCGGGGTGAAGCCCGCCGCCGTGGCCTGCGCCATCGCGGCGTTCACCAGGGCCAGCTCCAGCAGCGCGCCGACTCCCGTGAGGAAGTAGAACCGCGAACCCGAGACCTTCGCGCCGCGCTCGACGTCGATCGCGCCGAGGAGCTGCCCGAGTTCGAGGTGGTCCCGGGGCTCGAAGCCCTCGGCGCCGAAGTCGCGGATCGTGCCGTGCGTCTCCAGGGTGACGAAGTCCTCCTCGCCGCCCACGGGGACGTCGGGGTGGACGAGGTTGCCGAGCCGCTGCAGCAGTTCCTGGGTCTCGGCGTCGGCCGCGTCACGCTCGGCGTCGGCCGCCTTGACGTCGGCGGCGAGCTGGCTCGCCCGCTTCAGCAGCTCGGCCTTCTCGTCGCCGGAGGCCTTGCCGATGAGCTTGCCGAGGCCCTTCTGCTCGTTGCGCAGCTCGTCGAAGCTGACGCCGGACGACCTGCGCCGTTCGTCGGCAGACAGGAGAGCGTCGACGAGCGCGACGTCCTCTCCACGGGCGCGCTGGGAGGCGCGCACACGGTCAGGGTCCTCACGGAGCAGGCGAAGGTCAATCACGCGCACCAGGCTACCGGTGCGGGGTGAGCGCTCACGACTCACTATTCCGTACTGCGGATCATGTGCCGCCATGCCGTCATTGCCCGGTGTCGCGCGTCTTCGTCAATAAAGATCTTGGGGATCCCTTGATCGTGGCAGTCGACGGGTGGGTGGTTGACCGGATTTCCTTGTGGGGAGCGGGACTTGGGGTTCGTGTTGTCCACAGGAATCCGCACCGGCCGGAAAGTTATCCACAGGCTGTGCGGGAGATCTGTGGATTCGGAATTGATCAATCCGAACTGCTCCGGCGGAACTTTGGATTCCCATGGCAAACCTCCCCTACGCCCACTTTCGAGTGGAGATGCGTCGCCCCAAAGGGTTGACCGAAGGAAAAGAGTGGACGAAGGGTGACCTGCCCGCCGGTGGACGCCGAGGGGTTCCGTGGGGCGATTTGTCGACTGGGTCATAGCTTGCTGTCGACTTGTCCCCAGGTCGAGATGCGGACCTGTGGATAACATCTGTGGATAACGAATATATGCAGGTAGCACCAACGGTACCGGGCTAGAACCGGCCGTCCTGGCACCGGGTCACCCAGTCCGCCGCCGAGGTGAACTCGTCGTCCGACGTACCGCGCAGCGGACGCCCCACATCCCCCGGCCGCAGGTCCGCGCGCGGGTACGAGCCGAGGAACCGGACCTGGAGGCAGATCCGCTTGAGTCCCATCAGGGTCTCGGCGACCCGGCGGTCGGAGATGTGCCCCTCGGCGTCGATGCAGAAGCAGTAGTTGCCGATGCCGGCGCCGGTGGGCCGGGACTGGAGCAGCATCAGGTTGATGCCCCGGGTGGCGAACTCGCCCAGCAGGTCACGCAGGCCGCCGGGGTGGTCGTCCCGCTGCCACAGCACGATGGACGTCTTGTCCGCGCCGGTCGGTGCGGCGGGCCGGGCGGGGCGGCCGACCAGGACGAAGCGGGTCTGCGCGTTCTCCGCGTCGTGGATCCCGGTCTCCAGGGCCGTCAGGCCGTAGCGGGCGGCGGCGAACTCGCCCGCGAAGGCGGCGTCGTACCGGCCGTCCTGGACCAGCCGGGCCGCGTCCGCGTTCGAGGCGGCGGACTCCCAGGTCGCGTCCGGCAGGTGTTTGCGCAGCCAGTTGCGCACCTGCGGCTGGGCCGCGGGATGCGCGGAGACCGTCTTGATGTCCGACAGCGAGGTGCCCGGCCTGACCAGCAGCGCGAAGGTGATCGACAGCAGCACCTCGCGGTAGATCATCAGGGGCTCGCCCGCGACCAGCTCGTCCAGGGTCGTCGTGATGCCGCCCTCGACGGAGTTCTCGATCGGCACGAACGCGGCCTCGGCCTCGCCCCCGCGCACCGCGTCCAGCGCGGACTGGACCGACACGTACGGGATCAGCTCGCGGGTCGCCGCCTCCGGCAGTGTGCGCAGAGCGACTTCGGTGAAGGTGCCCTCGGGGCCGAGATACGCATAGCTCGCTGGCATGTCCTCACCCTAATGGGCCTCCGCGCACCCGGCTCACGCGTCTCACGAGAGCCCCTCGGGTGAGTGAACGCGCCCCCTTCGAGGAGTGATCCACACCAGGGCCGCCGCCGCGTCGCCACGGCTGCCCTGGTGTGGATCACTCATCCCTCCAGCAACTCCTGCCCCACGTACCCGCCCTCCGACGCCCCACCCGGCACGGCGAACAACCCGCTCGCCTCGTGCCGGACGAACCGCGACAGCGCGTCCCCCCGGTCGAGCTTCCGCTGCACGGTCACGAACCCGCGCAGCGGGTCCGCCTGCCAGCAGATGAACAGCAGCCCGGCGTCCGGGACCCCGTCGGCGTCGATGCCGTCGTGGTACGAGAACGGGCGCCGCAGCATCGCCGCGCCCCCGTTCTGGTCGGGCCGGCTGATCCGCGCGTGCGCGTTGATCGGGACGACCAGGTTGCCCTCGGCGTCCGTCTTCTCCAGGTCCATCCCGGTCGTCTCGGACCCGCCCGACAGCGGCGCCCCGTCGGCCTTGCGCCGCCCTATGACGTCCTCCTGCTCCCCCTGCGAGAGCCGCTCCCAGTCGTCGAGGAGCATGCGGATGCGGCGTACGACGGCGTAGGAGCCGCCCGCCATCCAGGCCGGGTCGGCCGGTCCGGACTCCGGCACGAAGACCCGCCGGTCGAAGTCGGCCTCCGCCGGCTTCGGATTGCGCGTCCCGTCGATCTGGCCCATGAGGTTGCGCGCCGTCATCGGGCGGGCCGTGGCGCCCGGCGACCGGTTGAAGCCGTTCATCTGCCACCGGACCCGGGCGGCACCGCTCGCGTCCTTCTGGATCGCCCGCAGGGCGTGAAAGGCGACCAGGGCGTCGTCGGCGCCGATCTGTACCCACAGGTCGCCCTCGCCCCGTGCCTTGTCGAGGTGGTCGGAGGAGAACGCGGGCAGCGGATCGAGGGCGACCGGTCGCTGCTCCTCCAGGCCCGTACGGCCGAAGAAGCTGTGCCCGAACCCGAAGGTGATCGTCAGCGACGAGGGCCCGGCGTCCTGCGCCACACTCGTGTCGCCGTCCTGCGCGGGCTCGCCCGCCATCAGCCGCCGGGCCGTCTCGGACCAGCGGCGCAGCAGCGCGGCGGCCTGCTTGAGGCCGGCGCCGGCGACGAGGTCGAAGGCGAGGACATGGCCGCGCGCCTGCATCGGGGTCGTGATGCCGGGCTGATGTTTCCCGTGAAACATCACCCGGTCGGCGCCGAGCGAGGTGAGCGGTGTCGCCCGCGCGGGCGCCGCCGCGTACCCGGCGGCGGCGCCCGCCGCACCCAGGACCAGGCCGGTGGCACCGGCGGTTCCGAGCAGTGCCCGCCGCGAGACGCCCTCCCCGGGGTGTGTGTCCGCCGAGGCGGGTCCCTGGGGAGGCCTGCCGGCCGTACGCCGCCGCCGGACGGACGGGTCGGGGGTGTGGTCGGCGGTGTGGTCGGCCGCGGGGTGGGCCATCTGCTCAGCCATGGTGATGTTCAGCCGATCTGCGCGTTCTTGGAGACGGTCACCTGGTCGATGTCGGAGGTGCGCACGGTCACGGCGATCTCCCATTCGCCCGCCATGGGGATCTGCACTCCGCTCGCCGACCAGTGTCCGGTCGTGATGTGGTCGGGGACGACGGGCAGTGGCCCGACGTTCTTGGACTTCAGGGTGAAGGCGACCTTCACCTCGGGGATGTCGAAGGCCCGGCCGTTGGGGCGCTGCACGTAGACGTGCATCTCGTTGCCTCCGACCCGCGCGGGGTCGATGTCGACGCGGACGACGCCCTTGCCGTCCGAGCCGCCGGTGTCGAAGGGGATGTCCAGCGTGACCACGCCGGTGGCCGAGGCCTCGGCGGACGACGAGGACGCGGCGGCCGCCTCGGCGTCCTCCACCGTGCGCCCCGGCTCGGTGGACGTCAGCGCCGTCGTGACCGCGAGCAGGACCACCGCGACGCCGGCCTCGGCCAGCACCGAGCGGCGCAGCCCGTGACGGGCCGGTTCGGCGTTCCGCTCCCGCTTCTGCCGGGCGACCTCCACGGCGGCCCGCTGCCGTGCGAGCTGGGCGGCCCGCTTGCCGTCACCGGCCCCCTTGGCGTTCGCGGAGTCGCCGGTCCGCTTCGTGTCCCCTGACCCGCCCGCGCGTTTCGCGTCCCCTGATTCCCCGGAGCCGACGGAACCGGACCGGGCCGCGGCCTTGGCGCCCTCCCGCTCGCGCCGCTTGCCCGCGGTACTCGCGGCCACGACGTCCGTCAGCCGGCCGGTCCACCGTCGCGAGATCCACGCCACCCCGACCAGCAGCACCACCAGTGCCACCTTGACCAGCAGCAGCTGTCCGTACCGTGTCCCGGTGAGCGCCGACCAGGAGCCGACCTGCCGCCATGACTGGTAGAGGCCGGTCACGACCAGGGTGATCACGCTGCCGAAGGCGACCAGGGAGAACCGCCGTACCGCGGCGGCCTCCAGCGGAATCTCGGCGGGCGCCCAGTAGAGCGACACCAGCAGCGCGCCCAGCCCGCCCAGCCACGCCGCCACCGCCAGCAGATGGATCACCGCGACCGGCATCGCGATCCCGGGCTGGAGCCCGCTGGAGGCGTGCTCGGCCATCGCCCAGGTCGCGGCGATCCCCGTGGCGACGACACCGCCGCCGAGCGCCAGCCCGAACGTGAGATCCCGTTTCTCGTCGTCGTCCCGTTTCTCGTACGCGCCGAAGAGCACGGCGATGAAGAGCGCCGCCGCGGCGAGCAGCAGCAGCCGGGAGACGAGCGCCGCACCGGTCTTGGTCTGGAGGACCTGTCCGAGCAGATCGAGGTCGAACACGTCGCCGAGCGAGCCGGACCGTGTGTACGCGCCGCGCAGCAGCAGCAGCCCCAGCGTCGCCGCGGTGAGCGTCACCCACCCCGAGACGACGAGCCGCTGCACGGCCCGCGCACCCGCGCCGCGCGGCCAGCAGGCCAGCACGAAGGCGGCCCCGCCGGCCAGCACGATGAACCCGGCGTACGAGACGTACCGCCCGACCCCGTACAGCCATCCCACGGCCCCGCCCCCGGCCGTGCGCTCCGCCACCGAGACGGAGGTCGACGAGGGGGCGCCGATGGAGAAGGTGTAGGCACCGGCGATGGGATGGCTGTCGGCGGACACCACCTGATAGGCCACCGTGTAGGTGCCGTCGGGCAGTCCCGAGTGCAGTTTGACGGCGTACGTCGTCCCGCTGACGTTGCCCGCCTCGCCCGTGTCGGCCCGCTCGCCCTGGGGGTCGAGGACCTGGAGCGAGTCGTCGGAGAGCGAGACCGGCTCGGAGAAGGTGAGCGATACCTGGGCCGGGGCCTTGTCGACCACTGCCCCCTGCCGGGGGTCGCTGCCGGTCAGCGCGGCATGCGCGGAGGCGGTGCCGGCGCCGCCGAGGAGCAGCCCGGCGGCGGCCAGGAGCAGCAGCACCAGGCCCCGGAAGCGGGGAGCGGTGGTCGGTGTCAAGGTGGTCCCTCCCTCAGTGCCCGGAATCCGGGGTGTACGTGGCGGACTTCACCGGCATCTTGACCGTGACCGTGCCGGATTCGGCGAAGCGCAGTTCGACGGAGACCGTCTCGCCCTGCTTCGGCCTGCGTTCCAGGTTCTCGAACATCAGGTGGTTCCCGCCGCTCTCCAGCACGAGCTCACCGTGCGCGGGCACCGGGAGCCGTTCGGCCTCGCGCATCGCCGAGTCGACCGTCTCGTGCACGGTCACTTCACCGATGTCGCTGGTCACGGACGTCAACTCGTCCGTGGTGCCGCCCTTGTTGGCGATGGTCAGAAAGCCGGCCGCCATGGTGTCCGAGACGGGCTGCGGCATGTAGGCGGCGCTGACGGAGACGTCCGCCGCGGTGTCCGCGCCGCAGCCCGTGAGCGCCAGCGCCCCGGTCAGCAGGGCCGCCGCCGGCGCCGTACGCCTCACGGCTTCTCCCCCTTGGCCAGCTTGGGGAGGTCCTTGATGTAGTCGTCGACGGTGGCGTCCTCGCCGTAGAGGACGTATCCGGCGTCGGTCTTCGGGGAGAAGGCGACGACCTGCGTGCCGTGCGTCGAGACGATCTCGCCCTTCTCCTTGTGCGGCGGCTCGATGGTGATACCGAGCGTGCGGGCGGCCGCCTGGATGGTGGCGAAGTCGCCGGAGAGGCCGACGGCCTGCGGGTCGATGCCCTTGAGCCACTTGCCGAGCGCGGCCGGGGTGTCCCGGTCCGGGTCGGTGGTGACGAACACGATCCGCAGCTCGTCCTGGTCGGCCTCGGGCAGCTTGGTCTTGGCGACGGCGATGTTGTTCATCGTCAGCGGGCACACGTCGGGGCAGTTGGTGTAGCCGAAGTAGATCAGCGTGGGCCTGCCCGCGGTCTCCTCGCGGAGGTCGTACTTCTCGCCCCGCGTGTCCGTGAGCACCAGATCCGGCTTCTCGAACGGCTGGTCGAGGACGGTGGCCGCCTTGGTGTCGCCGCCGCCCTCCTCGGAGACGACGGTGACGGGCGAACCGCTGTCGTCGCTCCCGCCCCCGCACGCGGACAGGGTCAGGGTGGCGGCAGCGAGCAACGCGGCCGCCGTGAACGTCTTCTTACGCATAGAAAAATGTCCCAGAGGTGAGATCTCGGCGTGCGCCGGTGGCGTACGGAGGGCGCGCCGCCCTTGGCGGGGGGCGCGTTCCGCACGCCGTCCGGCGCACACCGTCGAAGCGGGGAGGCGTCAGGCGGAGGTGCCGCGCCGGCGGCCGGCCAGGACGCCGTACGCCACACCGGCCGCGCCGACGACGATGCCGACGACGCCCAGCACACGGGCGGTGGTGTCGGTGCCGTCGGCCGGTTCGGCGGCCTCGGAGGTGGTCTTGGCGGCGGGCGAGGCGTCCTCGGAGGGCTGCTCGGACTCCTTCTCCGGGCCCGCGGAGCCGTGGTGGTCGTCCTCGGCGGCGGACAGCTTCAGCACCGGAGCCGGGTGCTCCGGCTCCTCCTGGCCCTCCTGCGGCACCTCGATCCAGCGCACGACCTCGTCGCTGGAGTACGTCTGGATCGCCTTGAACACCATCTCGTCGGCGTCCTCGGGCAGGGCGCCCACGGAGACCGGGAACTTCTGGAAGTAGCCCGGCTCGACGCCCTTGCCGGTGGCGGTCCAGGTGACCTTGGTGACCGCCTCGGTGATCTGGTGGCCGTGCGACTCGATCGGCTTGTCGAGCTTGGACTTGGTGACCTGGATCTTCCAGCCCGCCATGGGCTGCGGCATGACCGAGGACAGCGGGTGCTCGGCCGGGAAGCTGACCTCCAGCTTGGTGGTCGAGGCGTCGTCGCGCTCGTTGGGGACCTTGAAGTCGACGACCGCGTAGCCGCCCTTGGCGGCCGTGCCCTCCGGCTGCACGCCGACGTGCGCGAAGGCGGGGGCGGACAGGACGACGACGGCCGAGGCGGCGACGAGGGCCGCGGCGGAGAGACGAGAAGCCTTCATGGTGATGAGCGCTCCACTTCGAGTGAGGGATCCGTTGGTGAAGAGGGGTACGCGCGCGTGGAGGTGCCCGTTGAGGGTTCTACCGAAAAACGGGGGCCCGCCGAAGAACGATCGCCGGACAGCGAGTCCGTCGAGCCGTGCGTCCGCCGGACGGCGGGTACGCGCGCGTGCCGCGCGACAGCGGCGGACCACGGAGGAAAGTGGCGGCGCGTGTCGCGTCAGGCGGCGAGAACGAGTACGGCGGCGGGCGGCCCGCGCCGGATCACGGTGTGCTGGAGTGCGGTGGTACGGGGTTCCGGGACCGCCCGTGCGGGGGCGCGCCGGATGCGCGGGCGGGCGTCGGGCGCGCCGGTGAGCCCGGCGTACAGGGCGCGCGCCAGCGCGAGCGCCGCGCGCAGGGACCGTACGGGCGTCCCCTCGGCGACCGTAGGGGCCGAGAGTTCGCTGATCCGCAGCAGGGCGAGGTCGCCGCGCCGTAGCAGCCAGCCCGCGGCGATCGCCGCGAGGACATGGCCGAGCAGCATGGGCAGGGACGGCAGCAGCGCGACGGAGGGGTCGGTGGCGGTGCCCAGGGCGTCCGCCGAGTGACGCAGGGCGTGCGCGCCCGAGTCGCCGCCGGGGTGAAGCCGGGCCTCCACCAGGATCTGCCGGGCCTGTGCCGGGCTCATCGCCCCCGTGTCGCCGCACACCAGCCGCGCGGCCCGAGCGACCAGGGCGGCCTCGGTCCGCGTCGCCTCGGCCGTGGCGGCCGTGGCGTGCTGCCCCAGACCGAACAACGCGTGCAGCACGGTCTGTCCGACCGCCAGCAGCGCCGCGGTGCCGGGCAGCGAGCGCACCCGCCCGGTGAGCGGCACCGCGACCGCGAGCACGCCCAGGAACCCCGCGCCCAGCGTCCACAGCGGCACCGTGGCGCAGGAGGCGACGGCGTGCCCGGCCCCGGCCAGCACGACGCAGACCGCGGCGAAGACCGCGGCCCGCGAAATCCGGAGCCCGGCCTCGGTGCGTACCGCGCGCGGGTGGGGGGCAGACATGGCGGCCTCATCATCGCACCGCCCTTACGGCCGCCATACGGCAGGTCCGCAAGATTCCGGTGAATCCGGAAGATCCCCTTCTGTGCCGATCTGTTGTCGGCCCGTCAGGCGCCGGGGCTCTCTCGTCGGTCACCCGTCCGGAACACTCATGTCCCACATACACCGTTCGCCCCCGTCAGCACATCCCCCGTATGGGCGGCATCACGTTGATTCCGCGCTTACATGCGCGTACGGGCGGTAATACGTAACGGTATGTCGAGCCGCAGCCAGGAGGCTGGAGCATGAGCATCTGGTGGTCACTCCATCTGCGGCGCGAAGCCGCGAGCGTGCCGCTCGCCCGGCGCCTGCTGCTCGGCACGATGGAGACGGCGGGTGTCGACCCCGACGTCTCGTACGACCTCTCCGTCGCCCTCACCGAAGCCTGCGCCAACGCCGTGGAGCACGGCGGGGACACCGCGCACGGCGTCTCCGACGGGGCGTACCGGGTCACCGCCTACCTCGACGGCGAGAAGTGCCGTATCGAGGTCACCGACTCCGGCCCCGGCTTCGCGCGCCCCCACCCCGGTCCGTCGCCCGTCGGCACCGACGCGGAGCACGGCCGCGGCCTGTGGCTCATCGAGGAGCTCGCGGACCATGTCCGGATCGGCAACAACCCCGGCCGGGACGGGGCCGTGGTGAGCTTCGACAAGATCCTCAAGTGGCGAGAGGACGCCCCGCTGATGGCGGTGTAGGCGCTCCGGAAGGCATCCCCCGTCACACGGCGACGGCCGGGCACCTCGCGGTACCCGGCCGTCGTCGAACCTCGTTCCGAGAGGGCTCAGCCCTTGAGCGAGGCCATCCACTCCTCGACCTCGTCCGACCGCCGGGGCAGCCCGCCCGACAGATTGCGGTTGCCGTCCTCGGTCACCAGGATGTCGTCCTCGATCCGGACACCGATGCCCCGGTACTCCTCCGGGACGGTCAGATCGTCGGCCTGGAAGTACAGTCCGGGCTCGACCGTCAGGCACATGCCCGGCTCCAGGACGCCCTCCACGTACGTCTCGGTCCGCGCCGCCGCGCAGTCGTGGACGTCCATCCCGAGCATGTGGCCGGTGCCGTGCAGCGTCCAGCGGCGCTGCAGCCCGAGCTCCAGCACCCGCTCGACCGGCCCCTCGACGAGACCCCACTCGACCAGCCGCTCGGCCAGCACGCGCTGGGAGGCGTCGTGGAAGTCCCGGTACTTCGCCCCCGGCTTCACCGCCGCGATGCCGGCCTCCTGGGCCTCGTACACCGCGTCGTAGATCTTCCGCTGGATGTCGTCGAAGCGCCCGTTGACCGGCAGCGTCCGGGTCACGTCCGCCGTGTAGTACGTGTGCGTCTCCACGCCCGCGTCCAGCAGCAGCAGATCACCCGAGCGCACCGGACCGTCGTTGCGCACCCAGTGCAGCGTGCAGGCGTGCGGACCGGACGCGCAGATGGAGCCGTAGCCGACGTCGTTGCCCTCGACGCGCGCGCGGAGGAAGAACGTGCCCTCGATGTAGCGCTCGCTCGTCGCCTCGGCCCTGTCGAGGACCTTCACGACGTCCTCGAAGCCGCGCACGGTGGAGTCGACG
This sequence comes from Streptomyces sp. NPDC002309, assembly GCF_053593375.1. Taxonomy (NCBI): domain Bacteria; kingdom Bacillati; phylum Actinomycetota; class Actinomycetes; order Kitasatosporales; family Streptomycetaceae; genus Streptomyces; species Streptomyces sp. NPDC002309. The sequence continues at coordinate 168,377 of NZ_JBSFCI010000003.1, read as the reverse complement.
GCCTTCTGCAGCTCGCCGATCTCGAACTCGTCCTTGACCAGCCGGGCCTCGGAGAGGAAGACCCGCAGCTCCTCGTCCCGCTCGGCGGTGACCTTGTCGGTCAGCGCGGCCTCGATGCCGGCGTCGTAGCCGCGCACGGCACGCACCGGGCCGGTCGCCTCGCGCAGCGCGTCGGCGAGCCCGCGGACGTCGGAGGCGGGGATGCCGTGCAGCTGCTCCGCCTCGGCGAGGGAGTGCCGGCGGCCGACCCACAGCTCGCCCTGGCCGTCCAGCCAGAACTCGCCGTTCTCGCGGTCGGAGCGGGGCAGCAGGTAGATCGTCGCCTTGTGGCCGTCGCTCGTGGGCTCCAGGACCAGGACGCCGTCCTCGGTCTGGTTGCCGGTGAGGTAGGCGTACTCGACCGAGGCGCGGAAGGCGTACTCCGTGTCGTTCGAGCGGGTCTTCAGGTTGCCCGCGGGGATCACCAGACGCTCGCCCGGGAAGCGGGCGGAGAGCGCGGCGCGGCGGGCGGCCGTCTCGGCGGCCTGCGGGATCGGCCGCAGATCGTGCAGCTCGGTGTCGGCCCAGCCGGACTTCATGTTCTCGGCCAGCTCGTCGGACACACCCGGGTACAGTCCGTTCTTCCGCCGCTTGATCGGCTCTTCCTCAGAAGTCTCCTCCGGGGTCTCCGGGAGCTCTTCGGCCACGGTCATCCTCCTCGATAGGGCACTCGACCTCGTCCATCGTACGGTCGGACGAAAGGGGGCCCGGGGCCGGAAGACCCGTGAGCGGCGTCACTCGAAGCGCGCCGCGAGCAGCACCACGTCCTCCTCGCTGTCCTCCGGGTCCAGCCCGTCGGGCAGCACGGTGCGCAGGACGTGGTCGACGAGCGCGTCCGGGTCCCGCCGCTTGGCCCGCGGCACCCCGGCCGCCGCCGCGTGCAGGCGCGCGAACGCCCGGTCCATGGGATCGCCGGTGCGCTGGAGCAGTCCGTCGGTGTACAGCAGAACCGTCTCTCCGGGCTCGGCCTGCACCTCCACGCTGGGCGCCTCCCAGCAGGCGAGCATCCCGAGCGGCGCCGAGACCGACGTCTCCACGAACTCGGTGCGCCGCTCCCCGATCAGCAGCGGCGGGCAGTGCCCGGCACCGGCCAGCGTGATCTTGTGCACGGCGGGCTCGACATAGCTGAACAGGGCGGTGGCCGAACGGGCGGGCTCGGTCAGCCGCAGCAGCAGCTCCAGGTCGGACAGGACGGCGACCGGGTCCTCGCCCTCCATGACGGCGTACGCGCGCAGGGAGGCCCGCAGCCGCCCCATCGCGGCGACCGCGCTGGGCCCGGACCCGCTGACCGACCCGACGGCGAGCCCCAGGGCCGCGTCGGGCAGCGGCAGCGCGTCGTACCAGTCGCCGCCGCCGCGCGGGCCGGTGCGGTGCCGGGCGGCGAGCTGGACGCCGGAGACCCGGGGGAGGCGGGAGGGGAGCAGTTCCTCGGAGATGGTCGCCATGGACGCGCGGGTGCGCTCGACCTCCAGCAGGCGGGCGAGATGCTCGCCGGCGTACCGGGCGTACAGACCGGCCAGATGGCGTTGCCGCTCACCCGGCTCGGCGGGTTCGTCGTAGAGCCACACGGCGGCGCCCAGCCGGCCCGTGGCGTCGCCCGCCAGGGGGAGGGCGTAGCTCGCGGCGTAGCCGAGCCGGCGGGCCACCTCGCGGTGGCGTGGGTCGAGGCCGTCCTCGGCGAACAGATCGGGCCGCACGACCTCCCGCACACCGCCCGGCGGCCCCACCGGGGCGTCCAGCAGATCGCCGTAGGGCAGCGCACCGCGCGGCACTGTCTCGAGGTGTCCGAGATCCGCCTGGGCGAGGCCCAGACCGACGGTGCTGCACGGGCCGAGGCCGTCGGCCGGCTGCAGGACGACGAGGCCGCGCCGCGCGCCCACCAGGGCGGCTCCGGCGCGCAGTGCCTCCTGGAGCGCGTCGGCCAGGGTGCCCGTACGGGCCAGGCGCTCGGTCAGTTCGTGCAGCGTGGTGAGGTCCGAGACCCAGCCGGCGAGCCGGTCCTGGAGGAGAGCGCCGGGGCCGCTGGTGACGGCGGCGGTGGCCGGTGAGGAGGGCGCGACAGTGTGTGCAGGGGGCGGAACGGGAGAATCGATTCCAGCCACTTTCGGAGGGTGCGGGGCGTTCATGGCGTCCGGCTTTCCGACCGGTGCGTTTTGCTCAGAAGCATCGCAAACCCCCATGTCATTTTGCACCGCTGGCGGTGTCTCCACATGTACACGCACTCGTGAGGGGATGTCCAGCATTGTCCTGCTGGGATTCCTGGTGTCCATGGGCTTGTTGTGGTTCCGGGACGGATCTCCCGGGATCTCTTGCGGAAAGCGGAAGTTGGCTGAAAACTGCTTGAGGTAATGCGTTATTGCGGTCGACTGGGCTCGCTCGACGGAGCGTCACAGCGGTCGTGATGGGTACGTACTCGGTGAAGGCCAGGGGTGGTTGGGGGCACCCGGAACCTGGTGACGGAGCCGGGCGTCATAGCCACCGACGACCGAGCCCCATCCTTCCGTGACGGCGGCGAAGTGAAATACGCGCGACGGCAAACGCCAGACTTCGCCACCCCACGCCACGCCCATGTATTTGATGGACTCGGCATGGACGCGGACAGAGCCCGTGCTCGGCCCATAGGGGTTACCCGTGCTGGATAGCCGGGATGTGATGCGCCAACAGGTACGCACAGTGAAGTGATCGACACATGATGTGATGTGGACCACGGTGTTGCCAGGCGTGCAACGGAAAGGAACGAGCGCTCATGCGCGAGATCCTCGGAAGGCGACGCAGGCTCCTGACCAGGCGGAACGACGGGAAGCCTGAAATGCTCAGCGCGGCCCTGACCTTCGCGACGCAATGGAATTGGCCCGTACTCCCGGGCGCCACGGCGGACCCGCAGGGCCGGGCCCGTTGCGGCTGCCCCGACCCCGAGTGCACGGTGCCCGGAGCGCACCCCTTCGACCCCGGCCTCCTCGCGGCCACCACCGACGAGCGCATGGTGCGCTGGTGGTGGACCAACCGGCCCACGGCGCCGATCGTCCTGGCCACCGGCGGCACGGCGCCCTGCGCCGTCAGCCTCCCGGCCCCCGCCGGAGCGCGCGCCCTGGCCGCACTGGACCGCCAGGGCATACGCCTGGGCCCGGTCCTCGCCTCCCGCACCCGCTGGGCGGTGCTCGTCAGGCCGTACTCCATGGAACAGCTGGGCGAATTGCTCTACGCGCAGGACTTCGTGCCCGGCTCGCTGCGCTTCCACAGCGAGGGCGGCTATGTCGCGCTGCCGCCGTCCGAGACCGGTCAGGGGCAGATCCACTGGGAGCGCGCGCCGCTGCCCGGCTCGGCCGCTCCCTGGGTGCCCGACGTCGAGGCCGTGGTGGACGCCGTCGTCGACGCACTCACTCGTACGGGTGTGAGCGCCCCCGAGTTCTGAGGGTGTCGGGCGCGCGTGGAACCGGGCGCCCGGCCCCACTCGTTATCGTCCCCTCATGAATCTCCGCCTGCTCGCTCTCGCGGCCGTCGCCACGTGCGCGGTGGCGCTGCCGCTGGCCATGGCGTCCGCGGGGCCCGCGGGCGACGACCGTGACGCCAAGGCCGCGTCGGTCCCGGGGCACGGGACCGCCGAGGTGCCGGTCGACGAGGGGCCGCGCGGTGACGCCGCGGCTCCCGGTGAGGACGCCGCCGCGCCCGACCCCGCCCGCTCCGCCCACCTCCTCGGCCTGGGACTCGCCACCGCCGCCCGCTGCGGCCCCGAAGTCACCTCGCCCGACGGCATCGAGGCACAGACCTGTGTGCTGACGCAGGGCGAGGACACCTGGGCGCGCACGTACTACCGCAACGCGACCGGTGACGCCCTCGACGCCGTGCTGAGCATGATGGGGCCGGACGGCCGGACCGTGCAGATGCGGTGCGCGATCGGCGCCGGGGACGAACCGGCCGGCTGTGAGACGCCCCGGGAGCGGACGCACGGCGAGCCCGCGGCCTACTCGGCGATCACGGAGTTCGGGGCACGTGGCGGACAGGGGCCGGCGCTGTTGCGCTCGGGAAGCAACTCAAGTACGCCTGCGGGAAGTTGACCTCTGTGCGGCGTCGCGAGGGCGAGGCCGCACATGGAAAGACCCGGTTGCTGGCGACGGGGGATGCACCAGCAACCGGGATACTGGAACGGTAACAAGAGATCGGCGGTTCGCAAATTCGATCTCTTGTTTTCCTCGTCCTTTCGGACACCGACTGACCTGCCCGCAACGGGAGTTACGGGCGGAGCGGACCGATCCGGGGGCCTGATCGGCTGACCGACCGGTCAGCCGAGCGGCGTCGAAGGGCTGTGCGTCAGCTGAGTGTGACCTGCCGGTTGGTCAGGCCGCCGCGTGCGCGGCGCTCGTCCGCGGTCAGCGGGGCGTCCGTGGCCAGCGCGGCGGCGAGCCGCTCGGCGAACTCGGCCGCCGGCTTCTCGATGTCGTCCGCGGTGACCCCGCTCGGCAGGTCCCACACCGGCACGGTCAGACCGTGACCGCGGAAGGAGCCCACGAGCCGCGTGCCCTCGCCGAGGCTCGACCGGCCCGCCGCGTGGAGTCGCGCGAGGGCGTCCAGCAGCTGCTCCTCCGGGTGCGGCATGACCCAGCGCAGGTGGTTCTTGTCCGGGGTCTCGCACCAGTACGCCGAGTCGACGCCCTGGAGCTTGACGGTCGGGATCGCGGCGGCGTTGGCCCGCTCCAGGGAGGCGGCCACCTCCGGCGTGGCGTTCTCCGGGTCGGGCACCCAGAACTCGAAACCGGTGTGCACGACCGGCTCGAACGGCGCCTCGGAATCGAGCAGGTCCTGCAGGCGGGGCCCGTCCGCGGGAGCGCGGCGGCCCTTGACCGGGGTGCCGGGCTGCGCCTCCAGGGCACGCGTCAGGGTGTCGGCGAGGTCGCGGCTGATGTCGCCGGACGCGGTGTCGTTCTGCAGACCGAGCAGGACCGAGCCGTCGTCGCGGCGCAGGGCGGGCCAGGCCATCGGCAGCACCGTGGCGAGCGTGACCGAGGGGACGCCCTCGGGCAGGCCCTCCTTCAGGGTCAGCCCGGCGGTCGCCGCCGGGACCAGCTCGCGCAGGGCGACCCAGTCGCACTCCCCGGGCAGGCCCTCGAACGGGCGGTGCACCAGCTCGGTCACGGCCTGCGCGGCGGCCCGGCCGTGGCACGCCTTGTAACGGCGTCCGCTGCCGCAGGGGCAGGGCTCACGGGCGCCGACGACCGGGATCTCCCCGTCCGTGAGCTGCGGGCGCGCGGCCTTCGTCTGGGGTCGTTTCTTGGCCATGATGGGTGTCTCCCGGATACGGCTCTTCTGGTACGGCGGGAGCCTAGCCGCTTGTGCGCGGAGGGACGGGACCCTGGGGACTCGCGGGGCGTTGTGGACGAAGGACGGAGGCCTCGGCGGAGGGCCGGCCGAGGCGGGGCGACGACGGACCGGAGCCGCCGCCGGCCGTCTGCGTCCGGGCCGGGCGTGCCGATACAGAGCTTCTCGATGCAGGGCTTCTCGCCACACAGGGCTTGTCGCCACGGGGCGTAGCGGTCCTGGCCGTCCGAGTCCTGGTGGCTTCGGTCGGGGCCGGTGGCCGTCCGTGTCGTTTCGGCGGAAGGCGGTTCGGTCGGGGCCGGTGGCCGTCCGGGTCGGTTCGCCGGAGTCGCCCCACTCGGAGTCGCCTCAGTCGAGGTCGTCGAACGCGTCCGTGAAGTCGAGGTCCCGTACGGCCGACACCGGCGGGGAGATGACACGCGTAGCGAAGTCGTCGCGGCGGTGTCCCACCACCGGATCGTGCACGTCGTCGTGGACCACGACCCAGACCGTGACCTCGCCCCGGGTGTCGTCCCGTACGCCCCAGTCGTCCGCCAGCGCCGTGATGATGTTGAGCCCGCGGCCGCCGTGCGCGGTCACCGAGGGCGTCGCCGGGGCCGGCCGTGTCGGTCCGCCGCCGTCCGTCACCTCGACCAGCAGCCTCCCGGCCTGGTCCACGCGCCACGCGGCCCGGACGTCGCCGTCCCCGGACAGGGCGTCGCCCAGGGGCCGCCCGTGTTTGCACGCGTTGCTCAAAAGTTCGGACAAGATCAGAACGGCATCGTCGATGACCGATTCCGGCACACCCCCGTTGCGCAACTGATCGCGCATCCGGTGCCGCGCCTTGCCCACGCCCGCAGGGCCATGGGGTACGGCCATGCTCGACGACGTGGGCACCTCCTGTGCCACCACCAACGCCACCCCCGAGACCTCCTTCGCCCCACGCCACGGTGTGGATGCCCCATTGGCCTGTACCGGAAACCGGCCGGTCCAGGCCCGGAGACGCATTCGCAACGATCGAACACGCACCGAACGCGCCGGAGCACTCCCTGTAATGGACCGGTCAGCGTATGGCTGGATTTCGACGGTGTGGCCGAGATCGGAGGATGGTGCAGGAAGGCCGGGAGGTCAAGGTTCGTTTCATGGGTCAGCGACCCAGTCGCTCCAGTACCGCGCGTGGCCGGTTCGTGATGATGGCGTCGACGCCCAGGTCAACGCAGAGATCCACGTCCTCGGGCTCGTTCACGGTCCATACGTGGACCCGATGGCCCGCCCGCTTCAGGCGCTGGATGTACGTCGGGTGATTGCGGACGATCCGGATCGAGGGGCCCGCGATTCGGACACCCGCGGGCAGCCGCCCGTCCCGCAGTCGGGGGGAGAGGAACTGCACGAGATAGACCACGGGCAGCGTCGGTGAGGCGATCCGGACGCGGTGCAGGGAGCGCGCCGAGAAGCTCATGACCCGTACGGCCGATTCCTCGGGGGACGCCGGAGAGTCCAGTCCGAACCGCTTCAGAAGCGTCAGCAACCGCTCCTCCACCTGTCCGGCCCAACGCGTGGGGTGCTTCGTCTCGATCGCCAGCTCCACCCGCCGCCCGGCGTCCGCGACAAGGCCGAGCAGCCGCTCCAGGGTGAGTACGGAGGTATCGGCCGGGTCCTCCGGGCGGTGCACCCAGTCGGGCTCCTCGTCCCGGTGGTGCAGTGACCCGCGGTACTTCCAGGAGCCGAAGTCCAGGGTGGCGAGATCGGCGAGTTCCAGGGCGGAGACCGCGCCGCGGCCGTTGGACGTACGGTCGACGCGGCGGTCGTGGACGCACACGAGGTGTCCGTCGGCGGTCAGCCGCACGTCGCACTCCAGGGCGTCCGCCCCGTCCTCGATCGCCCTCCTGTACGCCGCCAGGGTGTGCTCGGGGGCGTCCTCGGAGGCCCCGCGGTGGGCGACGACCTGGATCTGGTGCTGTCGTGCGTGGGTCACCCGCGTCATGGTGCCATCGGCCCGGGGCACCCGTGGAGGCGGAGGTAATGTGGCTGCGGTCGTAATGCGACTCTTTAATAGGACTGATCCCATATAAAGGTGAGTCGAACACTCACAGCAACCGCTTATGGTGCCCTGACGGCCCGTGGGAAAAGCTGATCGCATACAGACTCACGAGCGCGCGCAGAAACAGCGGCATCGCGCCTGACCGACGGCATCGCGCCCGACCAACAGCAGTGGACCGAGGAGACAAGCTGTGAGCACCGAGAACGAGGGCACTGCGGTACCCCCGGCCCCGTCCGCACCTCCCGTGCCGGTGGACACTGCCGCAGGCTCCCCGCAGCGACCCGCGCACACCCCCGCACACCCCGGATACGCCCCCGCCGAGGACGCCCCGACGGCTCCGCTGCCGCCGACACCCCCCGGCGCCCCGCAGGAGCCCTACGGTTCCGGAATACCGGCGTACACCTCGGCGAACCCTCAGGGCGGCTCCCCGGGCGGGGCCCCCGAGGGCGGCTGGCCGCCTCCGCCGCCGCCCACCCAGGCGTACCCGGAGCCGGGCCCCGGTGGCCCCGGTGACGGCTCCGGCTGGGGAACGCCGTACACGCAGCCCACGCCGAAGCCCGGGGGGCGGCGTGGTCTGCTCGCCGCGGTCCTGGTGGCCGCCCTGGTCGCGGGCGGCCTGGGCGGCGGCATCGGCTACACGCTGGCCAAGGACGACGACACCAGCTCCACCACCGTCTCGGCCTCCGACAGCGGCGGCGACCTCAAGCGCGACGCCGGCACGGTCGCCGCGGTGACCGCCCAGGCGCTGCCGAGCACGGTCACCATCGAGGCCGAGAGCAGCAGCGGTGAGGGCGGCACGGGCACGGGCTTCGTCTTCGACACCGAGGGCCACATTCTCACCAACAACCACGTGGTGGCCGAGGCGGTCGACGGCGGCAAGCTGACGGCCACCTTCCCGAACGGCAAGAAGTACGACGCCGAGGTCGTGGGCAACGCGCAGGGTTACGACGTGGCGGTCCTCAAGCTCAAGAACGCCCCCTCGGACCTCAAGCCGCTCACCCTGGGCGACTCCGACAAGGTGGCCGTCGGCGACTCCACGATCGCGATCGGCGCCCCCTTCGGTCTGTCGAACACGGTGACGACCGGCATCATCAGCGCCAAGGACCGTCCGGTGGCCTCCAGCGACGGCACCGGCAGCCAGGCGTCGTACATGAGCGCGCTGCAGACCGACGCCTCGATCAACCCGGGCAACTCCGGCGGCCCGCTGCTGGACGCCAAGGGCAATGTCATCGGCATCAACTCCGCGATCCAGTCCAGCAGCAACGGCGGCTTCGGCACCGGCCAGTCCGGCTCCATCGGCCTGGGCTTCGCCATCCCGATCAACCAGGCGAAGTACGTCGCCCAGGAACTGATCAAGACGGGCAAGCCGGTGTACGCGAAGATCGGCGCGTCCGTCTCTCTGGAGGACGCGAGCGGCGGTGCGAAGATCACCGACACCGGCGCGGGCGGCACGGACCCGGTGGAGGCGGGCGGCCCCGCCGACAAGGCCGGCCTGAAGCCCGGCGACGTCATCACCAAGCTCGACGAGACGGTGATCGACAGCGGCCCGACGCTGATCGGCGAGATCTGGACCCACAAGCCCGGCGACAAGGTGAAGATCACCTACGAGCGCGGCGGCAAGACCGACACGGTCGACGTCACGCTCGGCTCCCGCGTGGGCGACAGCTGATCCCGGGCGGGTCCGCCCGCCGACCGGAAGGGGTGCCCCTCGGTGAGGGGCACCCCTTCCGTGTCCCCCTGCGCATGGCTCCGGTGGCGGGATCTCTCGACGCGCGTCCGCGGGATGCGAAAGCATGCGGCATGCGACCGGACCACTGGCACCTGACCGAAGACGTCGAGGACTTCCTCGCCCGGGCCGGGGGCTTCCTGCGCTCCCGCCCAGGCGCGCACGTCATGCAGCTGACATGGGCCGAGAGAGTGCGTACGCGGGGGGCGCGCGCGTTCGGCGGCGAAGCGCCCCTGTTCGGCGTGCTGGAGCGGGCGGGCGAGGTCCACGCCACCTTCTACCGTCTGCCTCCCCGTGGTTACGGCGTCTCCCCGCTCACGCCCGAGCAGGCCGACTCCCTCGCCGCCCGCCTGGCCGCCCTCGGGCACCCCGTTCCCTCCGTCAGCGCGGACCACGACACGGCCACCGCCTTCGCGGAGGCTTGGCAGCGGCAGACCGGCGCGGTGCCCGAGCTCCGCGACACGCGGCTGTGTCTGTACCGTCTCGGCACGCTCACCCCGCCCCAGCCGCCACCGGCGGGCCGAGGCCGCGTCCTGGGCGAGGGGGATCTCGAAGAAGTGATCTTCTGGTGCGGTGAGTTCGCCAAGGCTGTCGGGGAAGAGGCGCCCCTCGACGCCGGCACGTGGGCCCGGACCCGCTTCGCGGACAAGCGCTACACCCTCTGGGAGACCCCGGACGGCACCCCCGTCTCCGTAGCGGGCATGAACCCGCTGATCGGCGGCCAGATCCAGGTGGACATCGTCTACACCCCGGACCACCTCCGCGGACGCGGCTACGCCGCCGCCGTGACGACGGAGGTGAGCCGGGCCGCGCTGGCCGCGGGCGCGCGTGACGTCGTCCTGTTCGCGGACCTGTCCAACCCCACGAGCAACGCCCTGTACCAGCGCCTCGGCTATCGCCGGCTCGCCGACTGGTCGGTGTACGACTTCCCGCACACCGGCTGAGACAGGTCCCGTCGAGCCGCGGAGGCTGAAGCCGGCTTATGTCGGGATCGTCGACGCCGTGTCGAGGCCGCCGGGGACCGTGATCGGGCCGACGGTCGGGGCCTGTTGGTCGTCTAGGGTGTTCGCATGTTGCCTCGACGCCTCTCCATATCCCCTCCGAGTGGACATAGCGTTCTGCCCCGCAGGGCCGCTGCGTCTTCGCACGCCTTCGGAGGCTGCCGGTGAACAGGCCACTGAGGGCGGTGGCCATCTTCTGCGGGCTGCTGGTGCTGAGCCTGCTGCTGCGAGCGAACTGGCTGCAGTTCTTCCAAGCCCCGGAACTCGCCACCGACCAGAAGAACCGGCGGGTGCAGATCGAGCAGTTCGCGGCGCCGCGCGGGGACATCATCGTCGGGGGCCAGCCGGTCACCGGCTCCAAGGAGGTGCAGGGCACCGACTTCAAGTACAAGCGCACGTACACCGACGGGCCCCTGTACGCGCCGGTCACCGGCTACGCGTCTCAGGCCCAGGGCATGACGCTGCTGGAGAGGACGTTCGACGGCATCCTGACCGGCAAGGACGAGCGTCTGGCGTTCCAGCGGTTCGCCGATGTGGTGACCGGTGAGGGACGGCGTGCCGGCTCGGTGGTCACCACCATCGACCCGAAGGCTCAGAAGGCCGCGTACAAGGGACTGACCGATCTCAAGGGCGCACGGGGGGCCGTGGTCGCGCTGGACCCCCGCACGGGGAAGGTGCTGGCTCTGGTGTCGGCTCCGTCCTACGACCCGTCCAAGTTCGCGGGCGGCACCTTCGACGAGTCGGACCGGTTCGTGTCACTGGACAAGGACAAGAGCAAGCCGTTGGCCAACCGTGCGTTGCGTGAGACGTATCCGCCCGGTTCCACCTTCAAGATCCTCACCGCGGCCGCGGCCCTGGAGCACGGCGTCGCCAGCGACATCGACGCCGCTACGGACGCCGTCTCCCCGTACCCCCTGCCGCAGTCACAGAACAAGATCGGCAGTGAGGCGGGTGACGCCGTCTGCGGCAAGGCTTCGCTGAAGACGGCGATGCAGTACTCGTGCAACAACGTCTTCCTCGATGCCGCGGCCAAGCTCGGCCCGGAGAAGTTGCGCGAGACGGCGGAGAAGTTCGGCTTCAACGAGGACGTCTACTCCGAGGAATTCGGTGACCTGCTCGCCACCAAGAGCCTGTACCCGGAAAAGCTGGACAAGCCGGGCACCGCGCTCACGGGCATGGGACAGGGCAGCCTCACGAGCACGCCCATGCAGATGGCCATGGTCACCGCCGCACTCGCCAACGACGGGAAGCTGATGCAGCCCTACATCGTCGACGAGGTCCGTGGTCCGGATCTGAGCGTTCTGCAGAAGAACGAACCTGTGGAGATGAGCCAGGCGGTCTCCGCGAGCACCGCGCAGAAGGTGCAGCAGATGATGGAGTTCACTGCCGCGGAGGGCAGCGCGCAGCGCGCCCGGATCGACGGGATCACGGTCGGAGGCAAGACCGGCACGGCGCAGCGGGGTGTCGACGTGGCCAAGGAGGTGCCCTACGGCTGGTTCGTCTCCTACGGGAAGAAGCCGGACGGCACTTCCGTCGCCGTAGCCGTCTTCATCGACCCGACCGACATGGACATCTCACGCCAGGACATCTCAGGAGGCCGTCTGGGAGCGCCCATCGCGCGCAGCGTCATGCAGGCGGTCCTGCAGCCGTAGCGGCGAGTGGGGTGACGGCTCCGCGGTGATCATGATCAGCGGTGATGCGCCGAGCGGCTCCTCGCGGGGCCCGGCGCGGGGCTGGTCGCCCCCGTGCGGACCGTGCTCCCCTCCGATGCCCGATCCCGGTACTCTGTACCCGCTCCGCCACTGGTGGGCGGCGCACAGGTGGGTTGCCCGAGCGGCCTAAGGGAACGGTCTTGAAAACCGTCGTGGCAGCGATGTCACCGTGGGTTCAAATCCCACACCCACCGCGCAGGTAAGAGACTTGCAGGTCAGAAGGGGTGCCACTCTCCGGAGTGGCACCCCTTGCGCATGGTCTTGTCGCACCTCGGCTCGCCGGCTTCCCGCCTCTGACCAGGGTGTGCGGCCACCCAGCGGCCGGCAGACCCCTCTTTCCTGGGATCGTTCCTGTCCGCCGTGCGCAGGCCGGCGACTCCGATGGGCGGGGATAGCCTCTGGCCATGGCTCCTGTTGATCCGACTGACCCACAGCGAGAGCGCGAGATGAGGCGGATCGCCCTCTGGCTCGCTCCCGATGACCTTCGCTGGCTGGCAGGGCGTTGCTGCTGCGGACCGGAGAGCTCGGAAGAGGAGCGTGATCGTTGTGGCCGGATCCGCTTTCGGGCCAGTGCTGCCCTGCACAAACAGGGGCTCAGCAACTGAGCCGAAGCCTGGGGATCAGCTTCGGTCCCGCGTCCTCATCGCTGTCGGGCGGTCCCGGCCGCGGCCGCGCCGAGGTTCTGGAGGTCGAGGTCGTCGATGCTTCGGGCGCGGTCGAGTGACGGTGGCCCCCGTCGCGTGAGGGGGCTCAGAGTTCGTGGTCCTGGGCCAGGGTCTCCCAGTTCAGGTTTCGCAGGGCGGGGTGGGCCTTGTCGTCCGACGGTGTCGACGGTGTCGGCTGGAACCAGACCACCGTGAGAAGGGAGCGGTGCAGTACCGGGTCGTGGGACTCGTCCACCGGCGTGGAGCGGAAGGCACCGACGCAGCCCACCGACGGCAGCACCTCCACCGGGCCGAAGGCGCCCGCACGGTGGTCGGGGTACTCGCGCGGTGGCGGGATCAGGTGGACCCGCGTCGTCGGGTAGGCCTGTTGTGCGGCCCGTAGCAGCCCGTTGATCGCCATCTCGTTGACCGGCCCGCAGGGGTAGCCCTCCAGCGTTCCCGAGTAGGTCGACGACATACGCAGCTCGGTCAGTTCGATCGAGCGGCCGGAGGTGAGGACGACGTGGGTCAGCGGCATGGGCCACAGCCTAGGGGCGGGGGCGGGGTCGATCGTCCGGATTCTTGGGTGGTGCCCCGTCAGGCGGGCGGCCGAGGCGATCGTCGCCCTCGCTTCCCGTTCGGTGAGCCCTGTCGCGAGCGCCGCCTCGATCAGCGCCGGGAGCAGGTCCGGGGTCAGTCCGTGCTCGTAGGCGCGGCAGGCCGCCCAGAACAGGCGGGTGTTGCGCTGCCCCTCGTGCGCCGCGAGGACGAACTGGACGAGGCCCTGACCGCCGCCTTGCCCGGTCCTGGCGTGCGGCGGGGCGGGTGTGCGGGGCGGTGGCAGGAGCAGGCGGAGCAGGGCCGGTGGGCAGGCGGCCGGGGCCAGGTGGGCCGTGCCGGGCACGGTGCCGTAGACCCCGTGGTCCGTGCGGGAGCCGGGGCCGACGAGGTAGCCGCCGGCGCCGCGGATGTCGATGCCGGGCGCGAGGCGGCCGGCCGAGTTGGGGACGACGGTGTCCGGGGGGCCGGTGAGCCACAGGTGGCGACCACCGCTGGGAGTGAGGACGACCACCGTCTCCGGGATCGTGAACAGATGCCGCAGCGCCAGTTCGCGCAGGGCGGCCGAGGAGTCGGTGCCGGACTTGGTGTCCAGGTCGACGCCGATCAGATGGTGCGGCGGCAGCCCGCAGGCGATGCCGTAGCCGGTGGCCCGGGGGGCGGCGGCGAACAGTGCGCGGATCCGGCGTGAGTCGGTCGAGGCGTCGTACACCCCGTGCCCGAAGCGGCCGCACTCGCCGTGGCAGGCGGGGGCCGCCGGGTCGGTGCGGTGGGGAGAGCGGAGGGCCGGGAGCTTGGTCCGGGACAGAGGGATGACGGCCAGACCGCGTTCGGCGGCTGACAGGGCGTGCGCGAGGGCCAGCGTCGTGGCCTGCCGGTCGATGGTGGCCATGCCCCTATGTTCGTACGAGTGTTCGAAGAAAGGAAGAGGGTCCCCGTGCGACGCGCCGGTGACCAGGCGATTGTCGGAAAAGTTGGCGGAACGCTTCCCCTCTTGTGTCGCTTGATGAGGGGTCGTCCCGTGTGCCCTGAAGAGTGGGCTCGACATGGCCTAGGGGGTTTATCGACTTGTCATCACGCTTGAGGGCGAATCACCGGTTCCGGGCTGGTTCGCCGGGGATTCGGTGGGCAATCCTGATCTCGCGACGTCGTGCTCACACCACCGGGACGGTCGGCCAACTGCCCTGGTGACAGCCGTACTTCACGCGCTCAAGGCCATCCGGCCGGGCGTATTTGCTACTGGAGGAACCCAACATGGCAAGCATCCGTACCGCTCGCGTGGTCGCCGCCGTCTCCGCCCTTCCGCTCGCGGCCGCCCTCTTCGCCGGTGTCGCGACGGCGGACAACGGCTCCTTCGCGGACAACGGATCGACCGCCTCCGCCACCAGCGCGCTCGCGGGCATCGTCGGCAGCGGTGTCGGCGGCGACAACAACGGCAACTCGTCCACCACGCAGCAGCAGGCGGTCGGCGCCGGCGCCTCGAACCAGAGCAACACCGCGCAGGTCGACGACTCGGCGTACACGGCCATCCAGCAGGGCAACGAGAACGTCGCCGTCAACTTCTACCCCTGGTGGTGATCTGAGGGGGCCGGTGCCCGGCGCCGGTCCCCTCGACCCGCGTGTGGGGCGTGTTCAGTGGGGTGAACAAGGTCAGTCCGCGCGGCGGTGCTTCTGCACCGCCGCGCAGGCGTTTCCCCGGCCTGTACGCGGACGGGCCCGGACCTCATCGGCCGCGGCCTCGTCTGCACAGGTCGGGCCTTATCGGCCGCGGCCTCACCTGTACAGGTCGGGCCTCACCTGTGCCGGCCCGGCCCCGCCTGTACAGGTCTGCCTGTGACGGCCTTGACAGCCCCCCGTATCTGACGGACAGTCAGAAATCGTCCACGGGATGGGGGCACGACGACCATGACTGACGACGACGAACTGTTCGCGCGCCTCAAGGCGTACGAGGGACGTCCCGCCACACTCGCCGGCACCGGCAAGGACCCCGTCAACCTGCCCATGATCCGCCACTGGTGCGAGGCCCTCGGCGACACCGACCCGGCGTACACCGGCCCCGGCGCCGTCGCCCCGCCCACCATGCTCCAGGCCTGGACGATGGCCGGCCTCTCCGGGGCCACCGACTCCGACCCGGGCCGCCGCTCCGGCCCCACGACCCGGACACCGGCGTACGACGAGCTGCTCGGGCTGCTCGACGAGGCCGGCTGCACCTCGGTCGTCGCCACCGACTGCGAGCAGGAGTATCTGCGCCCCCTGCGCCCCGGCGACGAGATCACCTTCGAGACGGTGATCGAGTCGGTCTCGGCGAGGAAGACGACCAAGCTCGGCACCGGCTACTTCGTCACCACCCGCACCCGCGTCCACGCCGCCGGCGAACTCGCCGGCACCCACCGCTTCCGCATCCTGAAGTACGCCCCCGCCCGGCGGCGGCCGGGCCCGGCCGAGCTCCGCCCCCGCCCGGTCGTGAGCCGCGACAACGCCGGATTCTGGGAGGGCGTCGAGCGGCACGAACTGCTGATCCAGCGCTGCGGCGCCTGCCAGGCCCTGCGCTTCCCCTGGCTCCCCGGCTGCGAGGCCTGCGGGGGCCTCGACTGGGACACCGTCCGGGCGTCCGGAGACGGCACGGTCCATTCGTACGTCGTCATGCACCATCCGCCCTTCCCGGCCTTCGACCCGCCGTACGCCGTCGGCCTGATCGAGCTGGCGGAGGGCGTACGGATCGTGAGCAACGTGGTCGGGGTGCCGTACGACAAGGTGCGGATCGGGATGCCGGTGCGGCTGGAGTTCCGGCGCTACGACGACGCACTGGTGCTGCCCGTCTTCCGGGGAGGGGCGTCGTGAGCGGGAACAGGAACGTGCGGGTGGGCGACGAACTGCCGCCGTTGGAGATCGAGATCACCCGCACCCTGATCGTGGCCGGGGCGATCGCCTCGCGCGACTACCAGGACGTGCACCACGACCCGGAACTCGCCCGGCAGAAGGGCTCGCCGGACATCTTCATGAACATCCTGACCACGAACGGCCTGGTGGGCCGCTATGTCACCGACCACTTCGGGCCCGCCGCCGTCCTGCGCAAGGTCGCCATCCGGCTCGGTGCCCCCAACCACCCCGGCGACACCATGGTGCTCAGCGGCCTTGTCGAGGCGGTCGAAGGGCCGACGGCCGTGGTCCGCGTGACCGGCGACAACGGCGTCGGCCGGCACGTCACCGGCACGGTGACCCTCACGCTGCCCGCCGGGAGCACCTCGTGAGGGCCGCGATCGCCGGCATCGGCGCCACCGAGTTCTCCAAGGACTCCGGGCGCAGCGAACTGCGCCTGGCCGTCGAGGCGGTGCGGGCGGCGCTCGACGACGCCGGGCTGACGCCCGCCGACGTGGACGGCATGGTGACCTTCACCATGGACACCAACCCGGAGATCACCGTCGCCCGGGCCTGCGGCATCGGCGAGCTGTCGTTCTTCTCCCGCGTCCACTACGGCGGTGGCGCCGCGTGCGCGACCGTGCAGCAGGCGGCGCTGGCGGTGGCGTCCGGGGCGGCGGAGGTGGTCGTCTGCTATCGCGCGTTCAACGAACGTTCGGGCCGACGGTTCGGTTCCGGCGTCCGGCACCGGGAGCCGACGGCGGAGGGGGTGGCGCTGGGCTGGGTGATGCCGTTCGGACTGCTGACGCCCGCGTCCTGGGTGGCGATGGCGGCGCAGCGGTATCTGCACAGGTACGGGCTGACCGCCGAGGACGCCTTCGGGCCGGTCGCCGTCATGGCCCGCCGGCACGCGGCGGCCAATCCGGCGGCGTACTTCCACGGCCGGCCGATCACCCTCGACGACCACGCCGCCTCCCGCTGGATCGCCGAACCGCTGCGCCTGCTGGACTGCTGCCAGGAGACGGACGGCGGCCAGGCCCTCGTCGTCACCTCGCCCGAACGCGCCCGGGACCTGCGGCACACCCCGGTCGTGATCGCGGCGGCCGCCCAGGGCGCGGGCCGTGGGCAGGAGCAGATGACGAGCTTCTACACCGGCGACCTGACCGGACTGCCCGAGGCCGCGGTGGTGGCGCGGCGGTTGTGGCGGACGGCGGGCTGCGGACCGGCCGACATCGATGTGGGCATCCTGTACGACCACTTCACCCCGTTCGTGCTGATGCAGCTCGAGGAGTACGGGTTCTGCGGGCGCGGCGAGGCGGCCGGCCTCGTCGCCGAGGACCGGCTGCCGATGAACACGCACGGCGGCCAGCTCGGTGAGGCGTACCTGCACGGCATGAACGGGATCGCGGAGGCGGTACGGCAGCTGCGCGGCACATCCGTGAACCAGGTCCCGGGGGCGGAACGGGCGCTGGTGACGGCGGGGACGGGCGTACCGACGTCGGGACTCGTGCTCACGGCCGGAACGTGACCGCACCCGGGCGCCCGGGCGCCCCCTAGGGGTCGCACCCGCAGGCCGGGTCCACCGGTCGTCCACCTCGAGGAGGTGCGGTGGGCCCCACCTCTACACCCTGAGGGGGATCCGGCTTCGGGACCTGCGGGCGATCCGCGCCAGGGGGTAGTGAACCTAGCTTGGAGCCATGACCACACCCGTCTGCACCACCGCCTCGAACGCGGCCGCACCTAGGACGCAGACCCTCACGTACCCGTCCTTCGCGTCGTACGTCCGGGCCCGTCAGCCCGTGCTGCTGCGCACGGCCAGGTCGCTCACCGCGAACCCGTGCGACGCGGAGGACCTGCTGCAGACGGCACTCACCAAGACGTACGTCGCCTGGGAGCGCATCGAGGACCACCGCGCGCTGGACGGCTACGTCCGTCGCGCGCTGCTGAACACCCGTACGTCGCAGTGGCGCAAGCGCCGGGTGGACGAGTTCGCCTGCGACGAACTGCCCGAGCCCGAGCCGCTTCCGGTCGGTGACGACCCCGCCGAACAGCAGGCGCTGCGCGACGCGATGTGGCGGGCGATCACGCGCCTTCCGGCCCGGCAGCGGGCGATGGTCGTCCTCAGGTACTACGAGGACCTGAGCGAGGTCCAGACGGCAGAGGTGCTCGGCGTGTCCGTCGGCACGGTGAAGTCGGCGGTGTCACGGGCGCTGGGCAAGCTCCGCGAGGACGTCGAGCTCGGGCTGGCTCTCTGAGCCGAGCTGTGCCGAGCTCCGGGCCGAGCCGAGCTGCGCCGAGCTCTCATCCGGGCCGAGCTGTGCCGAGCTGTGCCGAGCTCATCCGGGCAGAGCCGACCTGAGCTGAGCCGCGCCGGGGCGAGCTGAGTCACGCCGCCCGAGTGGAGACCGGCCCGCTCGAACCGACTTGCGCCGACCGGCCCCGAGTTGAGCTGGGCGTTGTTCGATCCCGCGGCGTTCTGTCCGGCAACGTGAAGTGATCGATCATCCGGATCTAGTGACATACCGCGTGGTATGTGCGCAGAATCAGCGGACACCTTACCGCCGCGTAGGCAAGCGCGTAGGCAATGTCGCCCCGGGAGGACCGCCGTGCTGAGCACCATGCAGGACGTACCGCTGCTGATCTCGAGGATCCTGGCCCACGGGTCCACGATCCACGGATCGTCGCAGGTGATCACCTGGACCGGCGAGGGTGATCCGCAGCGCCGCTCCTTCGCCGAGATCGGCGCCCGCGCCGCCCAGTTGGCGAACGCGCTGCGCGACGAACTCGGGGTCGAGGCCGACGACCGGGTCGCCACCCTGATGTGGAACAACGCCGAGCATGTCGAGGCGTACTTCGCGATCCCCTGTATGGGCGCGGTCCTGCACACCCTCAACCTCCGCCTGCCCCCGGAGCAGCTGGTCTGGATCGTCAACCACGCCGCCGACCGCGTGGTGATCGCCAACGGCTCGCTGCTCCCGCTGCTGGCGCCCCTCCTGCCGCATCTGAAGACGCTCAAGCACGTCGTCGTCGCCGGCCCGGGGGACCGCTCCCTGCTCGCCGAGGCCGACGTCCAGGTGCACGAGTACGAGGACCTGATCGCCGGCAGGCCGGTCACCTACGACTGGCCGGAGCTGGACGAGCGCCAGGCCGCCGCGATGTGCTACACCTCCGGCACCACGGGCGACCCCAAGGGCGTGGTCTACAGCCACCGTTCGGTCTACCTGCACTCCATGCAGGTCAACATGACCCAGTCGATGGGCCTGACGGACGAGGACACCTCCCTGGTGGTGGTCCCCCAGTTCCACGTCAACGCCTGGGGCCTGCCGCACGCCACGTTCATGACCGGCGTCAACATGCTGATGCCGGACCGCTTCCTGCAGCCCGCCCCCCTCGCCGAGATGATCGAGCGGGAGAAGCCGACGCACGCCGCCGCCGTCCCCACGATCTGGCAGGGCCTGCTCGCCGAACTCACCGCCCACCCGCGGGACGTCCGCTCCCTCACCCAGGTCACCATCGGCGGCTCGGCCTGCCCGCCCTCGCTCATGAGGGCCTTCGACGAGCTGGGCATGCGGGTCTGCCACGCCTGGGGCATGACCGAGACCTCCCCGCTCGGCACGGTCGCCCGCCCGCCGGCCCACGCGGTCGGCACCGAGGAGGAGTTCGGCTACCGGCTCACCCAGGGCCGCTTCCCGGCCGGCGTCGAAGGCCGCCTCACCGGCCCCGGCGGCGAGCGCCTGCCCTGGGACGGCGAGTCGGCCGGTGAGCTGGAGGTGCGCGGGCCCTGGATCGCGGGCGCCTACTACAACGGCCCGGACGCCGAAGCCCTGCGCCCCGCCGACAAGTTCAGCGAGGACGGCTGGCTCAAGACCGGCGACGTCGGCACCATCAGCGCCGACGGCTACCTCACCCTCACCGACCGCGCCAAGGACGTCATCAAGTCCGGGGGCGAGTGGATCTCCTCGGTGGACCTGGAGAACGCCCTGATGGCCCACCCGGATGTCGCCGAGGCGGCCGTGGTCGCCGTCCCGGACGAGAAGTGGGGCGAGCGCCCCCTGGCCACGGTGGTGCTGAAGGAGGGCGCCAAGGCCGACTTCGAGACCCTCCGCGCCTTCCTGGCCGCCGAGGGCAAGATCGCGAAGTGGCAGCTCCCGGAGCGCTGGACGGTCATCCCGGCGGTCCCGAAGACGAGCGTCGGCAAGTTCGACAAGAAGGTGCTGCGTCGCCAGTACGCGGACGGGGAGCTGGACGTCACCCAGCTCTGACGGCTGCACGCGTCCGTACGGCGGCGGCATCCGCCGTACGGACGCGGCGGTCGGACCCACGCGGCCCTCACGCCCCGCCTCGCCGACCTGCTTCCCCCCGGGCCTCCACGCGCCGCCTCGCCGACCTGTCTCTCCCCCCTGGCCTCCCCGCCCCGCCCCCACGACACCCCTCGCCGACCCGCTGTGGCCACACGCTGGGAGTGATCCACAACGCACCGTGTCCGGCGCACCTTTCCGGGCCGGGTGATCGTCTAGTACGTCATGAACCTGACGTACTCAGTACGTGGCATCCCGCTCCGCCCCGTCGCGGTGGTCCTGGCGATGGCCGGTGTCGCCGGTGCGGTGCTGGTCGGCCGGGGCGGCCTGGACACGGTGGTCGGCTGCGGTCCGGCCCAGGACCCCTACCCCTCGCAGACCGCGCGGGAC
This sequence comes from Streptomyces sp. NPDC002309, assembly GCF_053593375.1. Taxonomy (NCBI): domain Bacteria; kingdom Bacillati; phylum Actinomycetota; class Actinomycetes; order Kitasatosporales; family Streptomycetaceae; genus Streptomyces; species Streptomyces sp. NPDC002309. The sequence goes on along the minus strand of NZ_JBSFCI010000003.1, from coordinate 147,817 downwards.
TGGGTCGCGCACGCCGACCACGTCGTCGTGGCCGCGCCGGTCCGCGAGGAGGAGACGGACCGCCGTGAGTTCGAGAAGGGCGCGTACCTCCACCAGAGCGACCGCCGGGTCACCCTCCGCACGGACGAGGTCCTGTGGTCGGCCCCGCGCCCCGACAGGTCGATCGACGAGACCTTCGCACTGACCGCCCCCGGCTGGAGCGTCCTGCGCTCCAGCGGCGACCGCGTCGAGCGGACCGTCGGCTACTCACCCCGCTTGGAACTCGGCCACACCTATCTGCTCGCGGTCCGCCGCACGTCCGAGGGCTGGGCCGTCCTCGGCGAGGGTGCCGTCCTGCCGTTCGACGACCGCACGGCGGGACGCGGCGAATGGTGCGGGCGGGTGCTGGGCGAGGAGGACGTGGCCCGCGGTGAACGCTTCTCCCGCCGCTCCGACGACAGTCTGGAGAAGGCCGTCAACGGCCGTGACGAACAGGCCGTGGTGAGCGCGCTGAAGAGCGCCGCCGGCTCCGGGTGACGCGGGCGCGGGACGGGCCGACCGGGCGCCGCAGTCCCCCGACCCGCGGGCGCCGTCCGTCAGTTGGTCCCGACCCGCGCCAGCAGCTCCACGATCCGGCTCTGCACCTCCGCGCTCGTGGACCGCTCGGCGAGGAACAGCACCGTCTCGCCGGAGGCGAGCCGCGGCAGGTCGGCCTGGTCGACGGCGGCCGTGTAGACGACGAGCGGGGTGCGGTTGAGCTGCCCGTTCGCCCGCAGCCAGTCGACGATCCCGGACTGGCGCCGATGCACCTGCATCAGGTCCATCACCACCAGGTTCGGCCGGAACTGCCCCGCCAGCGTCACCGCGTCCGCGTCGCTCGCCGCTCGTGCCACCTGCATCCCGCGCCGCTCCAGCGTCGCCGTCAGCGCCAGCGCGATCTCCGCGTGCTCCTCGATCAGCAGCACGCGCGGCGGGTGCTGCTCACTGTCGCGCGGTGCGAGGGCCTTCAGCAGGACGGCGGGGTCCGCGCCGTACGCGGCCTCGCGCGTCGCCTGCCCGAGCCCGGCCGTCACCATGACGGGTACCTCCGCCGCCACGGCCGCCTGCCGCAGCGACTGGAGCGCGGTCCGTGTGATCGGACCGGTCAGCGGGTCCACGAACAGCGCCGCGGGGAAGGCGGCGATCTGCGCGTCGACCTCCTCGCGCGAGTGCACGATCACCGGCCGGTAGCCGCGGTCGCTGAGCGCCTGCTGGGTCGACACGTCCGGCGCGGGCCACACCAGCAGCCGGCGCGGGTTGTCCAGCGGCTCGGGCGGCAGCTCGTCGTCCATCGGTTGCGGCCTCGGCGGGTCGGCGACCTCGACGGCCCCACCGGGACCGTCCAGGGGTTCGGGTCCCTCGGCGGCGTTCTCGTCCGGTGCGCCTATGGCGTACGACCGTCCGGCCCCCTCGCTCGCCGGACCGGCGAGCCGCGACTGCCCCGACTGCTTCTGCTGCCCGGCGGGCGACTCACCCTGCGGATGCGCACGCGCGGCGGCCGGTTCCGGCGGCGTGCCCAGCTTGCGGCGCCGGCCACCGTTGGCGGGCTGGTGCGGCGGCGGCGTGGCTCCGGCCGGCGGCTGCTGCACCTGCGCCGCCTGTCGCGTGAACGGCACACCCTGACCCAGCGTGCGCACGCTGATCGCCCGGCCCTGCGTGGAGTCCGGATCCACCGGAGCGACGGCATTGCCGGCCTCGGCGGGCAACGGCTGGGCCGTCCGCGCCTGCGTCGCGGTGGCCCGCCCGGCCGCCGCCTCCGGGGGCATCGGCGCACCGGGGGCGGGGGGCTGCGGTGCGGGGGCGCCCGCGCCGGGTGCCTCGAGCGCGCCGGCGCTGGCGGGCCACTGCTGCGGGGGCGGCGTGCCCTGCGCGGGTGCCGCCTCGGCCGGCAGGGGCCGTGCGGCACCCGGCGCCTGCGGGGCCACGGTCCGCTTCGACTGCGACGGGGGCTGCGGCTCGGGCTGCGGCGGCACGGGCCGGCCGGGGGCGGGCTGCTGTGCGGGGGTCTGCCGGGCCGGCCCGGGGGCGCCCGGCAGCGGCTGCGCGAGGCCCTGCGCGGGCACGCCGGGCTGCTGCTGTGCGGAGACGCCCTGCGGCGGTACCGCCTGAGCGGCCGGAGGGACGGGGGCGGCCTGGGCCGCGGGGACGGCGGGAACCGCCTGGGACGGTGGCAGCGGCTGGCCGGCGGGCTGGGCCTGGGCCGGGATCGCCTGCGCCGGGATCGCCTGCGCGGGCGCCCCGTTGCCCTCCGCCTGCGAGGCGGCCATCCTGCGGCGTCGCCCTGTCGGCGCGCTCGCCGGATGCGGCTGCGGCGGAGTGTGGTCCTCGGACCGGTCGTGCGGTACGGCGTCGTGCCGGCCGTGGTCGTCGGGGTGCTCGGCACCGGGGGAACCCTGGTTCGGGACCTGCGCCTGGGCGAGGCCGGCCTGCGGCAGGGCGGCCTGCGACCCGGTCCGCCCCGGCGCCTGGACAGCCGCGGGGCCCGGGCCTTGGAGCTGCCCGGACGCAGGAACCGTGGCCGGAGCCGCCGCACCCCGGTCCGCCTCGGCGGGCGGCAGCGCGAACACCGTGCGGGGGCCCGTCTCCTGCGCCACGGCCCGCTCCTGAGCCGCCGCGAGCGCCCGTCGCCGACGCCCGTCCGAATGCTCCTGCCCCTCGGTCCCGGTACCGGCCCCGGCGGGAACCATCGTGGCGGACGCGTCGGGCACCGCCACGGCGTCCGGGGGCCCGGCGGGCAACGCCGCCGGCAGCGCCTGCTGTTCGCCCGCCGCCCGCCGGGCCCTCCGTCCGTCGCCGGAACCGGGCACGCCCTGCGGCGGTACCGTCCGGCCCAGGCCGTTCGCGGCCGCCGCGGCACCCGCGGCATGCTCGGCGGCGGTGACGACGGCGCCCTCGCTGACGTCGTCCTGCGCCGCGTCGTCCGTCGTACCGGCGGGCAGGGCGAGCTCGGCACCGACCTCGGCCGGTTGCCCGCGCCGTCGCCCGGTACCGCCACCGGCCTCACCCGCGTCGGCCACGGCGGGCGCCGACGCCTCCTCGGCCGCGGCCCGCCGCCGACGGCGTCCGGTCGGAGCCGCGCCCTCGATCTCGGCGGCCCCGGCCTGCGGCACCTCGCTCTCCAGGAAGGCGTCCACGGAGGCCCGCCTCGCCCGCCGCCGCCCGCCGCCGGAGGTCTCCCCGGTCTCGGGCGTCGCTTGTGGCAGGGCCGGCAGGGCCGGGGCGGCAACGGCGCCCGCCCCGCCACCGAGCGGCACTTCGAGCACGTACGCGCTGCCGCTCATGCCCGGTACCTCGTGCGTCTGGAGCACACCGCCGTGCGCGCGCACGATCCCGCGCACGATCGGCTGGTGCACCGGGTCTCCCCCGGGGTACGGCCCGCGCACCTCGATCCGTACGACCTCGCCGCGCTGCGCCGCTGCGACCACGACCGTGTTGTCCATGTAACCGCCCGCCGGGACCCGCGCGTTGCCGGTCGCGTCGACGCCCGCGACGTCCGCGACGAGATGCGCGAGCGCGGAGGCGAGGCGCTCCGGGTCGACCTCGGCCTCGATGGGCGGCGCGTGGACGGCGAACTGCACGCGCCCCGGACCGACGAGTTCGACGGCGCCGTCGACACCGGCGGCGACGACCGCGTCGAGCATCACCTTCGTCCGCGTGATCTCCTCGGCGCCGCTGTCGATCCGCTGGTAGGCGAGGACGTTGTCGATGAGCTGGGTGATCCGGGAGTACCCGGCGGAGAGGTGGTGCAGGACCTGGTTGGCCTCGGGCCACAGCTGGCCGGCGTCGTCGGCGGCGAGGGCCGCGAGATCGCGGCGCAGCTCGTCGAGCGGTCCGCGCAGCGAGTGGGCGAGCAGCGTGGACAGCTGGTCCTGGCGCCCGGCCAGGGCCTCGTAGCGGTCCTTCTCCCGCTCGCCGAGCGCGGCGTACCGCTCCTCGCTCGCCGCCACCTCCTCGGTGTGCTGCTCGCGCAGCTCCTCCACCTCGGTCACGTGCTGCTGGCGCAGGGCGGTGAGGTCGGAGGCGTGCTCCTCGGAGAGCCGCTCCAGTTCCTCCTCGTGCCGCTTCTCGACGGCGGACTTCTCCTCGGCGAGGACGTCGTACGGGCGCCGGTCGGCGAAGGTCATCACGGCGCCGACGAGCTGGTCGCCGTCCCGGACGGGCGCGGTCGTGAGGTCGACGGAGACCTTGTCCCCGCCCTTGGACCACAGGACCTGCCCCCGCACCCGGTGCTTGCGCCCCGAGCGCAGCGTGTCGGCGAGCGCGGACTCCTCGTAGGGGAAGGGCGATCCGTCCACGCGGGAGTGCAGGACGAGGTCGTGCAGCTCCTTGCCGCCGAGTTCACCTGCGCGGTAGCCGAGGATCTGGGCGGCTGCCGGGTTGACCAGCACGATCCGGCCGTCGGTGTCGGTGCCGACGACGCCCTCGGACGCGGCCCGCAGGATCATCTCGGTCTGGCGCTGCGAGCGGGCCAGCTCGGCCTCGGTGTCGACGGTCCCGGACAGATCGCGCACGACGAGCATCAGCAGCTCGTCGCTGGTGTAGCCGTAACCGTCGTAGGCCTGCTGGCCGTTCTCCAGGTTCGCGCTGGTGACCTCGACGGGGAACTCGCTGCCGTCCGTCCGCCGGGCGATCATCCGGGTCGGTTTGGTCCGCCCCTGGGGGTCGATGTGGTCCGGGCGCCGCATGGAGCCCGGGATGAGCTTCGAGTCGAACTGCGGCAGCAGATCGAGCAGCCCGCGCCCGACCAGGGCGGTGCCGGGGGCCTCGAAGGCCTCCAGCGCGATGGTGTTCGCGTTGACGACGGTTCCGTTGGCGTTGACCAGCACCAACGCGTCGGGCAGCGCGTCCAGTATGGCTGCGAGGCGAGCAGCGCCTCGGGATGGCCTGCTGCTCACGAGACGCTTCCCTCCTGTTACCGCACCTTGCCGACCGCTCGGGCCATCTTGCCAACGGCCCCGCGACGTGTCACGCGAGGGAGTCTAAGGGCTGGGATTGTCCTCGCGATGCGGGATGAGAGAGAGGTCGCACGACGAAGTGACACCGAACGGGAGTGCGTACGACTACCGGCACACCACCGCCACGCGCCGTTCGCGCCCCCTGTGCCGGATCTTTACGTGTGGAGGTGGTGAGCCATCTGCGGGGACTGTCTCCGCGAGCCGTCCGAGAACCGGGCCGTGTTCTCGGAATCGGCCGGGATTCGGCTAGACGCGGCCGGCGTCGGGGAGGAACGGAACGAGCCGGTCCCAGCGGGCCATCTCGCAGCCGTTGCTGCGGTCGAACGTGGCGTCGACGGGGCGGCCGGCCCATGTCCCGGTGACACGGGCCGTCGCGGGACCGCCGTACTGCATGGTGCACATGGTGTCCCGGGGCACCGGTGCGAAGACGTCCTGTCCCCACCGGGTCTCCCTCTCCAGTGCCCGGCAGGCTCCGTCGGTGTCCGGATGACTCCCGCCACTCGGGTGGCACCGCACCTCGAAGGTCCCGTCGGCACCACCGCTCACACCGCTGACGGTGACGGTGAGGTGATCGGCGTCGGTGTAGGGGTGGGGGTGGAGGTGCCCGATGCGCTCGCCGAGGGGAGGGGAGGGCGTGGCGGCGGCCGCCGGTGCCGACAGGGAGGTGAGCGCGGCGAGGGAGGCGCCGGCGGCGAGGGCGAGCCGGGGCAGCGTGAGATTCATGGCCTGCAACATGACCTGATCAACGCCTGACGCGCCCGGATGTTGCGCGCTCCACCGGCGGGGAAGCCCTTTGCCCTGCGGGCCGGCCGCCGAGTACCGTGGGGGGCGATTGGTGATGGCCCGCTCGACTGTGTCATCATCGGCACACACCGTTCGCGCACGCGAGAGCGGCTGTGCTGGAGGCGTCGCCTAGTCCGGTCTATGGCGCCGCACTGCTAATGCGGTTTGGGCCTTAAAGCCCATCGAGGGTTCAAATCCCTCCGCCTCCGCGCATCACCGAAGCCCTGGTCCTCCCGGATCGGGGCTTCGTTGGTTTCTGAGCCTCGGGATGGCGTTTGCGCAGGTCACAAGGGGTGCGGCTAACGGATTTCACATGGCGGCGGCAGTCATGTAATGTTCTTCCTGTCGCCGCGAGCGGGCCGGAAGGGCCGGGAGCGGCGGGAAAACAGAACAACGGACAAGCACTCGTAGCTTAACGGATAGAGCATCTGACTACGGATCAGAAGGTTGCAGGTTCGAATCCTGCCGAGTGCACACAGGTCGAAGGCCCCGGAGTGATCCGGGGCCTTTGACGTTTCAGGGGCGTACAGCAGAGAAGTACAGCAACCGCATCAACCGGTGCCGCCCATCGCGTCCGACAGCTTGCCGATCGCGGCCCGCACTTCTTCCTCGCTCGCTTCGGCGTAGACCTCCATCGTCATGGCGATCTGTGAGTGCCGCAGGATGCGCTGAGCCACCTTCGGGTGCACCTTCAGCGCCACCAGAAACAGACGTGTGGGTCGACGGCGGACGGGATGGAAGCTGGGGAGAGTGGTGGGAATCTCTGGCTTGGCAAGTGCGCGCTATCCACCGGCAGCAAGAGAAGAGAACAGCGCCGCCCCGCCCCCGAGGACAACCAACTGCACGACGCCAGGAATACGCCAACCCAGGGCGAGGAGGCCACCGCCTGTGAGTACTGCGCCGCCCCCCAGGAGCCACGATGCCTGCGACGCCACCCGTGAGGCACTCGACGGGCTGTCGCTCTGGTAGCTGTCGGCCCATCCCGCCAGCCCATAGCCGTACATCACCCAAGCGATGACCATGAGGTCGATGACGAGTAGCGCCACGCTGACCCCGATCTGCTGGCTGGTTGACGGCTCTTTCGCCTGCCCCATGGCCACTTCCGTCCCGTCTTCAGGTGACGATCTGCATGTGGTCAGCATGGTGTTGCAGCGGGCACTGCACATGAGCACAGGTACTCAGATGCACCAACCCCTGGAGCACCGGGTCGGATTGGATCTGTCAAGGCTGCCGCTCTGTGCTGACACCAGTGGCTGACACCAACAAGCGCGAACAGCGGCGGTCGGCGCCGGGCCTCATTGGACGATCGACCGAGACGCAGAGTTGGTTGACCGACGTGGCCGCATCCCCGTGATCGACCTGATAAGGATGAGGACAAACTGCAAAGCCTCATCGCCGCACGGGCGCCGTCTCACTGTCCGCGCCGGTTGCCATTGAGTGACCGGGAGTCCCCGCCTTTCCAGTCGTCGGCGTAGACCCACTCACTGATCTCCGCGTGTCCTTCACCGTGGATTGGACTGTGTTCCGGGAGTACATGGAGACGCCCAGGCTCTTCGTGCTGCTGGGCGGCGACCGCGCGGCCGGACTCGCGGTACTGCCCAAGCGGGGCGCCCAGAATGCGGCAGACGTGGATCGGCTTCGGGCGATCCTGGACGGGAACCTGAAGCGGCTCTAGATGGCTGCTGGGACACCGACCGGGCCGTCGTCATCGTCCGGCATTCTCGCAGTGGCGCTGAAGGCGCCCACGAGCCTGTTCTCGCTCTGTGCGCGCCCTGTCCCGTAGATCCATTGCACTACGCTCCGCGCCATGAAACTGAAGAGAGTGGCGACGCCGGTTCTCGTCGGCGCAGGTGGCATAGCCATCATCGCGGCAACGGGCGTGTGGGCGCTGTCGGGTGGGCTCTACGGCTGTACCAGAGCTGACGAAGAACTCGCCCCCACTCTGGCGTCCCTGTCCATCCTCGACGCACACCCGAGTCAGACGCAGCCCAAGGACGAGCGGTACTCCGGCTGCGACGAGGATGACGGGTTCGCCTACGCCGGGCAGTACTACCGATACACAACATCCCGGACCGGCGTGCTGTCCTTCTACCGCCAGGCAGCCGCGGAAGACGGCTGGCGACTTGAGAGCGCCGATCCGTCGCCGTCCCCGGCACCTGGCAGCCTCGCGGTCGACATCTCAGCGCTCTGTTTCGAGAAGCCCGTCGCAGGCACTACCGCCCACCTCGCTGTGTGGTTCCCCAGCGACCTCGGCGACCGCACCGGCGACTACGGCCTGGACATCACGGCCAGCCATGACGGAACTGCCTGGTGCTGACCCACTGCCGCCGCGTCGCTCACCTTGCCCCGGTAGCGATGCGAGGCATCGGCCGCACCGAGATCACGGATGACTGACGGGGTAGCCGCTGCTGTACAGCAATGAAGTACAGCAACCCCAGCAACCGGCAGCGCCCGCCACTGGCTTCCGTTGGCCTCCAATCCTGCCGAGTGCACATCGGACCAGAGGCCCTGCGGAGTGATCCGCGGGGCCTCTGGCTTTTGTTCTGACGGCGGCGTTCGACGGCAACCGCCTTGCGTGCGGGTCAGTTGGGGGCGATGGCGTTCAGGATCGCCGATGTGACGTGGTCGGCCGCGTTGCGGTGGCCGCGTGCGTTGGGATGTACGAAGGCGGTCCGGTTGTCGTGGTCGAAGACGCCCTCGACCCACTTGCCGGCGTCACAGACGCTGTGGTTCCGGGAGGAGTCGTAGAGGTCGACGAAGCCGGCGGCGTCCTGCGTGTCGGTCGACTTCGCGATGGTCTTGTTGAGGGGTTCCAGGACGTCCTGGCGCAGCCAGTCCAGATCACCCCGGGTGATCGAAAGGAACTGTTGCACGTCGTTGTACCGGCACTTGGCGGTGACGTCGGGAATGACCGCGGGGTAGCCGACGGCCAGGATCTTGGCGTGCGGGGCCCGTTCGTGAAGCTTGGCGAGCATCTCGTCGTAGTCCTTGCCCACCTCGGTCAGTTTGGCGGGAATGCCGGCGGCCAGGGCGTCCTTGCACGGCGTGCCCACGCCGCCGCTGCCCGAGCCCAGTTCCAGGCACTTGAAGAGGATTCCGGCGAACCCGAGGCTGTTGCCGCCCACTCCGACGGTGATCACGTCGGTGCCGGATCGGACCGCCTCGGACTGGGGTGGCACGGGCGGGAAGGGGTAGTCCGGGTCTTCGGAGACGGGGGGCAGGTGACGGCCGATCGGCTGCTGTGCCCGGAAGGTGATCTCCTCGATCGTGGCGGCGCCGCAGCTGACATTGGTCAGCTCGATGAGCGAGCCGAGGTCCCGGTCGATGACTTGGGGGTAGGACCGGTCGGTGCGCTCGCAGCCGTCGCGGGGGATCTCGAAGATGTCGCCCGCGGCGGGGATGACCCCGGCGGTGTAGGAGTCGCCCAGGGCGACCCAGTCGTAGGACGCTGCGGCGGCGGGCTGTGCCCCGGCGAGCTGTGCGGGAGCGAGGGCGCCGGCGGTGAGGGCGGCGGCCGAGCCGAGCAGGGCCAGACGAGTGCGGAACCTTGCCACGAATCCTCCAGGGATGCGGTGTTGGCGTGTCCTTGACCCTAAAAGGCTGATTACTCAACGCGATAGATCCAATGCGGACAGTCACATTCCGTGGCGTCCGGGGGTGCACAGGGACCGAGGCGGACATGTTCTGAACGGACTGGCTCGATGCGCCGACCGCACGCAACTCCCATCCGACCGGCCCGGTACAGGATGTGAGTGGTGAAGCAGGTTTCCGGTCGATCCGCGGGATCGTGGTCGGCGGCACGGCTCCCGTCGGCTGTCCGATTCGCGATCATCGTGTGGCTTCTGCGGCAGTACGTGTGGTGCTTGCGTTTGCCGGGCGGGCCGCCACCGGTCGACTCCCGGTAGCGGACCGATGGGAGCCGAGCCGTACGAAGGGGGAGATGCCCCGGGTCACGCGGCTTGCGCTGTGGTCGAGGACTTCCCTGACCATGCGGCCTCGCCGGGTCGTCAGTCCGCGGTCATGTCCGCCGCCGGCTCCGCGCCGATCAGGGAGAACGCGAGGATCGACACGCGCGTGATCAGTCCCGCGAGGAGGATCGTGCCGAAGCCCTCGACCTCCAGCTCGGAGAGTTTGCCGCCGAGCCAGGAGAGCAGCCACCAGATGAGCGAGTCCTGCACGAACCCGGCCAGGCCGAAGGCCAGCAGTGCCGGAGTCGGGACACGGGCAGACGGGCCTATGTGGACGAGCTGGGTGAGGAGCATGACCACGAGTGCGGCGACCATGAGTGAGGCCGGCACGTCCATGTCTTCCGCCCCCAGGGTGACGCCGGGCAGCACGGTCCCGGCGACGCAAACGCCGAAGAGGGCACCGATCTTGCGTCGTCTGCCTATGTCAGTCATGGGGGACCCTGACACGCGGGATGTGAGCCTGTGAAGATCCCGTAGACGTCGATGGCGGTATCGGAATCGACGTCACCCGGCGTGCGAACGGGTTCCTGAACCACCGGGGCGTACAGCCGTGTTGTGCGCGAGCAGGACCGTGGGACGGGCACGCGGGACCTCGTGGTGCACGGCGGCGAAGTGCGGCAACCCCGACAACTGTCCCCGAGGCGGACGCCGATGGGCGGCCCGCCCTCTGCCCGGAAGGGCCGCGACCACTACCGCACCCCGCGGGCCCGGCACCCCGACTTCTGCGAGCCGTGCGTCGCTCGTGGCGTCGCCCGGATCGCCCGGTACTCCTCCTACGACCTCGTCCATCTCTCGGGGAACCGTTCCGGGCCGGCGGCGTCACCCGCATCGACCCCTACGACAAGGAGGAGTGCGCACCCACTGTCGTCGCCGAGCTGCGCGGCTTCTCCGGCGGGCACTCACCGCCGCACCCGCCGTACAGGCCGAGAGCCCCGCAACGTGTCCTTCCGTGACGCAAGTTGCGGCGGCCGAACGGGTGATTAGAGTTGTTGTATCCGCAGGCAAGTCCATGTGAGAGGGGGCAGACATGCCCGTTTCACGACGAGGGGCCGCCGTCCTCGGTTCGGCTGTCCTCGCCTTGAGCCTCGGTCTGGTGCCGGTCACCTTCCAGGAGGCCGCCGCGGCCACCCCCAAGGAGACTCACGTCGGTACGGCGACGCTGGTGCCCCAGGAGAGCAAGGACTATCGGCGGGGCTTCAGCGACGGCTTCAAGCAGGGGTTCCGCCAGGGCGAGGACAAGTGTGACCGGAACGACGAGCGCCGGGCGCCCATCGGTTTTCCCGAGCAGAGCAAGGACTACCGAAAGGGCTACAAGGACGGCTTCAACGTCGGGTACCGCACGGGGCAGCGGTCCTGCTGACGGAGTCGGTGTCCCGTCGACCGGCGGGGTGGGGGTGAACGGCCGCTGTCAGTGGCTGCGCCTACGCTCGGATGTCGATGGCTGACGTGTGGAAGTGCTCGGGGCTGCGGTGGGTGGGCGGTGGACCCGTGCTCCTCTGGAGCGGGGGCCGGCGAAGCGTGCTGGGCTGGGGGAAGAGGATCTCCTTCGGGGTCACCGAAGGGAGCGTCCGGACGTGCGTGGGGGCCCGCGGGCACCTGTGTCCCGTGGGTGCCGTCGTGGCGGGGCGGAGCACGGGAGCCCGGTGCGAGGAGTGCGCGCGGCTGGACCGGGCGCATTCCGTGGCCGCCGACGCCGTGCCCGACGACCCACGGGCGTACCACGTGTATCTGGCGTGGTTCGGGCCCGGAATGGTGAAGGTCGGGATCACCGCCGTGGAGCGCGGTGAGGCCCGTCTGCTGGAACAGGGAGCCGTCTGTTTCAGCTGGCTGGGTGCCGGGCCCTTGATGGCGGCCCGGCGGGCGGAGGAGATGCTGCGGGCGGCCTCGCGGGTGCCCGACCGGATTCCGTACGCCGCCAAGCGGGCCGTACGCGCCGGGTTGCCCGGGAGCGAGGCGGAGCGGGCGGCCGAGATCGCGGAGCTGCATGCGCGGGCCACCGCTCTGGCCGCGTGGCCCGAGTCGCTGGAGCGCCGGCCGTTCCGGGCCGTCGACCATGTGCGGGCGTTCGGGCTGGAGGGGGCGCCTGCCGCCGTCGGGGAGGTGGGTGAGCTTGTCGCGGGCGGGATGGTGAGCGGCGAGCTGGTGGCCGCCGCCGGGCCCGATCTGCATCTCGATGTCGGCGGGCGGGTGGTGGTGCTGGACACGCGGCTCTTGAGTGGGTGGGACTTGATCGCGCCGCCGACCGCGGCTTCGGTAGCCGTCGCGGGTGAGTCGTCCGCCGTGGCTGCCTCTTCTGCGCCGGCCCCGTCACACGCCGTTGCGGCGGCTCCCGTCGGCCGAGCCGGTGTCCTCACGTTCCCCGTGCGCGGGTTCCCGAAGGCGGAAGTGCCGCAGGACGGCCTGTTCTGAGCCCCCCCCAGCCGCCGTCCCGCGCATTTCTCAGCCACCTCACAGGTTGCCGCAAGGACGCTCTCAGGGACGCCGGTCAAGGTGTCCACCATGACCACCCTCTCGCCCCAGGGGCGCACCGATCTGCTGAGGCCGGACGGGACCCCCGTCCGGGTGCTCGTGGTGGACGACGAGATGCCGATCACCGAGCTGCTGTCGACGGCCCTGCGCCACGAGGGCTGGCAGATACGCAGCGCGGGGGACGGTCGGGGCGCCGTACGGACCGCGCGGGAGTTCCGGCCCGACGCCGTCGTGCTCGACATGATGCTGCCGGACATGGACGGGCCGGCCGTGCTCGGCGGGCTGCGGCGGGAGCTGCCGGCTGTGCCGGTGCTGTTCCTGACCGCCAAGGACGCGGTCGGGTACCGCGTCGCCGGGCTCACCGCGGGTGGGGACGACCATGTCACCAAGCCCTTCTCGCTGGAGGACGTCGTCGCGCGGCTGCGCGGGCTGATCCGGCGGGTCGGCGCCGCCGACCGGCGCTCGGACTCCGTGCTCGTCGTCGGCGACCTCACGCTCGACGAGGACAGCCACGAGGTGACGCGGGGCGGGGTGGGCATCCATCTCACCGCCACCGAGTTCGAGCTGCTGCGCTTCCTGATGCGCAATCCACGGCGCGTGCTCAGCAAGGCGCAGATCCTCGACCGCGTGTGGTCGTACGACTTCGGCGGGCGGGCCAACATCGTCGAGCTGTACATCTCGTATCTGCGGCGGAAGATCGACGCCGGCCGGGAGCCGATGATCCACACCCGGCGTGGGGCGGGCTACCTGATCAAGTCCGCCGTGTCCTGACCCGGCGACGGAGAGGGCGGTCGCCGACCCGGCGGCGCCCTCCCCGCTGACCCGGCGGTGCCCCCCGCTGACGCGACCGGTGAGCCGAGGGCGCCCCACTCCACCCTGCTGCCTCGTACGCCGTACCAGGATCGAGGCAGCCGTGCTCGAACGCGGCTGACCCACCCACCGTCTCCGCGTACGCCCTGCCGACGGTGGGCGGGTCAGTCCGCCAGGGCCGCGCCGAAGTACGGGCGGGCACCGAGGCCCAGGGTCTGCGTGGTCAGCAGGGTGGAGCCGGTGCCCGTGGGCCCGGACGCCGTGCCCGGAAGGATGTGGAGGCGCCCCTTCTCGTTCGCCGCGGCGACCAGTTCGGCCCGTCCGTCGTGGTTGAAGTCGCGCAGCAGGACCGACGCTCCCAGCCAGGCGCTGTCGGATTCGTCGGGTTCGCCCTCGACACCGGGTGTGCGGACGTCGTACTGGCGGGCGTTCTTGCCGGTGAGGCCGCCCTTGCCGCCGCGCAGGACGGTGACCGCGCCGCCCCAGAAGTCACTGTCGCCGAGCACCTGACCGGGGACGCCGGCGGCGAGGTCCGGGTAGCCGTCGCCGTTCGTGTCCGCGACCGACACGTCGTACCCGAAGTAGTCGGTCGGCTCGGCCGTGCCCGGGACGCCGGGGGTGGCCTGGCTGAGCGAGGTGACCGTGGTGCTGGGACCGGCCGAGGTGCCCTTGAGGAGGTGCACGGCACCGCCCTTGCCCGAGCGGTGGACGCCGATCGCCAGGTCGCCGTAGCCGTCCTTGTCGAAGTCGGCGACGGCGGCGCTCGGATGGGAGATGTCGCCCGAGCGGGGCAGGCCGATCTTCCGCGGCGGAGTGGCCGGACCGCCCGTACGGCCGCGGTAGAACCAGACGCGGTTGGTCCAGGTGCCCGAGTCGTAGCCGAGGACCGCGAAGTCCGCGGTGCCGTCCTTGGTGACCTTGCCGGAGACCACCAGTTCCGGCTTGATGTCCTCGCCGTCGATCGGGTCGAGGTTGGTGGCCGTGCCATGCGAACCGGTCTTCGTGAACGGGCCACGTACGACGAAGACGTAGTCGTCGGTGATCGCGACGACGTCCTGCTTGCCGTCGGCGGTGAAGTCGCCGACGGCGACGTCCTTGGCGAAGCCGCAGTCCTTGCAGCTCGGGCTCCTGAACGACGTCCCGTCGGTCAGTCCGGCCTTGGAGCCCCACAGGACGGTGAAGGTGCCGCGGTAGGCACCGTCGTCCTCGCCGGGGGCGGTCACGACGACGTCGCCGTAGCCGTCCTTGTTCATGTCGGCCGCGGTGACCTTCGTGCCGAAGAAGTCGTTCGTCTCCGCGGTGCCCGCGATGTGCGGGGTGTTCTGCGTGATCACCGAGCGCTTGGCGGGGGCGAGGCCGCGGGCGGTGCCCCAGACGACCACGACGGCACCCGCCTGCTTCTTGCCGCCCGCCGTGGCGGTGCTGTCGCCGAGGACGAGGTCACGGTGTCCGTCACCGTTGAAGTCGTCCGCGAACTTCGCGGTGGCGGCGGTCGCCGGTGTGGCCGGCGCCAGCTGGGTGAGGCCGGAGGCGAGGAGGCCGGCGGTGAGCAGATAGGTGCGCTTGCGCAAGGTGTCTCCCACGGTCGGGGTGGACCCCGGGAACCCGGTGTCGCGGTCAGGAGACGCTTGCGAAGTGGCGCGGGTTGTAACTGAGTTGCGTGAACATTCGGGTTCTAGTCGCCCTCGACCAGCCGCGCCGGGAAGCCGCCCGTCGCCACCGGGCCCCAGCGCTCCGGGGTCACCCGGATGATCGACTTGCCCTGCTTCACCATGGCCTGCCGGTACTCGGCCCAGTCCGGGTGCTCACCGGCGATGTTCCGGTAGTACTCCACGAGCGGTTCCACGGAGTCCGGGGCGTCGATCACCTCGGCGGTGCCGTCGATCTGGACCCAGGGCCCGTTCCAGTCGTCGCTCAGGACGACGAGGCTCACCCGCGGGTCCCGCTTGGCGTTGCGGGTCTTGGCGCGCTCCGGGTAGGTGGAGACCACGATCCGGCCCGAGTCGTCGACCCCGCAGGTCAGCGGGGACGCCTGGGGGCCGCCGTCGGCGCGGCGGGTGAGCAGCAGGGCGTGATGACGGGGGCGGACGAAGTCCAGGAGCTCGTCGAGCGAGACGCGGGTGTTGGTCGCGATGTGGGGTGCCATGGACGGCAGCCTAGGCCGCGCGGGGTCCCCCGAGGCTGACCCCGCGGGGAGCGGGTTCACGCGGCGAGCGCCTCCGTCAGGTCGGTGTACACCGGTACGTCCCGTCGTACGCCGGTCACTTCCAGGACCCGGTTCGGCACGCTGTCGGGGGGTGCCACCACGCGGAGCCGGATGTGCGGCGGCAGATGGTGGCGGACGTCCGCGACGAGGCGGGCGCCCTGGGAGTCCATGAAGTCGGTCCCGGTGAAGTCGAGGACCAGCATGCGCAGCCGGCCGGCGCGGCCCTCGGTGACGGCCGTGACCGCCGCGTACAGGGCGGGGCCGTTGCCGAGGTCGATCTCGGTGGGCAGGGTGAGCAGGGTGCAGCCCGGCAGGTCGCTGACCCGGCACGGGGTCGGGAAGGGGGTCACGGCACTCACCTGGTAGACGGCATGGGGGAGATGGCAGACGATCGTCCGGTTCCGAATTCCGAAGAGGCCGCTTCCTGACCCGTCGGCCCATTCCATCACGCCCGCCGCCTGGTTCAAAGGTGTCCGGAAAGACGGCCGGCCGGGCCCACCCTCCGGCGTGAGCCCGCGCCGGCTCACGACTGGGGCAGTGTCTCTCCCCGTACCCCCTGCACCTCCAGCTCCACCCTGACCGTCGTGCCGATGGCGGCGATGCCCGCCTGCACCACCTGGTTGTAGTGCATGGCGAAGTCCGCGCGCCGCAGTTCGGCCGTCGCGCGGAACGCGGCCCGGGTGCCGCCCCAGGGGTCGGCGCCGGTGCCGAGGCAGGCGAGGTCGAGGTCGACCGGGCGGACGACGCCGTGCAGGGCGAGTTCGCCGTGCACCGTCCAGCGGTCCGCGCCGGCCGCCGTGAGGCCCGTCGACCGGTAGGTGATCTCCGGGTAGCGCTCGACGTCGAGGAAGTCGGGGGAGCGCAGATGCCGGTCCCGTACGCCGTTGCCGGTGTCGATGGTCGCCGCCCTGATGGCCGCCGTGACCCGGGACCGGGCGAGGTCGTCCGGGGCGATCTCGATCGTGCCGGCGAAGTCCGTGAACCGGCCGCGCACGCTGGACATCCCGAGGTGCTGTGCGACCGCCGTCACGCCGGAGTGCGCCGGGTCGATGGTCCACCGCCCCGGCGGCGGCAGATCCGTTCCGCCCTGCCGGGACAGGGTCACGGCGCCGACCTCGGCCCGCCCGCTCGCCGTCACGATCGCGCCGGCGGCGGCGGGCCCGTACCCGACCGCGGTGACGACGACCGTGTAGGGCCCCGGCTCCAGCGGCGTCGCGTCCCGCACCGCGCCCTCGGCGTCCGCCTCGGCCCTCAGCACCTGCGTGCCCCTCGCGTCCGTCACGGTGACGACCGCGTGCGACACGGCCCATCCGTCCCGGGTGCGGATCCTCGCGGTCAGTGCCATGTCCTTCGTGACTTTCTGTGCTGGATCCGGCCCGTGACGGGGCGCCCGCCACGGGCCGGATCTGCTCCTCTTGGAACTACTCGCCGGGGTGGGCGAGTTCGATGTCGTGACCGTCGGCGCCGGCGCCGGTGACCGTCAGCGAGGTCGCCACCGGCGGATAGCCGGACGCGATCACCGTGTAGTCGCCGCCGTCCAGGTCGGTGAAGGCGTACGCCCCGTCCGTCCCGGTCGTCGAGGTGGCGACGACGTTGCCGGCGGCGTCGACCAGCGTCACGCGCGCGTCGGCCAGCGGCCCGTGCGGCGCCCGTACGACGCCCAGCACCTGGGCCCCCGCGTCCAGGTCGACCTCGATGCGGGTGACGCCGGTGCCGGCGACCTCCACGGGCAGCGCGCGCGGCCGGAACCCGGCGGCGTTGACGGCGACCGTCACGGGGCCGGGCACCAGCTCGGCGAAACCGAACTCGCCCCGCTCCCCGGTGGTCTGGCTGGCCAGCAGGTCACCGCGCACATCGGTGACGATCACCATCGCGCCCCGGACCGGCAGCACGCTCCCGGCGGCCCGCACCACGCCGGTCAGCCCGCTGGTGCCGCTGAGCAGGATGTCGTAGGCCACCGGCTCGTCCGCCACGACCACGGTGGATGCCTGCGGCTGGAAGCGGTCGGCGGAGGCGATCAGGACGTACGAACCCGTGCCCGGCGCGTCCACCCCGTAGGAACCGTCGGCCTGTGCGACCGAGCGGCCGAGCTGACGCCCCGAGAGGGAGATCAGTGTGACGGCGGCCTGCGGGACCGGCGCGTTCTCGGCGCCGCGCACATGACCGCGGATCGGGATGCCGCCGGGGACCGGGGGTTCGGTGGCCAGGGCGACGGCCGCCGCGAGCCGCTGGGTGTCGCCGAGGCCCGCCTCGGTCTCCGTGAGGACCTTCCGGCGCGGGAGCGGTGCGGGGGCCGCGGCGGCGGCCTGGGCCGGGATCTCGTCGTCGGCGGACTGTGCGAGCGCGCCCACGGTCTTCAGCGGGACCTCCTTGATGAACAGCGCGCACACCAGCGCGAGCAGCGCGACCGGCGCGGCGTACAGGAAGACGTCCGCGATGCCGTGGCCGTAGGCGCTCTCGAACAGGGTGCGGAGCGGGCCGGGCAGGGCGTCCAGGTCGGGGATGCTCCCGCCGGCGTTCGAACCGGCGAGCGCGGCGGCCGACTCCGGGTCCAGGGCGGCGGCGCCCTCCTTGACGTAGTCCGTGATGCGGTGGGCCAGCACCGCGCCCAGCGCGGAGACTCCGAGGGCGCCACCGAGCGAGCGGAAGAAGTTCACCACCGAGCTGGCGGCGCCCAGATCGCTCGGGTCCACCTGGTTCTGCGTGGCGAGCACCAGGTTCTGCATCATCATGCCGACGCCGAGGCCGAGCAGCGCCATGTAGACGGCCACGTGCCAGTACTCGGTGTCGTAGCGGATCGTGCCGAGCAGGCCGAGTCCGCCGGAGACCAGCACACCGCCGGCCAGCAGCCACGACTTCCAGCGTCCGGTGCGGGTGATGACCTGGCCGGAGATGGTGGAGGAGAGGAACAGACCGCCGATCAGCGGGATGGTCAGGACGCCGGACATCGTCGGCGACTCGTCGCGGGCCAGCTGGAAGTACTGGCTGAAGAAGATGGTGCCGGCGAACATCGCGATGCCGACGAACAGCGAGGCGAGAGAGGCCAGCGTGATGGTGCGGTTGCGGAACAGGCGCAGCGGGACGATCGGCTCGGACGCCTTCGCCTCGACCAGCAGGAAGATCGCGAGCAGCGCGACCGTACCGCCGGTCATCGCGTACGTCTGCCAGGACATCCACGCGAACTTGTCACCGCCGAAGGTCACCCAGACCAGCAGCAGACAGACCGCGGCGGTGATGAAGAAGGCGCCCGCCCAGTCGACCTTGACCCGCCGCTTGACGACCGGCAGGTGCAGGGTGCGCTGGAGGACTATCAGGGCTATGACGGCGAAGGGGACGCCGACGTAGAAGCACCAGCGCCAGCCGAGCCAGTCGGTGTCGGTGATGACACCGCCGATGAGCGGCCCGCCGACCATGGCGGTCGCGAAGGTGGCGCCGAGGTAGCCGTTGTAGCGTCCGCGCTCACGCGGGGAGATCATCGCCGCCAGGATGATCTGGGCCAGCGAGGACAGACCGCCCATGCCGACGCCCTGCACCGCGCGGAAGACGATCAGCATCGCCGGGTCCTGCGACAGACCGGCCGCCGCCGAGCCCAGCATGAAGACCACGAGTGCCAGCTGGATCAGCAGCTTCTTGGAGAAGAGGTCCGCGAGCTTGCCCCACAGGGGGGTGGACGCGGTCATCGCCAGCAGCGACGCGGTGACCACCCAGGTGTAGGCGCTCTGGCCGCCGCCGAGGTCCTTGATGATGTCGGGCAGGGCATTGGAGACGATCGTCGACGACAGGATCGCCACGAACATGCCGAGCAGCAGCCCGGTCAGCGCCTCCATGATCTGCCGGTGCGTCATCGGGGCGTCCGGGCCGTGCGAGCTGTGTGAGCCGTGGGCGCCACCTCCATGCTTGGCGTGGGCCCGCACACCGGCCGGTGTGGATGTTGCCATGGCTTCCTTTTCTCCTACGTGTTTGCGGGTGTACGGGTGCAGTCGTCGAAACTCGTCCGTAGCCGGGCCATCAGCTCGGTCAACTGCCCGACCTCGTCGTCGCTCCAGTCGCTCAGCCGCTGGGCGAGCAGGTGTGTGGTGCGCCGGGACAGCTCGTCGAGCTGATCCAGGCCGCGGGGGGTCAGGCGGAGGATGCGGGAGCGCTTGTCGGCCGGGTCCGCCAGGCGTTCGATCCAGCCCCGTCCGGCCACGTGCGCGACATGGCGGCTGGTGACGGACATGTCGACGCTGAGCAGCTCCGCGAGCCTGCTCAGCCGCATGTCGCCGTACCGGCCGAGCAGCGTGAGGACGGCGGCGGAGCCGCTCGGGCAGTCGGCCGGCAGGCTCCGTCTCATCTCCCGTTTCACGGCGGCGAAGGCACTGAACTGACGCGCCAGTTCCTCGTACTGCGTCCGCTCTGCCATGACCCCTCCCAGTTCAGTTGCTTAGAGCAACCATAAAAATGTTGGTTGCCGCGGGCAAGCTAAATCGGGCGGATGGCGATAAAAACTTGGCAAAGGCAAGTATTGCAACCGTAAATGTGCAGGTCGGACCCGGTGCGACCCCCGCTTGGGCCCGTCAGGCCTTTTCGCTAGGGTCTCGGGCCATGGCTAACAACCCGGGTCCCCAGGGCAACCACGACCCCGCAGGCAACACCCAGATGTTCCGCGCCTTCGTCGACGAGGCCCCGCAGGGCCGGCAGCAGCCGGCCGCGCCGGCCGGCCCGCGCATCGGTCTGATCGTCGGCGTCGTGGTG
Organism: Streptomyces sp. NPDC002309; assembly: GCF_053593375.1. Classification (NCBI taxonomy): domain Bacteria; kingdom Bacillati; phylum Actinomycetota; class Actinomycetes; order Kitasatosporales; family Streptomycetaceae; genus Streptomyces; species Streptomyces sp. NPDC002309. Next base: position 127,874 of record NZ_JBSFCI010000003.1, on the reverse strand, counting down.
GCCGTCGCCGTCGTCGCGGCGGTCGCCTGGCTCGCGCTGAAGTAACCGTTCCGTCACTCCCACCGGACCGAGACGTCCCGCGTCTCGACGTGCATGCCGAGCGGCACCCGCCAGGCGTCCACGCACACGGTCCAGGTCTGTTCCTTCCGTGCGCCGGCCGCGATCGGCGCCGGAAGTGCTTCGGTCGACTCGATCGTCCCCCAGTCGACGCCGAGCGCGCCGATGACGTGCGTGCCGAAGGTGACCGTGCCCGAACGCACCGCCGTCTGGCCGGTGTTGTGGAAGGTGACGGTCACCTGCTCGCACCACCGCTTGTCCGCGGGCTCCCGCGCGGGCGTGCCCATGCTCACCTCGGCGGGGCCGGGGGGCGCCGGCGTGGGGCTGTCCGGAGGGGTGGGAGTCGCGGGCGTCGGGTCCGTCGGCGTGCCGCCGGAATCCGTGCCGCCGTCCGCGGGGGGCGTCGTGCGGCCGTCGGCGGCCGACGTGGGGGCGTCGCCGGGGGACGGTGGTGTCCCGTCCGGCGACCGCTGCCCCGGGGTCGCGGGGCCCGCTGGGGCCGCTGGGGCGGAATCCCGCGAGCTGTCGGGTGAGTCGCGCCCCTCCGCTCCTCCGCCCGGTGCGCGGGTGCCGTCGAGCGGCACGAGCGTGACCCCGTCAGGCGGCGTGCCCGTCGTGCCGGGCGACCGGGGCGGGCCGCCCGCCGCGCCGACCGCGACGTACCCGCCGTCGCCGTCCCCGCCGCCGCACGCGGCCAGCAGGCCACCCGTGCACACGAGGGCCGCCGCGGCACCCAGCAGGGCACCACGGCGGCGAGGCGACTGTGTGCTGAACGCGCTCCATGCCCCACGCATCGCGCCAGTGTGACTGACGATGCGTCAGGAAGGAAGAACTCAGTCGGAGATGAGGCCCTCGCGCAGCTGCGCCAGCGTGCGGGTGAGCAGCCGGGAGACGTGCATCTGGGAGATGCCGACCTCCTCGCCGATCTGCGACTGGGTCATGTTGGCGAAGAAGCGCAGCATGATGATCCGCCGCTCCCGGGGCGGGAGCTTGGCCAGCAGCGGCTTCAGCGACTCGCGGTACTCCACGCCCTCCAGGGCGGTGTCCTCGTAGCCGAGGCGGTCGGCCAGCGAGCCCTCGCCGCCGTCGTCCTCGGGGGCCGGTGAGTCCAGCGAGGAGGCGGTGTAGGCGTTGCCGACCGCGAGGCCGTCGACGACGTCCTCCTCGGACACGCCGAGCACCGCGGCGAGTTCGGTGACCGTCGGGGAGCGGTCCAGCTTCTGTGAGAGCTCGTCGCTGGCCTTCGTCAGGGCCAGGCGCAGCTCCTGGAGGCGGCGCGGCACCCGCACCGACCACGAGGTGTCGCGGAAGAACCGCTTGATCTCGCCGACGACGGTCGGCATCGCGAACGTCGGGAACTCCACGCCGCGTTCGCAGTCGAACCGGTCGATGGCCTTGATCAGGCCGATCGTGCCGACCTGGACGATGTCCTCCATCGGCTCGTTGCGCGAGCGGAACCGGGCCGCCGCGTAGCGCACCAGGGGGAGGTTGAGCTCGATCAGGGTGTCCCGGACGTACGCGCGCTCCGGGCTGTCCTCGCCGAGTGCGGCGAGGCGCAGGAACAGGGTGCGGGACAGGGTGCGGGTGTCGAGGTCCGCGGAGGTCTGCGGGGCCGGAACGTCCGCGGCCGCGAGGGCCGGGGCCGGAGCGGCCGCCAGGGCCGGGACGTCATCGATGGGGTCGAGCGCGCCGTGCGCGTCGAGCGCCTCCGGCGCTGTCTCGCTCTTGATGAGCGTCAGCACCTTCGAGCTGCCCTGGTCTGCGGACATGCCACCCCCTTTGGGTCGCGGGACGGTCGTGGCGAACGCTCCTCGTCGTGGAGCGCAGCCTTCACCTGAATACCGGCGCCGGGGCACCGGCAAACGCGCTTCCGGCAGAATGTCACATGTCGGCAACACGCTGTAGCGACATGTCGACATGCGAGACGCGAAAACCCGCTGGCAGAAGGGGGTCTGACGGTTTTTCGGGACCGAAGGACGGCCAAAATGCCTGGTGAGCGATTCGCTCTCCCAGGTGACGTGTCGAGCCCGCTTTCGGTTGTGCGCCGGTTCGATTCGCGGCCGCTTGATGACCCCGACGGCTCTTGCGCCGGAAGGGGTTCAGGAGCTAGGCGTCGATGCGGTTCGCCGAGCGCAGGCGCTGGAAGCTGCGCGCGAGCAGCCGGGAGACGTGCATCTGGGAGACGCCGAGTTCCGCGCTGATCTGCGACTGCGTCAGATTGCTGTAGTAGCGCAGCAGCAGGATGCGCTGCTCGCGCTCGGGGAGCTGGACGAGCAGATGCCGCACGAGGTCGCGGTGCTCCACGCCGTCCAGGGCCGGGTCCTCGTAGCCGAGCCGGTCGAGCAGCCCGGGCAGTCCGTCGCCCTCCTGTGCGGCCTCCAGCGAGGTGGCGTGGTACGAGCGCCCCGCCTCGATGCAGGACAGCACCTCCTCCTCGGTGATGCGCAGCCGCTCGGCGATCTCGGCGGTGGTCGGGGAGCGTCCGAACGCGGTGGTCAGGTCCTCGGTGGCGCTGTTCACCTGCACCCACAGCTCGTGCAGCCGACGCGGTACGTGGACCGTGCGGACGTTGTCCCGGAAGTACCGCTTGATCTCGCCGACGACGGTGGGCATCGCGAAGGTCGGGAACTGCACGCCCCGGTCCGGGTCGAAGCGGTCGATGGCGTTGATGAGGCCGATGGTGCCGACCTGGACGACGTCCTCCATGGGCTCGTTGCGGGAGCGGAACCGGGCCGCCGCGTAGCGCACCAGCGGGAGGTTGGCCTCGATCAGCGCCCCACGCACCCGGGTGTGTTCCTGCGTGCCCGGTTCCAGCGTCTTGAGCTGGCCGAACAGCACCTGTGTGAGCGCCCGGGTGTCGGCGCCCCGGCTGCTGCGCTGGGGAGCGGGTTCGGGGGCGGGTTCGGGGGCGGGTGTGTCCGGGGCGGCCGCTTGCGGAGCGGCCGCTGGGGAGGAGGCCGTTTCGGAGGAGGCCGCTTCCGAGGGGGGTGTCTGCTGAGGCGGGGCTTGAGGCGCAGTACTGGCCGGCACGGTCAACTCCACCTCGAGATCCGTCAACTCATCCGTCAAAAGCGGTCATAGCATCACAAGACATGTGCACTGTGTGCAAGCACCGCATAATGCCGTGTTGAGGGTCAGTTGGGGCGTAAGACGCATGGGAGCCCCCCACCGTTGCGGTGGGGGGCCCGTGGCGGCGGGTCTAGAACTCGTAGTCCGCGATCACCCAGGTGGAGAACTCCCGCCACAGCGCGACGCCCGCCCGGTGGTCCGGGTGCTCCAGGTACCGGTCCAGAGCGGCCCTGTCGTCGAACGCCGAATTGATGGCGAAGTCGTACGCGATGGGCCGGTCGCTGAAGTTCCAGCCGAGCTCCCAGGTGCGGATCTCCGCGATGCTTCCTTCGAGGGCGCGGAAGGCGTCCGCGCCCTCGGTCACCCGCGGGTCGTCGCGCCCGACGCCCTCGGCGAGCTTGAAGAGGACCAGGTGGCGGATCATCACTCTCCTCCGTTGGCGATCCAGGTCATGAAGTCGCCGATGGCCTGCGCGGCGTCCGATATGCCCTCGAACCCTATCTGGACGTAGTCCGCGGCCTTGGCGGGATCGGTGATGATCACGTAGAGCACGAAGACCACGATCACATAGACGGCGATCTTCTTCGAATGCACCGCCACCGCGGCCTCCCCTGCGCCTGCCTGTGCCTGTATGGAACGCCTGTTTGCCGGCCGCGAGTGTAGCTTCACGTCGTATTTGAGGACCAACGCCTTGCTGAACGGGGACCGTGCACGAGGAGGCGGCCGGACGGCCGGCGCGGGATCATCGGGGCATGGACGTCACACTTCACCTCGCACAGGACCCCGAGGCCGACGAACTGCTCGGACGCTCTCCGCTCGCCGCACTGGTCGGGATGCTGCTGGACCAGCAGATCCCGATGGAGTGGGCGTTCAAGGGGCCCGCGACCATCGTCGGCCGGATGGGCTCGGACGACCTGGACGCGCAGGAGATCGCCGCCTACGACCCGGAGGCGTTCACCGCGCTCCTCTCCGAGAAGCCGGCCGTGCACCGGTACCCCGGGTCGATGGCCCAGCGGATCCAGCAGCTGTGCCAGTACCTCGTCGAGCACTACGACGGCGACGCGAGCGCCGTCTGGGAGGGTGTCGGCGACGGGCCGGAACTGCTGCGGCGGCTTCAGGAACTGCCCGGGTTCGGCAAGCAGAAGGCGCAGATCTTCCTCGCGCTGCTCGGCAAGCAACTCGGCGTGACCCCGAAGGGGTGGCGGGAGGCCGCGGGCGACTACGGTCCGCCGCGGGCGTTCCGGTCCGTCGCCGACATCACGGGGCCCGAGTCGCTCGCCAAGGTGCGGGCGCACAAGCAGGAGATCAAGGCGGCGGCGAAGGCGGCGAAGGCCGCGAAGAAGTAGCCCGCGCTTCGTTTTTCCGGCCCGCTCCATCATTCTTCCGGCACGCGCCGGTCATTCTTCTGGCCCGTTCCGGCGTGCGCCGGGCTCGGTCGCGTTCCCAGCATGGAGCATGACCGAGCCACCGAGCGGATCCCCGCGAGCAGCGGAGTTCGACGACCGGCACGTGCACGCCACGCGCGACCCGCGCGCGCCGAGACCGCACCACGAGGGTCCCGAACCGCCCTTCGAGGGCCCGCTGCACGCGCTGTCCAAGGCAGCCTGGCAGGCCGTCCTCGTCACCGGCATCGCGTCCCTGGTGCTGGGCGTCCTCGTCCTGATCTGGCCGGGCGCCTCCCTGGTCGCCGCCGGCGTCCTCTTCGGTCTCTACCTCCTCGTCAGCGGCGTCCTCCAGCTCGTCTCCGCCTTCGGCACCCACAAGACGACGGCGCTGCGCGTGCTGGCGTTCGTCAGCGGCGCCCTGTGCATCCTGCTGGGGCTGTTCTGCTTCCGCGGCGCCATGCAGTCGATCCTGCTGCTCGCCCTGTGGATCGGGATCGGCTGGCTGTTCCGCGGGATCACCCAGACGCTGGCCGCCGCCTCCGACCCGGCGATGCCCGCCCGCGGCTGGCAGATCGTCCTCGGCGTGGTCAGCCTCCTCGCCGGCGTCGTCCTGATCGTCTCGCCGTTCGAGTCCGTGGCCGTCCTGACGGTGGTCGGCGGGTGCTGGCTGGTCGTGGTGGGCGTGGTCGAGATCGCCACGGCACTGCGTATCCGGAGCCGCGCCCGCCAGGTCCCGCGCGAGGTGTGACGGCCATGACGACGACCGCCTGCGCACCGCCGCCGCTCACCGACATATCCCCGCGCCGCCCGGCTCCCCGGCCGCGCCCCGACGGACCGTGCCGCACGGCGACCTCGCGGCACACGCCCGGCCCGTCACCGACACCACCGAGCCGCTCGTTCTCCGGTGCGCCGCGCGGTCCGCACCTCGGCCGGCCGCGCGGCTCGCTCTCGGGTACGCCGTGCGGCCCGTTCCTCGGCCGGTGGTGCGGCTCGTCACCGACACCACCGCGCCGCTCGTTCTCCGGTGCGCCGCGCGGTCCGTTCCTCGGCCGGCCGCGCGGTCCGCTCTCGGGTACGCCGTGCGGCCCGTCACCGACACCACCGCGCCGCTCGCTTCCCGGTGCGCCGGGCGGCACGCGCCTCGGCCGGTCGCGCGGTCCGCTCTCGGGTGCGCCGCGCCGCTCGTTCTCGGGTGCGCCGGGCGGCACGCTCTCGGTCTGCCTCGCCGGGTCGGTCCGTCGGTCCGTCCCTACGCCGAGCGGGCGGATTCCGCCCGCCATGCGATGGACGCCGTACGCGGGCCGGGGAGATGACCTGCTGTGAGCACGCCCCAGCAGACCCGCCGCGCTGCGCGCCGACGCGTCTGGCCCCGGCTCCTCGTTCTGCTCCTCGCTCTGCTGCTGCCGATGGCGCACGCGGAGGCGGCGGCGGGACCCGTCGCTGTCGTGGCGGGGGAGGCGGTCGAGGCCGACGTGCTCGACACGGCCCTGCGGCCGCCGGGACGCGGCGGGCACCGGCCCGCCGTGGCGCAGCGTCCGGTACGGGCGGCCGCTCCGCAGGAGCCGAGCACGCAGGCCCGCCCGGCGCACGCGCCGACCGGGCCGCCGTACACGCTGCGGACCGTGCGGTCGGTGGTCCTGCGCTGCTGACAGACCTGTGGTCCCCGCAGGTCAGACAGTACGCACGCAAGGAGTCACAGCCATGCCCACGGATCCCTACGCCGTTCTGCGCGCGCTGGTTCGCGCGGAGGCCATCCGGAACGAACCCAAGTCGGAACTCAAGGAAACCAAGCAGCCGCAGCAGCCGCCGAAGAAGCGGGACCGCTGAGCCGTGGGCGGAGGCGGGACCTACCGCCTCCGCCGCGCCGTCCCGAAGAGCGAGCGGGTGATCTCCCGCCCGATCTGGGTGCCGAGGGAACGGGCCAGGGACCTGAACATGCCGCTGCCGACCACCTGTTCGACGACGGACTCCTCCCGCCGGGGTGTCCCCTTCGCCGCCCGCGGCTCGGGTTCCGGCTCCTGCCCCGGCCCGGCCTCCGGCTCCTCCCGCCGGGTCCTTCCGGCCTCCAGCTTCTCGAACGCCGACTCCCGGTCCACCGCCCGCGCGTAGCGGCCGAAGAGCGGCGAGGACGTCACCGCCCGGTCCAGTGCCGCCGCGCCGACCGGGCCCATCAGGGACTCGGGCGCCCGCAGCCGGGTCGCGGCGACCGGCGTGGGGGCGCCCTTCTCGCTGAGGACCGTGACCACCGCCTCGCCGGTCCCGAGAGTGGTGAGCAGCTCTTCGAGGTCGTAGCCGGAGTCGGGAAACGTCCTGACCGTCGCTTTGAGGGCCTTCTGGTCGTCGGGGGTGAAGGCGCGCAGCGCGTGCTGGACGCGGTTGCCGAGCTGGGCGAGGACGTCACCGGGCACGTCCTTCGGTGTCTGGGTGACGAAGAAGACGCCGACCCCTTTCGAGCGAATGAGCCGCACGGTCTGCGTGATCGAGTCCAGGAACGCCTTCGAGGCGTCGTCGAAGAGCAGGTGCGCCTCGTCGAAGAAGAAGACCAGCTTGGGCTTGTCGACGTCGCCGACCTCGGGCAGGTCGTGGAAGAGGTCGGCGAGCAACCACATCAGGAAGGTCGAGAAGAGCCGCGGCCTGTCCTGCACGGCCGGCAGCTCCAGGACCGACACCAGGCCCCGACCGTCCTGAGCCGTGCGCAGCAGCTCCGCGGTGTCGAACTCCGGCTCCCCGAAGAAGGGGCCCATCCCCTGCGCCTCGAAGGTGGTCAGCGCACGCAGGATCACCCCGGCGGTCGCGGTCGACAGTCCGCCGACGGCCTTCAGTTCGGCCCTGCCTCCGTCGGAGGTGAGGAAGGCGACGACCGCCCGCAGGTCCTTGAGGTCGATCAGCTCCAGGCCCTTGGTGTCCGCGTAGTGGAAGATCAGGCCGAGGGACTGTTCCTGGGTCCGGTTGAGCCCGAGGACCTTGGAGAGCAGCACCGGGCCGAAGCTGGTGACGGTGGCGCGCAGCGGGATGCCGTGGCCGATGCCGCCGAGCGCGTAGAACCGTGCCGGGAAGGCGGTCGCCGTCCACCGCTGGTGCACCTCGGCGGCGCGGGAGCGGACCTTGTCGTCGGGCAGGCCCGGCGCCGAGACGCCCGACACGTCGCCCTTGATGTCGGCCAGGAACACCGGGACGCCCTGCGCGGAGAGCTGCTCGGCGATCAGCTGGAGCGTCTTCGTCTTGCCGGTCCCGGTGGCGCCCGCGACCAGCCCGTGCCGGGTCAGCATCGGCAGGGGGATGCGGACCTGGGCGTCCGGCAGGCACCGGCCGTCCCAGACGAGGGCTCCCAGATCCAGCGCGGGCCCGGCGAAGGCGTAACCGGCGGCGATTCTCAGTGCCTCCTCGGGGAGGGCGGGAGCGCCGCCGGGCGCCTCGGGGTGGGTGGCCGCGGGCACGGTCTCGCTGTCGCTCATGTCGGACCCCTGTTCTGTTTCACCCGAATCGCGGCATCTTTTCCAGCGTTGCACTCCCTCTCCATGGCTGCGCCCGGAACGTCTTGACCGGTAGGCTTTCCGTGTGATCTTCAAGCGCATCGGAAACGGCCGGCCGTACCCCGACCATGGCCGGGACAGCACCCGGCAGTGGGCGGACGTCGCGCCGCGCCCGGTCCGCCTCGATCAGCTCGTGACGACCAAGCAGCAGCTCGACCTGGAGACCCTCCTCGCCGAGGACTCCACCTTCTACGGTGACCTCTTCGCGCACGTCGTGAAGTGGCAGGGCGATCTCTACCTGGAGGACGGCCTGCACCGCGCGGTGCGTGCGGCGCTGCAGCAGCGCCAAGTGCTTCACGCGCGCGTCCTGGAGCTGGACTGACCGACCCCGCGCGGGGTCCCGGAGCGTCGCCCGCCGGTAACGGCTTGGCCCTTTCGGGTTCTCCTGAGCGGCGTCCGATGATCATCTAGTAGGCAGAGCCGCCCGAGCGCACTACGCTGCGCCCATGAGCATGCTGACTCCCCCTGGCATGGGCGGCCAGTACCGGATCACGGGGGACAAGTACCCACGGATGCGTCCACCCCGTCGGCGCGGCAGGCTCGTACTCGTCGTCACCGCGTCCGTCGTCGTGATCGGCGTCCTGAGCTGGGGAACGCTGCAACTCGTCGACGTCTTCACGGGCGGCGGCGACAGCGCCTCGGCGGCCGGCACCAAGGCGGGCTGCGTGACCGAGGCGAGCCCCTCGCCCAGCGCTGCGGCCGTGGTCCTGCCGAAGCCGGGCGCCGTGACCGTCAACGTGCTCAACGCCACGACCCGCAGCGGCCTCGCCAAGAAGACCGCCGACGAGCTGAAGAAACGTGGCTTCAAAATCGGTGAGGTGGGCAACGCGCCGAAGCAGTGGGACAAGAAGGTGAAGGGCACCGGGCTGTTGATCGGGCCCGCCTCGGCGCTGAACACGGCGCTGCCGGTGCTCGCCACCCAGCTGCCCGGCGCCGAGCGCAGCACGGACCGCGCGCGCAAGGGCCCGGCGGTCGACCTCATCATCGGCGACGGCTTCAAGGAACTGGCGAAGAAGCCCTCCGCCGACCGCGCGCTGGTCGCGCTGAGCGCGCCGAAGCCGGCGGCCACGGCCGCGGGGAAGAGCTGCTGAGCGGGGCCACCGCACCGCGCCGCCCACGCGACGGCCGCGCGCCGCGCCGACGCACATGACGGCCCCTCAGAGGCGCGCGCGCCGGAGCCGCGTACCTCTGAGGGGCCGTCCGACCCGTCCGACCCGTGCGGTCTCCCCGAAGGGGGCCGCCGGTCGGTTGCGCCTCGTCGCGGCGGCGCGCCGGGGCGCGCCGTGCCGTCGTCTACTCGGCTGCCCCGTACATCCGGTCGCCCGCGTCGCCGAGGCCCGGGACGATGTAGCCGTGCTCGTTGAGGCGCTCGTCGACCGAGGCGGTCACGACGGTCACCGGGGTGCCGGCCAACTCGCGCTCCATGAGCTCGACACCCTCGGGCGCGGCCAGCAGGACCACGGCCGTCACGTCGTCGGCGCCGCGCTTGATCAGCTCCTGGATCGCCGCGACCAGCGTGCCGCCGGTGGCCAGCATCGGGTCGAGGACGTACACCTGGCGCCCGGAGAGGTCCTCGGGCATGCGCGTGGCGTACGTCGAGGCCTCCAGCGTCTCCTCGTTGCGGATCATGCCCAGGAAGCCCACCTCGGCGGTCGGCAGCAGCCGGACCATGCCGTCCAGCATGCCGAGGCCGGCGCGCAGGATCGGGACCACCAGCGGGCGCGGGTGGGAGAGCTTGACGCCGGTGGTGTCGGCGACGGGGGTGGAGAGGTCGACCTGCTCGGTGCGCACGTCGCGGGTGGCCTCGTAGGCGAGCAGGGTGACCAGCTCGTCGGCCAGACGACGGAAGGTCGGGGAGTCGGTGCGGCGGTCGCGCAGCGTGGTGAGCTTGTGGGCGACCAAGGGGTGGTCGACGACGTGGAGACGCATGGACACAACAGTAGCCGCGCTTCGATGCAGCCACTCCCTGGCGTCAAACCGCCCTTCCGGGGGAAGCTGACAGGGATGGACCGGGGTGGTGTGCCTATGTCTGACCTGCCCGACCACGTGTCGCGGTCGGACGCGGACGCGCAGGAGACCGACGCGGCGCGCAGGCGTCGCCGTGCGCAGTTCCTGCGGGAACTGGCCGAGGCCAGAGCACTGCGTGACCGCGTCCAGCCGCGGCGCGCCAAGGCGGCCCGGCTGCGCCGCGCGATGCGCATGCGAACCTTCCGCTGGTAGCCCGCATGCCCCGCACCCGGGTGGGCGGAACGGCGCCACGCGCGGCCGCTGCCGGGGTGGGGGTACGTGGCCCCGGTCGAAAGCCGCGTACGATCCGCTGGTGGCGGCAACGAGCGCGCGGATGAGTGGTTCGCGGACGTGCGATCAAAACAGCCGGACACAGCGGGTCGAAGACGTCCCCTGAACGCCTTGTTTCTGCCACGATTCCGAGTGGGTGGGGCTCGGAGCCCGAGCTCTCCCCGCCCGCAGCCTCCGCCGGGGGGACCCCCAACCGGCACGCCTAAGACCAGTGGGAGAGTCACGGTGTACTTCGCCGCACTGCTCGCGCGCACCGAAGACGGGTGGAAAGCGAGCGACACAGAGCTCGACGACGTGGAGTCCCTGTCGGATCTGGCCGACCTGGCCCGGGAAGCCACACCCGACGACGACACGGTGCTCGTCCTGATCGAGCAGGAGGACGCCTGGTTCGGCGTCGTCCGCATCGATGGTGAGGACGACCCTCGCATCTACGTCTCGGACGCCGCCGCCGCTGCCCGCAGCAGCTACGGCGAGATCCTGCTCACCGACGAACTGCTCGGCCGGGATCCCGCCGACGACGGCAACGACCTGGACGCCCTCGACCTGGACGGCACCGAGGACGGTGAGCCCGACGGCGACGGCGAGGACGGCGAGGAGGACGGCGGCTCCGCTGACTCCGTGCCGCACGGCCCGGTCGGCGACGTCGGCATCCTCGACGACCTGGGCGTCACCGAGAAGGAGTTGCTGTCGCTCTCGGCCGACGCGGTCACCGAGATCGCGGACGCCCTCGGCGCCTCGGAGACGCTGGAGACCGTCCGCTGATCCCGTCCGCCCCCCGTACGGTCCCCGACCCGGTGCGTGACCCCTGGCGGGCCGCGATGCGGCTCGCCCTGGAGCAGGCCGGGCAGGCGGTCCGGGGCGGTGACGTCCCCGTCGGCGCCGTCGTGCTCGCCGCCGACGGCACGACCGTGCTCGCCGCCGGGCACAACGAACGCGAGGCGACCGGCGACCCGACCGGGCACGCCGAGGTCCTCGCGATCCGGCGGGCCGCGGCCGCGCTGGGTGAGTGGCGACTGACCGGCTGCACACTGGTCGTCACCCTGGAGCCCTGCACGATGTGCGCGGGCGCCCTCGTGCAGTCCCGGGTGGACCGGGTCGTCTACGGCGCCCGCGACGACAAGGCGGGAGCGGCGGGCTCCCTCTGGGACGTCGTCCGCGACCGACGTCTCAACCACCGCCCCGAGGTCGTCGAGGGCGTGCTCGCCGAGGAGTGCGCGGAGCTGCTCACCGAGTTCTTCCGGGACCGCTGAGCGCCCTCCGAGGTGCCTGTGGAAACGGATTTCGGAGCATGCCCCACCTTGCTGTAGGGTCTCCCTCGGTAGCGTGTCCGAGCGGCCGAAGGAGCTCGCCTCGAAAGCGAGTGTGGCGCAAGTCACCGAGGGTTCAAATCCCTCCGCTACCGCTCGTAGCCGAAAGGGCGGTCCCGAGGGGACCGCCCTTTCGTGTGTCCGGGTGTCGTCCGGCCTCTCCGGCGTCAGCCGACGCGGACGTTCTTTTCCACGGTGACCTGGTCGATGTCCGTCGTGCGGACCGTGATCTTCATCGTCCAGACGCCGGGCAGCGGGAGCCGGAGCTTGTCCGTGCCCCAGTAGCCGCCCCGGTTCTCCAGCTCCGCGTCGATCGGGCCGACGTCCTGTGCGCGCAGGGTGAAGGTGAGGCGCACCTCGGGGACGGTGACGATGCCGTCGTCGGGGCCGAAGACGACGGCCTGCACCTGGTTCTGGCCCACCCGGCCCGGGGCGAGGTCGAGCTGCACCTTGCCGTGGCCGTTCGGGGTGCCCACGTCGAAGGGCACCATGCTGCTGGAGGAGGTGGGCCTGTCGGCGTCGGCGGCCTCGGTCCGCGCCGCGGCCGACTCGGTGGCGGCACGGCCCGGCAGGGTGATGGTGAGCAGGGTGGTGATCACCAGGACCAGTACGCCGGTCACGAACTCGGCGAGGACCGAGCGGCGCAGGGCCCGGCGGTGGTGGTCGTCCCCCGAGACCGGCGCCGTGGCCGGGGCCCGGTCCTTGTCGGCGGGGTGCGTGTCCGGCCCGGTGGCGTCGGTGGGCGCGGAGCCGGCGGAGTCCACCGCCGCGACGCCCACCCCCTCGCTCGCGGCCGTGACCGCGCCCCCACCCCCGCCGACCGTCTCCAGCACCCGCGCCTCGGTCTCCGCCCGCGCCGGTTGCGCCTCCGCCCAGCGGCGGGTCCACCGGCGGGAGAGGCCCGCCGCCGCCAGCAGCAGGGCCACCGCGGAGACCTTGGCCAGCAGGACGCGGCCGTACGTCGTACCGGTGAGGGCGTCCCAGGAGCCCAGGCCCCGCCAGGACTGGTAGACGCCGGTGACGGTGAGGACGGCCACCGAGGCGAAGGCCAGCTTCGAGAAGCGGGCGACGGCGGCGGACGTGAGGTCGTGCGGGGCGCGGTACAGGACGGTCAGCAGGGCCGTCAGGCCGCCCAGCCAGACCGCCATGGCCAGCAGGTGCAGCACGGACGACGTCATCGCCACCGGTACCTGGATGCCCGCGGAGGCGTGTTCGGCCGCGGCCCAGGTGACGGCCAGGGCGAGGCAGAGCGCGATGCCGGGCGCGGGGTGGGTGGTCCGGCGGGAGGAACGGCGTACCAGGACGAAGGCCGCCGCCAGCAGCGCGAGCCGGGCCAGCAGCGCGAGGCCCGGCTTGGTGGTCAGGGTGGTGCTCAGGACGGCCGGGTCGACGGCGTCCGTGAGACCCGTGCCGCGTTCGTAGGGGCCGCGCAGGAGCAGCAGCGCGGCCGTGGAGACCACGAGCGTGAGCCAGGCGGCGGGGAGGAAGCGGCTCAGGGCGGCGGTCGGGCCGCCGAGGACGACGGACAGGAAGACGGCGACGCCGATGAGGAGGGCCAGGCCGCCGTACGCCGCGTAGCGGGCGATGTTGTAGAGCGAGGCGGTCGCCGGGTCCTCGGTCGGGCCGGTCACCGCGGCCTTCGTCGCCGAGGGCTCCCCGACCGAGAAGAGGAACGCGCCCGAGACGGGGTGGCTGTCCGCCGAGACCACCCGCCAGGCCACGGTGTAGGTGCCGTCCGCCAGGCCGGCCGGGAGGCCGACCCTGACGGTGTCGGCGCGGCCGCCGGGGTGGGTGGCGTCGCCCGTGTCGACGGGGCGGTTCTCCGGGTCGATCACCCGGACCGAGTCGACGAGGAGCCCGACGGACTCGGTGAAGGTCAGCGTGAGGTGGCGGGGGGCGGAGTCGAGGACGGCTCCGTCGCCGGGGTCGGTGCGGCCCAGGGCGGCGTGCGCCGACGCGGGGGCCGCGCCGCCGAGGAGGAGCAGCGCCAGTACGGCGGCCAGCAGCAGCGGACGCCGAAGTCGCCGTAGGAAGCGGGCTGGTGGGAAGGGGCCGGCAGGGCTGTCGCCGCTGTCGCTGCCGTCGCCGCCGTGCCGTGCCCCGCCGTCGCGCATTCCCATCGCCACTCCGTCGTCGGAACTGCTCCTCGGATACGTACGGACGTGCGGCCCGATCTGCTCATCCGCAGTCCGTACGCGCCCCCTCGCGGGGACCGGCGCCATGCCGACGGGGACCCCCCGGCGCGGAGCCGGGCGCGGGGGAACGCGACGAACTCTTCCGGCATCACGCCGGGCGGGCCGCCGGCCGGTGGAGGAAGGCCAGTTGGGCGTGCTTCTCCGGCAGGTACACGTCGGGAAGGTCCACCTCCGGCAGCACGACCGTCTCACCGGCCACGAACCCCAGCCTCAGAAAGCGTTCGACCGCCTTCTCGTTGCGCACGTCCGGGTCGACCACGACGCGCTCCCGGCCCAGGACGAGCCACACGTACGAGGCCGCGACCCGCACCAGCGACGCCGTCCAGCCGTCGAGGGATCCGCCGGGTCCGGCCGGTGCGATCAGCAGATGGATGCCGATGTCCCCGGGACGGATGTCGTAGCACTCGCCGACCCGGTCCGCCTCCGGCTCGTAGGTCTGGAACAGGGCGGCCGGTTCGCCGTCCTTCACCAGCAGGTAGGCGTGATGGGTGTCGAGGGTGTCCATGTGGGCGTAGACGCCGGCCACCTCGTCCCGCGTGAGCCCGTTCATGCCCCAGAAGGCGGCGCGTTCCTGGCTCACCCAGCCGTGGAGCACCTCGGCGTCGCCCTTCGCGTCGAGGGGCAGCACGCGTACGGTGCCGAAGCCGTCGACCACCTGCTCGTGGACGGCGGCGCGGTCGGCGTACGGGTCAGTCATCGTCGGTCTCCTTGGTGAGGCGGGCCCAGTCGGTGACGACCGGGACGAGGTCTCCCCTGGCCCACCGGGGGAGTTGGTCGCGGTGGTGCGCCGAGCCGGGCACGCCGGACGCGCCCAGCGGCACCACCCACAGGCTGTCCTCGCGCCGGGCCAGGTCCCACACGTAGCGGGCGGCCGGGCCGCGCACGGCGAGGTCGGTCAGGCCCGGGACGGCGGAGGTGCACAGCACGCAGTCGTGGTCGCCGGACAGGGCCGGTTCGGCGTACGTCTCGGTCGCGTACGGGGTGCCGGGCAGCGCCCGCCACGGGGCGAGGCGGTGGGTGTCCCCCCACGTACGGCGCGCCGGGCCGGCCGACAACCCCTCCGGGGCGGCCACGCCCTGCGAGTCGGCAGCCTCTTCCGGGGTGGGAGCCTCTTCCGGGGCCGCGACCTCCTCCAGGCCCGTGACTCCCTTAAAAGCCGCGACCTCCTCCAGGCCCGTGACCCCTTCCGAGCCCGTGACCTTCTCCGAGGCAGCTTCCTCCAGGGCGGCCACCTCCTCCAGGCCCGTGACCTTCTCCGAGCCCGCGACCTCCTCCAGGGCCGCTCGGACGATCGCCGGGCGGTCGATGCCGTACAGCTCCTCGGCCGTCAGCAGGTTCTCCAGGGCGAACGCGGTCCGCGCGGTGAGCCCCAGCCAGGGGAGGAGGGCCTCCGGATAGGCGGGCGGCTCGGTGAGGGCGGCGAAGGCCGGGTGGGCGGCGAGGCGGCGGACGACGGCGCCGCGGACGGCCGCGAAGACGGCGGCGGGCTCGCTGGTGGCGTCCATGCGGCGGTCCCAGCTCAGCAACCGCGCGCGCAGGGCGGCGGCCCGCGGGGCCAGCCCCTCGAGGGCGGCGAGGCGGGAGAGGAGGGGCGCGGCGGAGGCGAGGTGGGTGTCCATGTGGAGGGCGGGCATGTCCGCCGCCGACCACTTCTCCTTCTCGCCCAGCAGCGCGGTGATCCGGTCGGCGCGGTGCGGCGGCGCGAACTCGACGCCGAGCGGGGCGGACGGGCCACGCTGGTTGGCCATCACCGCGATGCCGTCGGTCAGGCCGGCGTGCGGAGTCTCGTGCCAGCCGCGCCACTCGTGTCCGGGCTCCCAGGCGGGCACGATCCGGACCTTGTTGGCCTCGGAGCGCACCGGCACCCGGCCCGCCACCCGGTGCAGGGTGCCGCCCTCGGTGTCGGCGGCCTGCACGACGTTGACCGGCTCCACCCAGGTGTCGAAGGCCTGGTCGACGTCGGCGACCGTGCGGGCCCGCAGCAGCGGGAGCAGGGCGGCGAAGCCGGCTTCGGCGAGGACGCGGGGCGGGTGACGGAGGCTGAGGGCGAGCGGGGGCTCGGGGTCGTCCGCGAGGAGCGTGCCGTCCTCCAGGCCCTCGGGCCCGCCGGCGATCACCGGTCCCCGCCCGGTCTCGATCACCTCGACGGGCACCGGCTCCGCACCGCGCACCTCGATGAAATCGGTCTCCCGGTGGGCCCGTTCCCACCGTCCGTCCGGGCCGAGTGCCTCCACGCCCGCGCCCGTGCGGCGCAGCCGTTCCCGGTAGAGGTCCTGGTAGTCGGCCATGGCGTTGGTGATGGCCCAGGCGACCGTGCCGGTGTGGCCGAAGTGGGCCGTGCCGGGGATGCCGGGCACGGCGAGGCCGACGACGTCGAACTCCGGGCAGCTCAGGCGTATCTGCTGGTACACGCCGGGCTCCTCGATGAAGCGGTGCGGGTCTCCGGCGATCACCGCCTGACCGGTGACGGTCCGCTCCCCGGCGGCCAGCCAGCCGTTGCTGCCGGAGGTGCCGGGGCCGTCCGTCGCGAACAGCGCCACCGCCTCGGGTCCCAGATGCCGGATCACCTCCTCGCGCCAGAGCTTCGCCGGGAAGCCCGCGAACAGGAGGTGGGTGGAGATCCAGACGGCGAGCGGGGTCCAGGGCTCCCAGCGGCCGGGGGCGAGGCCCGCGTCGGCGAACTCGGGGGTACGGCGGGCGCCTTCCGCGAGGCCCTCGTTGACGCCTTCGACGTAGGCCCGGACCCAGTCGGCCGTGTCGGCGTCAATGGCCTCGAAGGAACGTTCAGCCGTGTCCGCCAGCCGCGCCCGCCTCGCGAGGACGTCCCAGGGCACGGCGGCCGGACCGAGGAAGGAGGCGGAGGTGCCCTGGGCGCGGTGGCGTTCCACCTCCAGCTGCCAGGCACGGTCGTGGGCGGTGACCCGCCCCTGGGCGCGGGCGAGTTCACGGGCGTCGGTGGCGCGCAGATGGGGGATGCCCCAGGCGTCGCGGTAGATCTCGATGGTCACCTGGACATCACCCTGTCATTCCTTCAGCTTTTTAGGTTAGGCTTCCCTAAGTAGGTCGTGGCGGAATGGTACGCGAGGCGTGAAGGAGCGGCATGGGGCAGGGGCACGGTTGGCAGGGCGCGGTCCTGAAGCTGATGGGCGCGAAGGACTTCGTCCTCACCGTCACCGGCGCCGAGGACGTCACGCCGGAGTACCGGCGGGTGCACTTCACCGACGGGGGCCTGCTCGCGGCGGGCGGCGTTCACCCCACGATGTGGGTCCGGCTGTGGTTCGACAACGCGGGCAAGCCGCACCAGCGGGCGTACACGCTGGTCGACGCGGACCCCGAGGCGAAGACCTTCAGCCTCGAATTCGCACTCCACGAGGGGTGCGCCAGTGACTGGGCGCGGGTGGCGAAGGAAGGCGACACCATCGAGGCGACGATCCAGGGAACGGGCTTCCAGCATCCCCGGCCCGAGCCCTCGCATGTCTTCGCGATGGGCGACCCTGCCTCGCTGCCCGCGCTCAACTCCCTCCTCGACGCCCTCGGTCCGGCACCGGCGACGATCTGGTTCGAGGGCGAGCTGGACGGTCTGCCGTGCCGCGCGGACGCCGACCGGCACGAGATACGCCGGCTGCCCCGCCCCGGCCTGGTCGAGGACGTGCGGGCCACGCTGCCCGCGCTGCTGGCGGCCACCGAGAACCCGTACGTCTGGATCGCCTGCGACACCGCGACGACCCGCACCCTGGCGTCGTACGTCCGCAAGGACCTGTCGGTGCCGAAGGAGCGGGTGCACGCGCTGGGGTACTGGCGGGCGACCTGAGACCTTCCGCGTCACCGCGCGCCCCGGGGCCGGCGTCCAGCCGGCCCCGGGGCTTTTCCGTGTGGCGACAGCCTCGGGGCTTTTCGTGTGCCGACGACCTCGGGGCTTTTCCGTGTGGCGACGGCCTCGGGTCCTCTGCGCATGCGGGCGGCTCCGGGGCCCTTTCCGTATACGGAGGGCCCCGGTCCCTCTTCGTGCGCGGACTGCCCCGGGGCCTTCCTCGCGTGCGGGCGGTCCCGGGCTCGCTTCCCGCGCGCGGAGCGCCGCGCCGAGTCCATCTGCCTTTCACTTCCCGGGGTGTTGGGCGGCCGTCATGTTGGATTCTGTGAAAAGCCCTGGCAGGCAGGGGTGTTGACCCGCGATGTCACGGTCACGTTTCCACAAACAACGACGTCAGCCCTTGACGTATGCCCGGATGTGCGGCTGTTATTGCGCCACCTTCGTGTTCGGTCAGGTTGGTTTCTGATTGGTTTCGACCAATGCTCGGACCGGACCCTGTCCCCCCAGGAGCCGTCATGCGCACAACCCCCTCCGGCCTCACCCTCCCCGGCCCGAGCCGCCGCACCCTTCTGCGCGGCGTCGGCGGCGCGGCCGCCCTCGGCGCCGGAATACCCCTGCTGAGCGCCTGCGGCGGCAGCGGTACGGCCGCCGACCCGAAGACGGTCACGGTGGGTTCGAAGGCGTCCGACCCCGTGCCGAAGAAGGCCTACGCCGACATGTACGCGGCGTTCAAGAAGCAGTCCGGGCTCACCGTCGCTGTGAACACCAAGGACTCCAACACCTTCCAGGAGCAGATCAACTCCTACCTCCAGGGCACGCCGGACGACGTGTTCACCTGGTTCGCCGGCTACCGGATGCAGTTCTTCGCCGCCAAGGGCCTCGCCACCCCGGTCGACGAGGTGTGGGAGAAGATCGGCGGCAACTTCCCCGAGGCGATGAAGGCGCTCAGCAAGGGCGAGGACGGCAAGTACTACTTCGTGCCGCTCTACACCTACCCCTGGGCGATCTTCTACCGGAAGAGCGTCTTCGCGGAGAAGGGCTACGAAGTCCCCACCACCTGGGACGACTTCATCGCGCTGTGCAAGCGGATGCAGAAGGACGGCCTCGTCCCGATCGCCTTCGGGGACAAGGACGCCTGGCCCGCCCTCGGCACCTTCGACCAGATCAACTTCCGCAAGAACGGCTACGACTTCCACGTCGACCTGATGGCGGGCAAGGCCTCCTGGACGGACGCCAAGGTCCGTGCCGCCTTCGACCTGTGGGCCGAGATCCTCCCCTACCACCAGGAAGGCGCCATCGGCCGCACCTGGCAGGACGCCGCCCAGACGCTGGTGGCGAAGAAGGCCGGCATGTACCTCCTGGGCACCTTCGTCGCCCAGCAGTTCACGAACGAGGCTGACCTCGAGGACCTCGACTTCTTCGCCTTCCCGGAGATCGACCCGGCCTTCGGACAGGAGACCGTCGAGGCGCCGACCGACGGCTTCATGATGAGCAAGAGCCCGAAGAACAAGGACGGTTCCCTCCTGCTCATGGAGTACCTGGGCTCCCCGGAGGCCGAGGAGACCTACCTCGCGTCCGACCCCAGCAGCGTCGCCGCCTCGACGAAGGCCGACACCTCCTCGTACACCCCGCTCCAGAAGAAGTCGTACGACATGATCAGCGGTGCGAAGAACCTGACGCAGTTCATGGACCGCGACAGCCGGCCGGACTTCACCTCCACCGTGATGCAGCCCGCGCTGCAGAAGTTCATCCGCGACCCCAAGGGCGTGGACGGCCTGCTCTCGTCCATCGAGCGCCAGAAGAAGACGATCTTCGCGTCCTCATGACCACGGAAGAACTCACCAAGGAGAACCCGGAGGCGGCCGATGTGCCGCCTCCGGGCGCTGCCCCGGTCGAGCGGCGGAAGGTGCCCACCGGGCACCGCCGCCTGCTCACCCGTCGCGACCGGCTCACGCTGGGCCTGATGGCGACCCTGCCGACGGTCCTGCACATCGCCCTGGTGTGGGTGACCGCGCTCGCCTCGATCGCGCTCGCCTTCACCACCTGGGACGGCATCGGCTTCGACTCGATCCACTGGGTCGGGCTCCAGAACTTCAAGGAGCTGTTCGAGCAGAACCCGCAGTTCTGGCCGGCCGTCCAGCACAACGTCGTCTGGTTCGTGGTGCTGATCGTGATCCCGACGCCGCTCGGCCTGTTCCTGGCCGTGCAGCTGGACAAGAAGATCCGGTTCAGCCGCTTCTACCAGACGGCGTTCTTCCTGCCGGTGGTGCTGTCCATGGCCGTCATCGGCTTTGTCTGGCAGCTCGTCTACAACCCCGACACCGGCCTGATCAACAGCGTCATCGGGGCCAACGAGCCCGGCAGGTACATCGACTGGATCGGCGACCCGGACCTCAACCTCTGGGCGGTCCTCGTCGCCGCGTCCTGGCGGCACACCGGCTACATGATGATCCTCTACCTGGCCGGCCTCAAGGGCGTCGACCCGACGCTGCGCGAGGCCGCGGCGATCGACGGGGCGGGCGAGGCGCAGACGTTCAAGAACGTCGTCTTCCCGGCGCTGCGCCCGACCAACACGATCGTCCTGGTCGTCACCATCATCGAGGCGCTGCGGGCCTTCGACCTCGTCTACGTCTTCAACGGCGGCGCCGAGGGCACCGAGCTGCTGTCCATCCTGGTGACCAGCAACATCATCGGTGAGTCCAGCCGTATCGGCTACGGATCGGCGATCGCGGTCGTGCTGCTGCTGATCTCGCTCGTCGTGATCGTCCCGTACCTGGTCAGCACCTTCCGGAAGGAGCGGCGGGCATGAGCGCCACGACAGTCGTCCCGAAGAACCGCGCCCCGATCCGCCCCGGCCGCGTCCTGCTGCACCTCGTCCTCGCCAGCATGGCGCTGGCCTGGCTCGCCCCGCTGCTGTGGGCGGTCTACGCGGCGCTGCGCCCGTACGCCGAGACCAGCGAGAAGGGGTACGTGTCCCTCCCGGACACCCTGAGCCTCGACAACTTCACGAACGCGTTCACGCAGTCGGACATGACGCACTACTTCGTGAACACGCTGCTGATCGCCGTCCCGGCCGTCCTGGTCACCCTGTTCCTGTCGTCGATGGTGGCCTTCTACGTCAGCCGCTTCGACTTCCGGGTCAACCTCGCGCTCCTGCTGGTCTTCACGGCCGGCAACCTGCTGCCCCAGCAGGTGATCATCACCCCGCTGTACCGGCTCTACCTCCTGGTGGACCTGCCCGGCATCACCATGAGCGGCAAGCTGTACGACTCCGCCCTCGGCCTGGTCCTCATCCACGTGGCCTTCCAGTCCGGGTTCTGCGCGTTCGTGCTGAGCAACTACATGCGCTCGCTCCCGCACGAACTGACCGAGGCCGCGCTGGTCGACGGCGCCTCGGTGTGGCGCCTGTACTGGCAGATCACCCTGCCGCTGTGCCGCCCCGCGATGGCGGCCCTGGCGACCCTGCTCTCCATCTGGATCTACAACGACTTCTTCTGGGCCCTGGTCCTGATCTCCACCGGCGAGAACATGCCGATCACCTCGGCGCTGAACAACCTCTCCGGCCAGTTCTTCACCGACCCCAACCTGGTCGCCGCAGGCGCCCTGCTCACCGCCATCCCGACGCTGATCGTCTACTTCCTGCTCCAGCGGCAGTTCGTCAGCGGCCTCACGCTCGGCGCCAACAAGGGCTGACGTCCGCCTTTTCGAGAGAGAACCACCGTGTCCCACTCCTTCACGCCGCTGGCCTCCGTGCCCGTGGACGTCTCCCGAGCCCGCGTCCACGAGGAGGGCTGGCAGTCCTGGAGCCCCAGCGGCACCTACGCCCTCACCGGCCGGCCCTATCGCCCGACCGACGCCAACTGGGCCACCGTCTGCTACCGGCCCGGCGTCACCGCCCCCGCGGGGACCTTCCAGGGCGAGGGGCTGCTCGCCCTGGACCCGGGTGACGGCACCCCGGTACGCCTGTGGGCGGCGGCCGACCCGGTCCGCGAGGTCCCCTCGATCCGGCTGAAGGTGACGGACGCCACAGCGGAGGTGAGCGCGGACGGCCGGGTGAAGGAGTGGACGGGTACGGACATCCCGTCAGTGCTGGCGGACTGGGCCGACGCGCTCGGCCTCGCCGCCCCGCGCACCGCGCCCACCGTCTGGTGCTCCTGGTACGAGTACTTCACCGCCGTCACCGAGGACGACATCCACGAGAACCTCCGTGCGATGGACACCCTCGACCTGCCCGTCGACGTCGTCCAGATCGACGACGGCTACCAGAGCGCCCTCGGCGACTGGCTCACCCTGTCCGGCCGCTTCCGCTCCCGCGAGGGCATGGCGGCCGCGATCCGCGCGGGCGGCCGGCGCGCGGGCATCTGGACGGCCCCTTTCCTGGTGCACCCGGCGAGCGTCCTGGCCGGCGAGCACCCGGACTGGCTCGTACGGTCCCCCGACGGCGCCCCCCTGCACGCCGGTCGCAACTGGGGCCACGACCTGAACGTCCTGGACACCACGCACCTCGAGGCGGCGGCGTACCTGACGGAGGTCTTCCGCACTCTGAGCGCCGAGGGCTACGACTACTTCAAGGTCGACTTCCTCTACGCGGGTGCGCTGGACGGGGTACGGCACGCGGACGTGGACGCGCTGACGGCGTACCGCTCGGGCATCGAGCTGATCCGCGAGGCGATCGGCGCGGACGCCTATCTGCTGGGGTGCGGTGCCCCGATGCTCCCGTCGATCGGCCTGTTCGACGCGATGCGGGTCAGCCCCGACACGGGACCCCACCGTCGTCCGGAAGCCGACGACTACAGCCAGCCCGGGCAGGATCCCGCCGAGTTCACCGGCGTCGGACGCCAGTGGCAGCACGGCCGGCTCTGGATCAACGACCCCGACTGCCTGATGGCCCGCCCGGCCGTCGAGACCCGCGAACGCTGGGCGGCGCACGTGGAGGCGACCGGCGGCCTGATGGCCTCCAGCGACCGCCTGCTGTCGCTGGACGAATGGGGTGTCACGACCACACGCCGCCTGCTCTCAGGCGCACGGTGACGGGAGGGCCGTCGGGGCGGTGACACGGGGGTCGTCGGGGCGGTGACCCCCGTCGCCGGTGGCGCACAGCCACGGCCCCGCTCCCGACGGTTCTCGACGGGTGTTTCGCCGGCTCGACCTCCCGACCGGTTCCTAGGCGGTACCGGCGACGGCCCACGGCCGGCCGCCGGGGTCACCGTCACCTTCGAGCGGGAAGTTCTCGTCGTCCCCGAAGTCCGGGGCCTGGAAGGGGTTCGTCGCCGGGGTCGGGGATGCCGCGGCTCCGCCGCGGGGTTGCCCTTCCACGGCGGAGAACAGCGAGGTCGAATCGATGAGAGGTCTCTCCTTCGTTGCGGGTCCCTGAGGGGCCCCGGTGTGCCGTGACCGGGCACAGCGGTCCTACAGCTTGGTCATCTTGTTGTAAGGGCTCAGGATGCGCATCTGCGCCGAGCCGAAATCGACGAGTGCCGCGATTCCGTCCTCGATGCCGATCACGCGGCCGAGGCCGTACATGTCGTGTGTGACCTGGTCGCCCACGGCGAAGATCTCGGGAGCGCGAGTGACCGGGGCCTTGAAGGGGCTGGTAGGCAGATGACGCTTCGGTGCATCGGGCTTTGTCATTGCCCCCAGTATGCGCCCCCGGGCGTCCCCTCGGGGAACCCCGGAGGCCCGGACTGCGACCGGGACCACAGCCGCCCGGCCCCGGTGGCCGGTCACACCGGCATGACACCGTGGATGCGGGAGAGGGTGAAGACGCGCTCGTCGTCCCTCAGATGGCACCAGGCTTCGAGGTAGGGCGGGTCGAGCGTGAGGCGGCTGAGGGTGCGCACGGTCCGGTTGCCCGAGGTGGCGACGTACTCGACGGTGACGGGTTCACCGGTGTCGATCGCATGGGCGAGCTGACGGACGTCGCCGTACGGCAGCCGCTTCGCCCATCCCGCGACGATCTCCTCGGTGTCCGTGGCGTAGGGCACGCCTCCGTCGAACGGCGCTGGTTCGGGGAGTGTCGGCGGGGCCTTCAGCAACTGGGCCGCCACCCTGTCCGGGTCGACCGCGGCGGCCGTCCTCGCCCTGCCCGCGACGGCCGTCCCGCCGGCCCGCGCGCCGGCGCGGCGCGGAGCCGGCACCGGAGCGGGGGCCCGTCGAGGCCGGGCTTTCTCGATCCGTACCGTGCCCTCGGCGGACTCGGCGACGGGGGCGTAGCCCTCCGCCCGGAGCGCGGCGAGTGTCGTGTCGAGCGGGCCGCGACCGACCAGCACCGTCGGCGCGAGTCGCCGTAGCCCGAGCTTCGCCAGCTTGCGGTGGGCGGCGATCTCCGCCAGGAGCGCGGGTTCGTCGCTGTGCAGGACGCAGGAGGCGGGGGCGATGCGTACGCGCCCGTGGCCGCGTGCGGTGTCGTTGATCAGATACGACAGCGGCTGCGGCAGGGCCCCCGCGGCCACGGCGGCCAGGTCGGCGGTGATGCCGGCAGGGGTGTGGCCGGCGTCCATGGCACGGCGGATGCCGGCGGCGCTGAACCGCCATACGGACGCCGTGCCGCTGGTCTCCCGGTCGGCGAGAGAGTCCAGCAGAGAGGCCAGCCGCGCCGACGGTGTGCCGGTGACGACGGCGGTGAGGTCGGCGCCGATCCGGGCCGTCGAGGTGGCTGAGGGCAGCAGCCGCCGGCACTCGATGTCCAGCGCTTCCGCGTCGCCGGTGAACAGGTGGATGCCGAGGGCGGACAGCGTGCCGCGTGCGAGCACGCCGAGGATCTCGGCTTCACGGATCAGGGTGGCGAACGGTGTTCCGTCCTGGGGCGACGCGTGGGCGAGCGGGCGGTGCCAGGCGATCAGGGGCCCCAGATCCGTGGCGACCGTCGCGCCCTGCCGTCCCGGAAGCCGTTCGGCCGCGGCCGGCAGCCCGAGGCGGGCCTGCACGCAGCCGTCGCAGGGCGGAGCTCCCGCGAGAGCGGGAAGCGCCTTGTCGTCCTCGTCGCGCGCCTGGGTGGGGGTGAGCGGCAGGTCCCGCCATGCCTGGAGGAGTACGGCGAACTGCTCCGGGGGTTCCTGCTGCGCCCAGGCGTCGTAAGCCTCGGTGGGCGCCACACGATCGCCGTCCTGGTTCAAGAGCCCGGCGGCGTACGCGGTCTCGAGCGCGAGACGTACGACGGCGTCCTCGGCCTGCGCGGCCTTGCCGACGCGGGCCAGTTCACGCGCGCCGATCCCGCCGGACTTCAGCCGGGTCGGTGTGGTCACCGAGCAGGCGGACAGGACCGAGGCGGCATGGGCCGCGAACGCCGTGGCCGCCGCTGACGCCTCGTGGTCCACCTCCCTCGGGGGGACGGACACCGCCCGCACGGAAGGCGGGACGGGGTCGAACGGGGCGTGCCAGCCGGGCCCGCGCAGTGCGCGCGCCACCTCGGCAGGCATACGGGCCGGGCCGTAGCGGTGACGGTCCTGGATCAGGAAACCCCGGTCCACGGCCCATCGCTCACCCGGTTCGAGGCCGGGTCCGCGAGCCGCGAACAGGAGGAACGGCGGCTGCGCCGGCACGCCCTCGCCTCGGCGCTCCAGGAGCCTGCGGGCCGCCGCAGGGGCTCTCGCGATCACCGAGACAACCTGTTCCGGGTCACCGTGATGTCCCACCAGCGCGGTCAGGCGCTGCGCCTTGGTGCCGGGGGCCTTCACTCCCAGGGCCGTCAGCATGCCCCGCAGCTCCTCGGAGGTCACGCCCGCGAGCAACTGCTCGAGCGGAGCGTCCAGCCCCAGGGGCGCGTCCCACGCCTGCCGCAGGGTTCGGGCCATGCGGAGCTTCCCCGCGCCGTCCGGCCAGACCAGAGCGTGATCGGCCAGGACCTCCAGCTCGGCGTTCAGCGCGCGGGTGGATACGTCGTCCGCCGCCCCCAGCAGCTCCGCCAGGGCATCTCGCGATGCGGGTGCTTCGAGGGCCGCCAGTGCCTCGGCCATCTGGAGCTGCGGCAGTGTGAGCCGTGGCAGGACCCGGGCCACCGATCCCGGGCGTTCCAGACGGTCCGCCAGCTCCCCCAGCGAGCGGGGCTCCGGAGGGGACATGGCGTCCCTCCGTGTCCCCAGCACGCGTGCGAGACGAGAGGCGTCGAGGCTGCCCAGCCATGTCGCCAGTGCCGATCGGGACTTCATGTGGGACGCACCTCTTCAGGCCAGGGGGTTGCACGGCGGGCCGGAGTCCCGGCACGGGTTCAAGAGTGGCGTGTCCCCATGATCCGCACGTGCCGTGTGGGCAGTTTCACCCCGTGGGGGAGTCCGCGGCTCGCCGTCTCGACCGCGGTGTGCGAGGCAGGACCGGACACGGGAGCCGATCCCGTGAGGGGCTGCTCCCCGGGCTCGAATGGTTAAGGGCCCCACCGCGAACGGTGGGGCCCTTCACCGACGTGCCCGGTGAGGCACGGGCGCAGGAGAGGAGAGGCCGGCTCGCTCCCGGGAAGGCCCACCCGGCCCTGGAACGCCGTCATGTGAGGTACGCGGTCAGGCTGCTCCGGCCGCGCCTTCGCACGCCGCTCCCCGGGCGCCCCGCCGGGGCTCGCCGGGTTGTCCGATCGTGATCCCGGCACTGCGGACCGGGACTTCGTCGATCGGCTAGCGTCTACCGCACAGGCGGCCGGCAAGATCCACCGCGGCCACCGGGGGTGACGCGGCAGCGCGTCCGGCCACGGCGGGGTGCCGCGCGGCGGCAGATCATCACATCAATGAGGGGGAGACGTGGGGGCATCGACCCGGACGTCGACTGACGCACTGCACGGAGGCCGCCGCCGCAGAGGTGGCGTGGGCCTCGCGGTCGGTGCGGCCGGCACGATTCTGGCGGTGGCGGGTACCGCCGTCCCGCTCGCCCTGGACGCGCCGCCCGCGTGGGCCGTCCCCATGGCGGCCGGGGCGGTCGCGTCCCAGGAGGTCGTGATCCCGCCCGCCGACCGGGCCACACCCCGTGTGGACACCCCACTGGCGGTGGGCAGCACCGGTTTCCTGCACCAGCAGGAGGGCCGGGACGGCTACACCTGGACCGACTTCGCGAGCGGCACCTCGACGCAGGTGCCCGGCCTGCAGACCCTGCCGGCCGACGCGCTCGTACGCCCCGTCGGTGCCGGCGGGGACCTGCTCGCCGTCTCACCGAGCCCGGCCCGGGGCACCGCCTGGTACACCCTGCTCGATCCGCGCACCGGTGAGCGCAGGGAGGCACAGCTCCCAGCCGGTCACACGTTCCGGGGGACCGTCGCGGGCAAGGTGCTGGCCCTGGAGTCCGCGACCAGCACCACCAGCTCCGCCGGTGTGCTCCTCGACACCGGCACCGCTCCCGGGCAACCGCTGCACATCACCGGCCTGCCCGCGGGCGCGCGGCTGAGCAGCCTCTCCCTGCAGCGGGGCGCCACGGACGACCGCGGCGCGGTGATCTCCTTCCGGCAGGACGGCGCGTACCGCTACGGTCTGCTGGACCCCGGGACCGCCGAGATCACGCCCCTCCCCGAGACGATGAGCGGCGAGGGCCTGCGCATCCTGCTGAGCGACGACCGCGTCGCCTGGTGGAAGCACGGTCTCACCGGGCTGCGCTGGCTGCCCCGCGGTGACGTCTCCTCCGGGGCGCAGGAGTTCCCGCTCCCCGACGACGCGGTTCCCGTGGCCCTCGTCGGCGGCACCCTCCTGACCTCGGGCCCGGACGCCACCTCGGGGACCACGCTCGGCCGGCGGCTGACGTCCCGCCCGCTCGACGGCGGGGAGCCGAGTACGGCACTCGACCACATCGCGCTCGTGTCGGACTCCCCACCGCAGACGGCGGACGGGAGCGCCCTGCTCGTCGGCGGCTCCGGCACCGGCGACTGGGCGGTGCACCGCTTCGCCGCCGGCTCCGACGGGTCGCCGGCGCGCGAGGTGGTCCAGCCGTTGCCCCCGGTGATCGCCAAGGTCGTGGGACTGAACCTGTACCGGGGCACCCTCAACCGGGTGGACAGCGTGGAGGGCAAGCTCTCCCTCCACCAGCGGGACGTCGGCACCGGGCCGGTCCCCGTCGCGGGAGCGGCCAAGCCCCTGCCCGCGGGCATGCCCTCTTCCGCCGTGCGCTGTGCCGCGGGTGAGGACTGCGTGCGGATCGTGGAGGGCAACTGGTACGGCCTGTCCTTCCTGTCCGAGACAGGAGGGCGGACGTACCTGGAGACCCGCGTGGACGCCTACACGTCGCACGTGAAGATGCCGTTGCCCGGCAGCGGCGGCGAGGTCAGGGACGCGTCCTCCTCGTACGTGGTGGTGGACGGCGGGTCTCCGAGAACCCAGTACCTGATCGAACCTGGCCACAAGAAGGTGGTACGCAGCCGCCCGGTGCAGGCCGCGGCGCTCTGGTATTCCACCCTGTGGAGCGCGACCGCCGGCAGTCCCGGCACGCTGACCGCGGAGCGGCTGACCGACGACGCGGCCACCCCCGGCAAACCCGTCCGCACCGTGCGGACCGGTGCCGCCTGCGTGCCCACCGAACTGCAGGCGACAGCGCGTTGGCTCTACTGGTCCTGCGGTGCCGACAAGCCGGCCGGTGTGTACGACCTGACGAACAACCGCGGCTTCGCTGTGCCGTCGGGCCCCGCCATGCTCGGTGACGGCTACGTGGTCCGGCACGACCGCGACGCGGGCGAGCTCGAACTGACGGACTTCCACACCGGCACCCCGCTCGCGGAGCGCTCCATAGCCGCCCTCCCGGCCGGAACGCTCGCGGACGACCGCAGGATCACGTGGACGGTGGACAAGTACAGCGGCCACATCGCCTACGTGGACGCCGATCGCCGCGTGCATGTGAGCGCGGACGGGGTACCGGACTCCGCTCCGGTGACAGGGGAGGCGTACACCACCGGGAGCGTCGCGCCGAGGACCACTTCGTCGTACCACTCGACCTGGACGGCCTCGCTGCTGCTGAGCCGCCCCGTGGACTCCTGGGAACTGGGCATCGTCCAGAAGACGACCGGGCGCCGGGTGGCCGTGGTGCGCGGTGGGGCCGAACGCGGCCTCAAGGGCATCTCGGCCTCGTGGAACGGCCGGGAGTCGAACGGTGCTCCCGCCACGAGCGGTCTCTACACCTGGCAGCTGACCGCGAGGTTCAACGGTGGAACCGTGGCGGTGCCGGTGGGAAGCGGCGGCCTGGACGTGTTGTGCGGCGCCTTGCCGACCCACGTCTACGACTGTGACGGGTTCCCGGACATGGTGGCGGTCCGGAAGGACGGCCGGACCGACTCATGGGAGGGGCATCCCAAGGGGCACTTCTACAACCGCAGCTACACCGCGAACTGGCCGACCTCCTCCACCCTGGTGCCGGCCGGCGACCTCAACGGCGACGGGTTCGCGGACATGCTGGTCCGCAACTCCACCGGCGAACTGCGGGCGTACTGGGGCTTCGGGCAGGTGTACTTCGCCCGGGGAACCAACAAGTCCACTCTCATCGGCAAGGGCTGGGACACGTACAACCTGCTGACGTCGTCCGGGGACCTCAACCGTGACGGCCGGTCCGACCTGCTGACCCGTGACCGGTCCGGAGCCCTGTGGTTCCACGCCGGCACCGGCAAGGGCACGTTCAAGGCCCGGGTGCGCGTCGGCACCGGGCTGTCCGGTTATACGGCGCTGGTGGGCATGGGCGACCTCAACGGCGACGGTACGGGAGACCTTCTCGGCCGGGACAAGGCAGGGAACCTCTCGCGCTGGTACGGCAACGGCAAGGGCGGCTTCGGAGGGCGCGTGAAGATCGCCTCGGGCTTCAACGCCTACAACGCCCTGGTCGGTGTCGGCGACCTGACGCAGGACGGGCGCAACGACCTCGTCGCCCGCGACACCGCGGGCAACCTGTACCGCTGGGCGGGCAACGGCAAGGGCGGCTTCGGCGCACGCGTGAAGATCGGCAGCGGCTGGGGCGTCTACAAGGCGCTGTCCTGACGGTCCGGAACAGCGACCTCCGGGCCCGCGCCTCCGCCGGGAGCCGCAGGCCTGACGAGGGCGACCGCGATGCCGCGCCACGCGGCATGCGGTGAACGCCAGAGGGGTGCCCCGTGTCCAGGGCGCCCCCTGGCGAGCGCTTTCACGGCGTGCGCGGAGAGCACGCTCTCCGACGCGGGGGCCGCTCGCCTTGCTGAGATGCCCAACTCCAAGGGCAACGTGTCGGTGGCCGTCGACATGACCCGTGACACCACTGTCACCGCGGTCTTCACCGGTGACGCCCGCTACGCCCCCAGAACCGTGAAGTCGACGGCGTACGCCCACGCGAAGATCTCCACCGCGCTCTCCAAGCACTACAAGACGGGCAAGATCGGCTCCACGACGTACCACTACTACCGCAAGAACACCGCCCCGGTGTTCACCACGACGATGAACTACCACCCCGGCCGCAAGCAGCGCCTCGACGTCCAGGTGTACTACCAGGGTTCCTGGTACGACTCGGCGTCCGAGTACTTCGCCCTGGCCACGAACGGCCGATCGGCCGTGAACCTGGGGGCACCGGGTGAGTCCGGCATCCGCGCCCGGATACGCTCGGCGTACATCAACGGCTCCTCCGGCGACGCCGTCAACTCCACGACGTACGGCGCCTGGAAGTACCTCATCTTCACCAATTGAGCCCGTCCAGAGGCCGAACCGGTGATCGTGAAAAGCCGGGGATGACCACTGCGGCCAGACACGAGGACAACGAGGCCTGAGACAACGCCGAAGGGCCCCACCGTTCACGGTGGGGCCCTTCGACATCGTGCCCCCTGCTAGCGTCCGGCACCATGTGGGCTCAAGAGATCGTGGCAGGCCGACCGTCTTGGCGGCACATACCCTCCGGAGTGGTCTTCCGAGCCGTTCCCGGCGGGGCGTTCCGGATGGGCCTGTCCGACGCGGAACTGGACGCGGTACGTGCCATCGAGCGGGCCGACGGCGCCGATGACGACCTCGCAGCGTTCTTCGCCGGCGCCGTCCAGGCCCGGCCGGTGCGGGAAGTGCGTGTCGAGCCGTTCCTGATCGCCCGGCATCCGCTGACGGTGGCGCAAGTACGGCACTGGCTTCCGGAGTACGAGGACAGCTTCACCGAATCGGACTCGAGCACGGCCCGGCTCGAGGACGACTTGGACGACCTGCTGGGGGCGTTGCCCTTCCGGCTGCCCAGCGAGGCGGAGTGGGAGTACGCGGCCCGGGCCGCTACGACCACCCTGACCTTCCAGGGGGACGGGAGGCCGGACGAGGACCAGGTACTCGACGACTTCGCCGACGATGAGCGCACTGCCGCTGCTGAGAACGCCTTCGGGCTGGCGGCGATGGGGTCGGCGAACGAAATCTGCGCCGACGTGTGGATCCCCCATTTCACGGACGCGCCCGCGGACGCACGCCCCCGCACCGGGGACGGACCGCGGGTGGTGCGTGGAGGCGGCGGCGACCTCTCTCCGTGGCAGGGTTGCGACGAGTGGCTGCTGTTGCTCTCAGCCACCCGCTACGAGTTCGAGAACTTCACCGCGGTCCGCCCGGTCGCAGCCGTGCCGACCAGTTAGGGGCATGCCGAGCCGGAGGCGACACGCAGACAGGAAGCCCTCGACACCGATGGCCCGTGTCCCGGTGTTCCCCGTGGCTCCCCGCTCGACCCGGCAAGGTTCTCCGCCGGCACCAGGAAGCGCAGGAGCAGGTGCTTGGTGCGGCCGGGGTCGACTGGGAGGGCATGGGATACGTCTTCGCCTCGCCGACCGGCGGGCCGTCGAGCCCCGACACCGACTTCCACGTCTGGAAGCGTCTGCCGCGGGATGCGGGCGTACGGGACGGCCGGCTGCACGACGCCCGGCACACCGCCGCGACCGTCCTCCTGATCCTCGGCGTCCTCGACGTCGTGATCGACTCGATCATGCGTGGGGAGCCCGGGGGAGCGGCGCGGATGCGAGCCCGCCGCATGCATGTGACGGGGGCCACACTGTGCGGGGTCGCTCAGCAGGTCGGGGAAGCGCTCCGGGACTGCCCGGCGCAGACCGGGAAACCGACTCAAACGGAAACTCAAACGGAAACTGAGACGGAAACTGAGACGGAAACTGAGACCGGCAACGTCGAAGGGCCCCACCGTGAACGGTGGGGCCCTTCGACATCGTGCCCGGTGAGGCACTGGCGGAGGATACGAGATTCGAACTCGTGAGGGGTTGCCCCCAACACGCTTTCCAAATGTTCGTCCGGGGGTTCGGGGAAGGTCGGGAGCGTCCTGACCTGGAGCGGACTGGGTCTTGGACAGGGCGCTGAACCGAGCCGGACGTGGGTGAATGAGACCAGAACTGAGACCACGGAGCACGGCGCTCTGGCTGGTCAGCGTGTGATTCGGGACGTGCCTCTTGGGTCAGCGCTTGTTCTTCCAGTTGCGGATGGCCTGGTCAAGCTGTGAGCGCAGCCGGTTGGCTGCATCGGTGCCCGGTAGCAGCTCGGGGTACGACTCGCTTGGGCGCCCAGCGATCAGGGCTCCCAGATTGGTGGAACTCTGCGAAGGGAAGACGAGTGAGCACTTCTTCGCGCCCATTTCCTGGGCCAGCCCGAGGAACCCCCTGCCGATGCCAAGGGGAGGCGAGGAACTGTAGTGCTTCGCTTCGATCGCCGCGACGAGCTTGGCGCTCCGTGGGTGTACCCCGGCCTGTCGGCTCCGCTCGGCTTCCCGGTGATCGATGACGGCGACGTCGCATTCGTGTGCGACCTTCGAGGTGCCGGCGGCGACGTACACGCCCAGGTGGATCTCCAGCTGCTTCTGAGTGCCGGGGAAGCTGACCAGGATGTAAGTGAAGGTGCCCGACCACAGGTTTCCCGGGTGCCTGCGAAAGCGCAGCGCGGTGGCTGGAGTCGTGCCGTCCTGCGTGAGCATTGTGGTCCCGCCGGCCGCGCTCGCGGCTTCGAGGCACAGTGTCAGAAGCGACGCCTCGTAGAGGTCGGATTCGTCTGCGCTGTTGCGGTACACGGGCTGCAGGACACCGATCGCCTTCTCGATGGCCTGGATCAGGCTTCCCCTGCTCATCGGATGGCCTCCGCGCGCGTGTCGATCCCCTCGGACAACAACTCCCTTACCAGTTCCAGCGCGACACGCGCCTGCGCTGTTTCCTGCGCAAGGTCGATGTAGGAGTGTATTTCCAGGTCCGGGTCGCCGAACTCGATGGTCGGGTGCATCTCGTGAGCCACAGCTGTGTCTAGTGAGGCTTTGCGTGACGCGTACATGGTCTCAGCGAGTGTCAGGAGGGCGCTACGGATGAGTTCGATGCTCTCGTCGCCCGTGTACGGGATCGCCGCTACGTCGGACTCCCCGAGGCGTTGAAGTTTCGTCTCCGCCAGCCGGCTGGCACGTGCCTC
Organism: Streptomyces sp. NPDC002309; assembly: GCF_053593375.1. Taxonomy (NCBI): domain Bacteria; kingdom Bacillati; phylum Actinomycetota; class Actinomycetes; order Kitasatosporales; family Streptomycetaceae; genus Streptomyces; species Streptomyces sp. NPDC002309. The sequence goes on along the minus strand of NZ_JBSFCI010000003.1, from coordinate 94,899 downwards.
GTACTGGCTCTGCTGCTCCTGCTTGAGCTCTTCCTCCGGGACAGCCCGCCCCTGTCGGACTTCCTGGTCCAGTTGGCTCGCCAGATCCCCCAGCTCGGCCTCTTTGAGCCGCTCCATGATGTATACGTACTGATCGCTGTCGAACGACATGTGGCGCCTCCCTAGATGCCCTTCCGGGACTTTACTCAGGGGCACCGACAGATGACGGCGAGTTGATCGAGATCAGTCGGTTTGGGCCCGGTGCCGATGGCGTCCCGCCATGTGTAACACCGTTACGTTTAGACCATGTAACGCAACGGTGTTCACGGCAGGGGACATGACCCTGATCAGCCACGGCCGAGGGTTGCGTGACGGTCGCATCTACGACGGGCTCTCGGGCAGGATTCCACGAGTTCATCGCCCCGCCCGCCCGCCCGCCCCGTCCCCAGATCTCGATCACGAGCGTCGAGATACCAGGGGACACAGCCCCTGCGCAGCCCCACGCGAGCGCGGCCTGGGGGCAGCCGGCGAGTGCCGGGCTCAGACGTCGGCGGGATCGGGCGCGTCGTCCCACCAGTTCGGCTCTTCGTCCTGAAGTTGGTCCGGGGTCTCAACGGGATGGATGCAGCGACGCATGGCTGTTGCCCCGGTCTCGGGATGAACGGTTTCCTGCAGACCATGGTGGTCGCAGTGGGGGCACGCTTCGATGACTTCGCGGTTGTACACCCAACGAATATCTGCGGACAGACGCCGGAAGCTGCTGAGCGCGAGGGGCGCCTCGTGCCAGCGGGGGACTTCGTACTCCGGAATGGCGTGGTGGAGTTCGATAGCTTTGTCGATCTTCCCGTTCAGGGAAGTCACCGAGGCGGAAGCGGCTTCCGGGGGCCCCATCCGCTGGTTGCGCTCCTTCCAGGCCGCGGCGGAGTCGGCGGCCCGCCACGCGAAACAGATCATCTGCCCCGAGGTATACCCATGCCCGAAACCCTTGCGGATGACGTCCGTGAGCTCTTCTCGCCGCGCCTCTGGGACTTCTGGGTAGTCGTACTTCTTGGTGAGTAGGCCGTTGAGGTACGAGGCGACGTTGGCGATTTCCATCTCGTCCGTCAACGAGGTGAAGGCTTCGCGTGCGGCGGCGCCCTGTGGGCCCGGCTGAGTCTTGAACCTGTTCGTGATCTCCTTGACGCGCTCCTGAGCGGCTGATCGGTCGCCGATAAGCCTCCACACGACGTCCTTGGCGCCGAACGCGATGTCGTCACCGTCTTTGGAGAGACCGAAGGCTTGGAACGGGGTTTCCCGGGAGATGGCGAGCAGATTCGAGTAGTAGAGGGCCAGCAGGAGGTCTCTGTCCTGTGCGGTGTCGCCGGTCCAACCCAGCGGGCCGATACCCGTGATGCTCGGGAGCTGCTTGCCGGGGTTTCGGGTGGCGTAGCTGACCAACGCCACATAGAGGGCCATGGCTCGAGGGCTGTCATCCGGGAGGCGACTGATGGCCTCGGTCTTCGCCTCCTCTTCCTCGATAGCCTCGCTAACCAGGTGTTTGAATTCTTCGGCCTTCTGCTTCTCGCGCGCCTGCTCGGCGCGCTTCTGCTCAACGGCGAGCTGCTGCCGTTCGGCTTTCTCACGCTTCTGGATCGCCGAGCAGTCGCCGCAGAGGTAGGTGGGGGCTTCGGCATCGAGGTACTTGCCGCCCACCCTGTTGGCCCAGGACCGATTGGCGACGTTGATCGGTTCGGAGCAGTTTGCGCATAGGGAGCTCAGCAGGATGGCGTGAGAGTGCGCCGTTGCCACCGCTCCGATGTTGCTCGCCACTCCGATGCTGCTGACGGTTCGGGCCCAGGTGCCGTCGCCCTTGATCTCCCAGTAGAGGGCACTGATTCGCTGGGCATCTTCGGGAGCATCCCGATTGATCACGACGCGGATACGGGGGGCGCCCTCCGGGTACTCTCGAATGATTGGCTGCGGAGCAGCTGTCTGCTGTTGCGGTTGGTGCTTCTTGGCTCGTTCCCGCTTGCGACGGCGTTCGCGCTTACCCACACGTTCCTCCCCGGTTCATGTCGGGATGGTGACGTACTTGCGCTGCGCATGGGCGGGTTTTCGCCGATCACGATGGACACCGAGGGGACTCCAGAGGGGAACTGTCGTTCGAGTGGCGCTGTGTAAGGCGAGATGCTGGTGACAGCGATGGATCAGTCCAAGCCGCCTTCGACGTCACTCTGGTGAGCGGCCGGTCCGATCCCGCCTGCCACTGGCGGACCGTGATCGCCGTCGATCACGGACTCGCGCGGCCATGACGCGGTCTGTCGGAGTGCCAGTGGGTGTTTCTATGCTGGACGGATGGCCAATGGCGTGTGGCACACCGAGTACGGCATTGAGATCAATCTGACGAAGCCCGACCTCGGGGTCGACGGCTATCCTGGTCTGCTCCAAGAGATCATGACCAGCGTTACTGATCGAAATCCCCAACTGCTGGAATGCCTTGCACACCACCAGGGAAAGGAATGCGCGTCAGAAGCAGGCGGAAAGTCGCCGTGGATGTTCATCCGGCGTGCTCGCGTCGGCGGGCGCCTTCCCCTGGTAGCCGCACACCTGCCGATCACCCACAAGGCGACGCCGGCAGAGAGCGCGCAGCACAAGGCAACGAAGGAGCGGATCGTCGAGACTGCTTCGCGATACGGTCTGAACGCCAAAGCCGAAGTCCCTGCAGGGAACAGGCGGACCGTCTCTGATGCCCTCGTTACCGGCCCCGGCGGCATCCGTATCGGTTGGGAGATTCAGTACCACCACATCAGTCCCAGCAGCGTCCACCGCAGGTCTCACAACGCCGTACAGCACGAAATCACGCCCCTGTGGGTGGCGAAGGACCGTGCCGCTTCGTTGATCGACCGGGCACCGTGGGCCCGTGTGGACGACATGCCGTGGAAGGACATAACCGACGGGAAGGAGATGGTGATCCGCGGTGGGTACCGCTACCTCCAGGTCTGGAAGTGCGTGCCCAGCAGTGATCGCCACTGCCCTCTGCCCGAGGGAGCAGGCCACTGCGACGGGATTCATGCAGAGTGGTTCCTGCCCGCGCTGTGTCAGCCGGAGAAGAAGCCAGTCCATATCGAGGATCTCGTTCTCTCCAGCGCGACAGGGGAGAGTATCCCCGTCTATGTGCCCAATCGCGGCAGCGGCCGGGCTGGCCGACACATGTGGGTACCGGCGGGCGACTGCGGGCTGTGGCGGGAGTTGGTCGGGGAGAAGGTGCCGCTTCCTGTCGCGCCGGAACTGGAGGAGGACGACCAGATCACCTTCGCCGACCAGGAGATCGACCGGACGTGTCGTGCTGGGGAAGAAGGCTGGTTCGTCAGCGATGCGCGGCCCATCCGCGATCTCGGGCAACCGACTGGCGGTGTCACCCTGCCGGGAATGCCGTTACGGCGGCCCGTGAAGCCGACGCTGATCTCGTCCGTCGAGCGGGCTGCAGCCTCGGCTGCGCTGGGATGCCCTACGTGGGAGTTGGGGCTGTGTGCAGGATGCAGTCAGTTGATGCGTCGGCACGGAAGCTATGCGGCCATGTACTGCGCGGTGTGTCGCACCGAACTCAACGGCCGGTAGCCGAGAAGCCCTTACTTCCGTGGCGAAGCGAGCGCCTGTGAGGTGCTGGACCCTGCTCAGTTGCCTGAGCAATCAGCTGTCTTCTCCTCACCGTTCAGGTGCCACATCGCGTACGGGAGCTCGTCCGGGTGCCGAGCCAGCTGCGCCATCACCCAGGCAGTCTGGGCATCCATCCCCGGCCCGAACTTGGCTACCAGGCGGCGGGCCTGCAATGTTGTTCGAGGCGCGAGCACCCAGCGTACGAGAGCGAACTGCATCCGGACGGTGTCAGCTGCCCTTCGCGTTGGCCCGGGCTCATTCTTCAGAGACGGGTCAGCGCCGACCAGTGCCTGCGATGTTGTGTCGGCCACGCCGAGAGTGTTGCGGCACAGTCGGCTCGCCGGAGTCGATCAACCCTGTAAGCACCGGAAAGGGCGACAGAGACCCCAGCTGTTGACGTCTCGGTGGGTGCGTCGATCACCGTTACCGGGCCTACACTGCCCCGCCTGGCAAGCCGAAGTCAGTAACCTGCGGAGCATGATTCGTGCGGTGGTGTTCGACGTGGGTGAGTGTCTTGTCGACGAGACCCGGGAGTACGGGACCTGGGCGGACTGGCTGGAGGTGCCGCGGCATACCTTCGCGGCGATGTTCGGGGCGGTCATCGCGCAGGGGCGCGACTACCGCGAGACGTTCCAGGAGTTCCGGCCGGGGTTCGATCTGACCGAGGAGCGCGAGAAGCGCGCGGCGGCCGGGAAGCCGGAATGGTTCGGCGAGGACGACCTCTACTCCGATGTGCGCCCCACGCTGGCCGCGCTGCGAGAGGCCGGCCTGTGGGTGGGCATCGCCGGGAACCAGACCGTGCGTGCGGGCGGCCTGCTCCGCGGGCTGGACCTCCCCTCCGACCTGATCGCCACCAGTGACGACTGGGGGGCGTCGAAGCCGGACGTGAAGTTCTTCGACCACGTCATCGAGGCGACGCCTGCCGAGCCGGGCGAGATCCTGTACGTCGGCGACCGGCTCGACAACGACATCCGCCCGGCCGTGCAGGCTGGGCTTCTGACTGCGCTGATTCGGCGTGGGCCGTGGGGCACGATTCAGCAGCGTGATCCCGATGCGGACTCGATCACCACGATGCGCATCGACTCGCTCGCGGAGCTGCCCGAGAAGATTGCCAAGTTCAACGCTGGAGAGCGCTGACAGTCGTACCCCAGTCGTAGAGACGATCGTCGAGGTCTCGGACGCACTGCTCGTTCTGCCAAGGGGCGAGCGTGCGCCGGACCTCGCGGATGCGCTCCATGCCCGTGGCGTACCAGGTGATGGCGAGCTGGTCGAGGGCTTGGACGGCGTTCCGGCACGCCGCGTCCGGGTTGCTGTCCGCAGCTTCGACCGCGGCGAGATCGCCGAGGACGACCGTGCGCTGCTTGTCCGACTCAGGCGGCAGGTCGTCGAGAACCTCCTGGAGGGTCTGGCGGGCTTGCGGCAGGTGGCCGGCCTTTAGTTGCGTGTTCCCCTTGAACGCGGACAGGCGCACCTGGCTGAACCAGTCCAGCCAGTCGGGAGTGGGGTGCTCCGAGCCCGAGGCAAGGGCGTCCTCGGCGTGGTGGATCAGGCGGAGCGCCGCACGAGGGTCGCCGCATCGGGTCTCGCATTCCGCCTCGACTGCGTCCAGCCAAGCCCAGAGCTCCGCGGAGGCGTCTCCGCGTCGAGCATAGGTGCGGGCCGCCACCATGCGCTCGATCGCCGTTTCACGGTCATCGGCCCAGCCGGGGGCAAAGGCCATGTGCGCGAGGATGGCCGATCCGAGAAGAGGGTCGTCCGCTTCCCCTGCCGCCTGCAGGGCACGCAAGAGGGTTTCCGAGGACTGCTCGGGCTGGTGTAGATCGAAGAACTCGATGCGGCCTGCCAGGAGATAGGACTCGGCGAGTGCGCCGGCGAGGGTCTGGCGAGCAGGGTTCGCCGTCTCGGGCAGGAGAGCGCATCCCAGACGAGCGTGTTCCAGGACTGCGGGGTGAAGTACGGCCGGCGCCACGGACCAGTAGAGGTGCCGATGGGAACGAGTGACGGCCTCGAAGTCCTTGCCCACTGTGACCGGCTGCCTGGTGACGCCTGCCTGCGCGGGGACGCTGGCTAGCCGCGCACCCGTCAGGGGGGTGCGCGGGGTGCTGCGGACCGTCGAGCCGGCAGCGCGGCTCTCGGTCCCCCAGGGCGGGGTGAAACCCAAGTCCTCCATGCTCTGGCCCAGGAGGTGGGTCAGGACTCGGTGGACGTCAGGCTGTGGCCAGGGCGGTGTGGCGGACTCCCAGCGCCGGATCTGGCGGACGCCGACGGCGAGCCCCCTGATGCCCAGCTTGGGTGCTGTCTTGGTGATGGCGTCGGCCAGGGCCTGTTGCGAGTTGTATCCGGCAGCCAGGCGAGCGGACTTGAGTCGGGTGTTGCCTGCGGGACGGGACATGAATCTCCTCCGGGGCGAACTCTCTTCTGAGAGTGACATGCGGCGTCCCTGTTACGGCGCGAAATCATCCGTGAGAAGCCAACAAAGCCCTATGGAAGTCCTCTTGATGACCTGTCAGAGCCCTCGAATAGGACCTACGGGGCCCGGATAGTTGGCATCTCCGCAAGACCAGTAGCGCTCGTCTCTGCCCTGTCCCCCGTGAACGGGAGTTCGTGATGCCTCGTACGAGCACGACCATCAACCACAGCCACCTCGTCATCGACACCGGCATGGTCAAGCCCGACGCGACGACCATCGTGGAGCGGAAGGGCCTCGGCCACCCGGACACCCTGGCCGATCACCTTGCCGAGCGGCTGTCCCGGGCGTACAGCCACTACACCGTTCAGCGCTTCGGCGCCGTGCTGCACCACAACTTCGACAAGCTCGCCCTCCTGGGCGGGGCCAGCGAGGTCCGATACGGAGCCGGCCGGATCACGGCCCCGGTGCGCGTCCTGGTCAACGGGCGGGCCGCGCCCATGTGCGGGGGCGAGAGGATCCCCGTCGAGGAGATCGTCGAGGCCGAGGTCCGCGCGTTCTTCGCCGAGAGGCTTCGCGAGGTCTCGGACCACCTCGACATCAAGTTCAACATCACCAGCAACTCCAGCCCCGGCGCCGTCCTCACCGGCGACGAGGTCCCGGACCGCACCCGCTGGTTCAACCCCCGTTCCATCGACGACCTGCGCGAGCGGCGTGTCCGGCTGTCGAACGACACCTCGCTCGGGACCGGGTGGGCTCCGGAGAACGCCTTCGAGTCGTTCGTCCGCGAGTTGGTGAACCACTTGTCTGGCGAGAGCGAGTTCACGCTTTCCCACGCCTGGTGCGGCTCCGACGTCAAGCTCATGGGTTACTGGGACGGCGACCAGGCCGATGTCGTCCTGTGCGTGCCCCAGAAGTCGCGCCATGTCGTCAGCCGCGCCGAGTACGTCCGCAACACCGAGAGCGTCCTCGCCGAGTGCTACCGGCTCGCCGACCTCAGGCTTCCCGGCGCTGAGGCCCGCTTCCGGCTCAACGCCCGCGACGTCCCGGAGAAGGACGAGCTGTACCTCACTTACACCGGCAGCTCGATCGAGTCCGGAGACGAGGGCGTCGTCGGTCGCGGCAACCGCGTCAACGGGCTGATCACGCCCCTGCGGCCGATGAACCTGGAGGGCGCCAATGGCAAGAATCCCGTCTACCACGTCGGCAAGCTCTACAACATCGCCGCCCAGCGCCTGGCCCAGCGGCTGCACGAGGCCACCGACGGCCACGCCGAGGTCCACCTGGTCAGCACCACCGGCAAGCGTCTCGACCAGCCATGGCGCATCCTGATCCGGCTCTCCTCTCCGGACGTCGAGGCCGACAAGGTCCAGGCCATCGTCGCCGAGACCCTGGAGGGATTCCCCGCCCTCACGGACGAGCTGGTCTCCGACGGGATCGTGCTGAGCTGATGGCCAGGCGCATGCTCGGAGATGTGCCGTCGGGGTGTCGGGAGCGGTTGCTCGCCCACTACGGCCCTTCGGTCGAGGAGTGGCTGGACACTGCCCCTGGCCGCCTGACCGAGGCGGCCAGGCGGTGGAACCTCTCGCTGAGGAGCTACCACGACGCGGGACACGCCTCGGCGGTCGCGCTCGCCGTGGCCCCTGATCGGAGCCGCTTGGTGCTGAAGGCATGGGTGGATCCCACCCGCTACCGCCACGAGACGGCCGCCTTGCGGGTGTGGGCCGACGGCCCGACCGCGAACGTTGTCCACGCCGGGGATGACCTGTCGGTGGCTGCCCTTGAGCTTGTCGGCGGGCAGCCCGGGGGCGATGTCCGTCCCGCACGCGAGACGCAGGCGGTGGCCGCCGCGATCCACAGGCTTCACACGCTCGGCCGGCGTACGCCCGGACCGGGCGTGCCCAGCCTGGACGACTTCCTTCACGAGGTCGTCCTACCGCGCGTCCACCGAAGGATGCGCGTCCTCGACCTCGGCTCCCACGGAGGAATCGCGAGGCAGGTATGCCACGAGCTCGCCGGCCTGCGCGAAGTCCCCACCCGGACGACGGTCCTGCACGCCGACCTGTATGAGGAGAACGTGATCTTCGATGTGGAGCAGCGCCCTCGGCTGATCGATCCCCACCCTGTGGAGGGTGACGCAGTCTTCGACTGGGCCTTCTGGAGCGTCTACTACAACCTCGAAGCAGGAACGGCCGACCGGCTCGCCACGGCCGCCCGGATCTCCCGCATCCCCGTACAGGAGATCACCCCCTGGTGCAGGGCGCTCGCGCTCGACGGGCTTCTCTACTACATGGAGATCGACGACCCCGCGAGGCCGAAGATCGCGGCGGTGCTGTCCTCTCTGATGGCATTCCGAACCGCGACGCTCGGGACGGGGCGGGACCGATGACGACGTACATCCTTCGCCATGGACAGACGAACTACAGCAAGCGCTACCTCGTCAACGGTGACCCGGGGAAGCACATCCACCTCGACGAGGAAGGCCGGCAGTCCCTGAGTCCCGCCTGGACCACGCTCCCACTGCACTCCGTGGCCACCTGGCTGACCAGCCAATTCCCCCGGGCTCGCCAGACCACCTCGCTGCTGATGGGTGTTCCGTCCACCGGGCTCGTCATCGACGCGCGGCTCAACGAACTCGACTACGGGCAATTCGAGGGCGGTCCTTTCCTCGACTACGCCGTCTGGCTCGACGCCCACGGAGCCGATAAGCGTCCGCCCGACGCGTCCGAGTCTCAGCGCGAGGGCATCCGGCGCATGCTCACGGGGGTGCTCTCCGCCTGCGAGCACCCCGGTCCCAGGGTGCTCGTCGGCCATGGCCTGATGCTCTCCGTCCTCCTTTGGTACCGCGAGCGCGCCGAGGGGGAGCCCATGCCGCTGTTCCTTCCCGAGGCCCCGTACGTCGAACCGATCGCCATTTCCGACGATGAGCTGCCCGTTCTGATCACCGCCCTCCTGGACGATCTTGATTCGGGCGTGTGCGAAAAGATCACCGCCGCCGGTGGCACGGCCACATTCCGGATCAGCGAGGGGTAGGCGGTTGCTACCGTCGATTCGGTATCCCCGTCCCATTCGCTGGATAAAAAGGATCTTCCCCATGCATGACGCCCGCGCCCTGATCGAAATGGGTGCCGAAGCTGTTCGTCGGCTCGCTCGTCGCGGCTACTCCCTGGACCTGCCCGAGCTGGAGTCCCTCCAGTCCCGGCGCAACCAGAACATCCGCTCTGCCGACGAGCTGCGGGCGGAGTCCAAGCGGGTGGCGAGCGAGGTCCAGCAGACCGCGAAGCAGGGCGGGGACATCGGCAAGCTGAAGGAGCGCGCCCGCGAGTTGAAGGACCAGATCCGCGACATTGAGGCTGGGCAGGAGGGGATCGAGGCTCAGCTCCGTGACCTGCTTCTGAGCATCCCGAACCTGCCGGACGACTCCGCCCCGGACGGCGACTCCGAGGAGTTCGCCATCGAGGTGCGACGCGTCGGTACGCCCCCCGCGTTCACCTTCGAGCCGAAGGACCACGTCGATCTCGGCGAGGCCACTGGCATCCTCGACTTCGGCAGGGCGACGAAGCTGTCCGGGTCGCGCTTCGCGGTCTCCCGCGGTGCCGGTGCCGCCCTGGAGCGGGCGCTGACCACGCTCTTCCTCGACCTCCATACCCGTCGCCACGGGTACACCGAGTATGCCGTCCCCTACCTGGTCACCCGCAAGACGATGACCGGTACCGGCCAGCTCCCGAAGTTCGAGGAGGACCTGTTCAAGACCGGCGTCGCCGACCGCGAGCTCTTCCTGATCCCCACGGCTGAGGTCCCGCTGACCAACCTCTACGCCGACGAGATCATCCCGCCGGCCGAGCTGCCGCTGGCCATGACCGCCCACACCCCGTGCTTCCGCTCCGAGGCCGGCTCATACGGCCGAGATACCCGCGGCCTGATCCGCCAGCACCAGTTCGCCAAGGTCGAGATGGTCAAGATCGTCGACCCGGAGACGGCGGACGCCGAGCTGGAGACGATGGTCGGGCACGCCGAGGCGTGCCTGAAGGAACTCGGCCTCGCCTACCGGGTCATCAAGCTGCCCGCCGGTGACACCGGCTTCTCCGCCCAGCTCACGTACGACATCGAGGTCTGGATCCCGAGCCAGAACACGTACCGCGAAATCTCCTCGGTCTCCAACTTCGGCACCTTCCAGGCCCGCCGCGCCAACATCCGGACCCGAGGCGAGGACGGCAAGCCCAAGCTCGTCGCCACCCTCAACGGCTCCGGCCTGCCCGTCGGACGCACGCTGGCCGCGCTCCTCGAGCAGTGTCAGCAGGAGGACGGCTCGCTCGTCCTGCCCGAATCCCTCTTCCCGTACCTCGGCTTCCGCCGGATCAAGGCGGACGGAACACCGGAGGCATAACGTGCTCGTCGGCGTCTGCGATTTCCCTGGTAGCTACGCCTTTCCTCCCGCTGGCTACGGCGGGATCGAACGATGGCTGTGGGCGGTCGCCGTAGGCGCCCGGGCCGCAGGCGCCGACGTACACCTCCTCGGGCCGGGCTGGCTCACGGACCTGGAGAACGACTGGGTCCGCAAGCCGGTCCGCCTGGAGGACATCCCCCCTGGATCGCTTGCCGAGCGCGACATCCGCGACACCAAGTACGACCTCCTGATCGTCGGGCACGAGTACCCCTCGTTGCCCGCCTGGACCCGCACCTGGAACGTGCTGGACTGCGACGTCGCCACCTTCCAGCACTCCCCGGTCTTCCAGCACACGCCCACCGCCTTCGACGGCAGACGCTCTCGGCTGTACTGCTACTCGCCCGAGATGATCGAGCGGTATGCGGACCACCGGCCGGTCCCCGAGCTGGCCGTACACCTCGGCCTCGATGAGGAGGAACCGTTGGCGACCGCCGGACGTGACCTCGTCTGGCTCGGCCGGATCGACGAGGACAAGGCGCCACACATCGCCGCCCGCGCAGCGCAGATCCTCGGTCGGCGCATCCAGATCGTCGGCCCCGTCTTCGACGAGACGTACGTCCGTCGCCACGAGCGCATCCTCACCGCCGACCACGTGAAGTGGGCCGGCGAGCTCGGCGGCCCCGCCAAGACCGCTGCCATCGCCGAGGCGTCCGTCTTCGTCTACACGTACGCCCGGCCGTACGTGGAAGCCGGCGCCGCCGTCTTCGGCGAGTCCCTCCGTGCCGGCACCCCCATGGCCGCGCTCACCTGGCGTACGGGTACCTGTGCCGAGGCGGCCCTCTGCGAGCAGACGGGCGCCATCGCCGTGGCCGACCCGGACGAGGACGACGAGACCGCGGCCCAGCGGCTCACGCTCGCCATTGAGCAGGCGGAGACCCTCGACCACCAGCAGGTCCAGGAGACCGGCCAGCACCGCTTCGACCCCGCCCGGCACTTCCTGGCGATGGCGTCAAGGTCGTGCTGACCGGCACAGCTCGTACGACCGGAGACGCGCTGGCCTCGCGGATACCCTCCGTGCTCCGTGGGGCGTTATCCCACTCTCAGTGGGAGTTCACCATCGACGGCCCCTGCATCGCCATCCGACACCTGCGGCGAGACACCCCCTACCACCCGCCGCGCCGGCCACCCTCGTGGAGGGAGCTCCTCCGCAGTGTGGAGACCGCCTTCGCTCACGTCGGCGCTCCACGCGATGACTGTCTCCCGATCCGCTGGGGGCGCGACACGGAGCTGACCATCTCGGCGATCCAGGCCCTCGACCCGCTCCTCAAGGACGGAAGACCTCAGACGTACCGACGGGGCTTCCTCCCCCAGCCGGTCGTCCGCTTCACCGGTGAACGCGATACCTCCGGTGACCTCTGCGACGGCTTCCTGACTTCCTTCGTCAACATCTCCCGTGTCCAACCGGTCGGAGGGCTCGACGAGTACAGCGCGATTCTCGACGGCTGGTTTTCCGTCCTCTCCCAACTCGGTTTCCACGCACGCCACCTGAGCATCCATGGGACCTTGACACCCTGGCGCCGGCGCGAGGTCGCGGGCATCACACTGCACTTCCGCCACCTCGGGCTCGACCTCGGCGACATCGTCCTGCTGTGGAATGCCGATGACCCGACCCACATGGCCGTAGATCTGGGAACCGGACTGGAACGTCTCGCCTGGGCACGCACCCAGCAGCGCTGGCGTGATCTGGTCTACGGAGACTTCGCCAGCGCGGCACCGCCCACCACGCTGGACGCCATCCGCACGGCCACGCTCCTCTTGGGCAGCGGGATCAACCCCGCACCGCGCGGGGCCGGAGGTGTCGCCCGGCGGGTTATAGGCACGATCGACCCCGAAGCGGTACGCCTAGGTGTCAGCGCCATAGTTCGCGAGGCGCACGGCTACTGGTCACTCTTCAGTTCCCTACGTGCTCCGTGGCCGCATATTGCTTGTGCCATCGAGGAAGAGGTACGCAGATGAGGGAAGGAGGCCAGCGGCCCATTGCCGCAGCCATCGTCGTCCATGAGGGGCGTGTGCTGATGGTGCGCCGCCGCGTCAGCGAGGGACAGCTCTCCTGGCAGTTCCCGGCCGGTGAGGTCGAGCCGGGCGAGGTCCTTGAGGACGCCGCTGTGCGGGAGACCCAGGAGGAGACTGGGCTGACCGTGGCCGCTGTGAGGCTGCTCGGCGAGCGGGTCCACCCGAAGACGGGCCGGCTGATGTCGTACACGGCCTGCGAGGTGCTGGGCGGAACCGCGTACGTTGCGGACGCCGAGGAGCTGGCCGAACTGGCCTGGGTTGCCCACGGCGAGATCCCGGAGTATGTGCCGTACGGGCTGTTCGAGCCGGTGCAGCAGTATTTGGACGGGACGCTCGCCTGACAACCCTGTCGCCAAAGGTCGCAAGTAAGAGGGTCGATTACCGTAGTGGTGTCCCGGCCTCCTTGCTGTAGTGCGTTCCACGGTGGGACTAGCGCCGCCCCGCCGCAACGGCGCAGTTACTGAACCAGGCGGAGCACGGGACGCTGCTCATGGACTCCAAGGAGTTCACGTACACGCTTGGCCGTCCAGGCCAGTTCGTGCGCGAGCTGGACCACCGACAAGTCCGCTTCCCGGGAAGCCAGCTCGAAGGCTTGCCGCAGGAGCGAGGGCTGCTCACCGGGAAAGTTGGACACGGACTCGGCCTCGAATCCGGGCTGGCCTTCCAAGGCCCGGAGGCGCTGGTACGTCCGGCTGATGGTGGCGTCGGAGGTCAGCCCCAGTTCACGGCATCGGTAGACGAGGGAGTGGATGGAGACGCCCCAGATCTGCCTGAGTTCGGCGAGCCGTGCAAAATCCATCCGCTTGGGCAGCAACGGCAGGATGCTGGCCTGGGGGGTCAGGAACTCCGCAGCGAAGGCGTCAGCTTCCTTCTCTTGCCTGCTGTCGCCCGTGGCATCGCCATGGAGTACAAGGTGGCCCAGTTCGTGAGCTGCCGTGAACCGATGTCGGTAGACGTCGTCGGCGCGGTTGGCGGTGAGGATGACTAGCGGGCGGGCTGCGCGGGTCGAGAACGCGTCCACGGTGGAGGCTGAGGGGTCGCTTACAGGGGGCGTCACCACGACAATGCCGTGGGCTTCCATGCGCCTCACCAGATGGGTTACGGGTCCGTCTCCCAACCCCCAGCGTTGCCGGAGCTCACGCGCGGCGGCGGCTGGATCGGTGGGCAGCTCCTCCCCTGGGTGGACTTCTCCGCCGGCGAACCCGGGTAGGTCCACGAGCGGCAACTGGATTCGCTGCTCCAGGGCGTACGTGAGTTCCCAGACCTGTTCGGCGAAGGCCAGTGCTCGCTCCCGCTGGGACTTCGGGGTACTGCGCAGGCTCCGGAAGTGGGCCATCGAGGCGTCGAGCCGGTTGGTCGGACGTCCGAGCAGGAAGAACGTCGCGGGCACTCCGAGGGTCTCCGCGAGCCGGGGGATCAGGTCAGGGCGTGGCCGTGATACCCCCGTCTCGTACTGACCCACGGCGGCGGGAGTCACCCCGAGGCTTGTTGCCACGTCCTTCTTCGTCATCTCCGCCAGCCGACGCGCTTGCGTCAGCCGGGCGGGATCGAAGCCGTCGGAGATGGCACGGGGCGTCGTGCCCCGCTCTTCCAAGCCTGGGATGGTGTCTTGCTTAGTGGGTCGCATCTTCTTCGCTGGTCTGGTCCTCGACGGGTTGCGCTTCGGTCTGCGGCGGGATGTCCCGCAGCCGTTCGGAGGCTGCACGCGAGGACAGCGTAAGGGTGGGCTCGCTTCCTTCGGCGAAGCTGGTGTGCTTCCGCGCGGACGTTGCAGTCTGCTCGGGGACACTGGCCAGCCGTGTCCCGTGTGAGGTGACGGTCTGGGGCAAGGCGAGAGGTTCGGGATCGGTTGCCCATTCCAGGTGCCGGTTCTCTCCGAGTGCTGCGATGCCCCAGTGTGCCTCCAGCAGTTCGGAAGCGTTGCAGGCAAACGGCACCAGGATCAGTCGGGTTCCCTGGGGAATGGCTGCCAGGCCGCCGCGCGGCTCTGCGGTAAGGATGGTCCCGCCGAAGCCGAGATCGAACTCGTCTTGTACGTGCTTCGGTTCAGGGGCGAAGGTGAAGAGCTCCTTCACCAGCTGGGACTCGCTGGGGATGCGTGCCGTGCGTACGGCCGCCTTGGTTTTCGAGTAGAGGAAGGGGTAGATCAGGCCGCGGCCGACGAGCATGAGCTCGAACGGGAACCCGAATGGCCGCACGGGGATGGCTCCAGGCAGGTCTTTCAGCTCGTCCTGGACGCGCTCGAACTGGTTCTGCCACCGGGCGGTTCCGTACGTGTGGTTGGTGCGCGAGTCGGTCTGTTCCTGCGCTGCTTGGGCGTTGGCCTGCATGTTCCGCAGGGCCTGGCCCAGGAACATGCGAACTGCCGACGCCTGCTTACCGAATACATCAGTCGCCCAGGGCGAAGGGGACTCACTCATGCGGGCGACTCCTCAGGTCGAACTACGCATTGGAGCATTCGATTACGACGCGGACTTTAGTTGATGTAGAGATTCTTGCGCAAGCGCTTCGGCGTGCCGCGTTTTTCTTGCACCTCTCCAGTCGGCCATGGGCGAGTGACGGTGGGGCGGCCGACGAACGGACCATCCAGGAACCGGCGTTGATCGCCGGCTGAGGTGTGGTCAGCGGCGGCCTCGCTGGTGTAGTTCAGCCGGAGCGGCGTGCGACGGGCCGCGCGGGGGCTGCCCCGGCCAACTGAATGGGTGCGTTCCCATGGTGGAGCGGAGGCGGGCGGCTTCGGCTCGGGGGTTGGGGGCGGGGTTGCGGCTGGTGTGCTGGATGCGGGTGATCAGCACATGGGCGGGTTGGCGGGCGGTGGTGAGTTCGCGCTGGGCGGCGGCCTCCTTGAGGAGCTGGTGGGGTTTGTGGCCACCGGCCTCGGCATCGGCCAGGACGGTAGCGAGGGCCGGCCAGGCGGAATCGGTCAGGATGCGGTCGGCGTGGTCGGGGATGGCGGCACGGACGTCGTAGGCGAGGGGCTGGCGCGCCTGGTCGCTCGGCTGACGGGCGGCGAGGCTGTCGACGACGGGAGCGAGGGCGTCATCGGCGGCGGTCTTCAGGTGGTGAAGGGTCTGGCGGGCGGCTTCGACCTGGTGGGCGTGGCCCTTCGCCTCGTGCCAGCGGGCAGCAACGATCGTGGCCCAGACGAGGGCGGTGAGCAGGGCGGCCAGGGCGCTGGCGTCGGGGCCGGTGGCGGTGTGGGCGATGTCGCGGGCGGCTTTGCGCAGGGTGTGGGCGGCCTGGTTGTCGGCGCGGATCTGGGAGCGCTGGGCGCGGGCGAATGCCTTCGATGCTGTTCGTAGTTCGGCTAGGTGGGCGGGGGCTTTCTGAGCGGTGGCTTCGATGAGTTCTCCGAGCGCGGTGATGTGGGCCTGGGCGTGGGAGTCGTCGGCCATGCCGGTGTGGAGGGTGTCGAGGGCGTCGGTGGCCTGGTGCCAGGGGGTGGTGGGGCGGTTGCGGCGGGCGGTGGGGTGTTCCTCTGGAGCGGTGGTTTCGAGGCGGTCCTTGAGTTTGGGGAGGGTGAGGTCGGGGGCGATCTTTCCGCCGGGGTGGAAGACCTGTTCGCCGTCCTTGTTGAGGTCGCCGGGGCGACCGACGGCGTAGCCGAGTAGGTCACCGGACGGTCCGCGGCGGGGTTTGACCGCGATGCCGTCGGCTTCGAGGTAGGCAAGGAGTTCCTCGGCGCTGCTGGCGTGGGGGATGGCCGCGCGGATGCGGTCCTGGAGCCATGCGCGGCTGGTCTGCTCCCAGCCGAGGCGTTCGGCCTTGTGCATCTCGGCCTGGGTGGGGCGGCGTTCGGCGGTGCGGTCGCCCTTCTTCAGCTGGCGCAGGCCGTAGTCCTTCTCTATCTGGCGGCAGGCGTCGCCGACGCGGATGCCGCTGTCGTGGAGCTTGGGGCGGCGGCCGTCTTCGCGGACGGTTGTGGCGAGGATGTGGATGTGGTCGTCTGCGTGGCGTACGGCGATCCAGCGGCAGGCCAGGTCGTCTCCGGGCGGGGCGATGCCGGCTGCTTCGACGATGCGCTGGGCGATGTCGGCCCATTCGGCGTCGGAGAGGTGGCGGTCCTCGGGTGCGGCGCGAACAGGGCAGTGCCAGACGTGGTCGGTGATTTTCCTTCCGAACTCGCTGTTCCGGAGATGAACGGGCTCGTCGAGGTGGTGGGCGAGCTGAGTCAGGGTGGCGTCCTGGTCGCGGCCGGGGTCGGGCATGCCGAGCATGGCGAAGCCGGCGACGATGTGCGGGTCGTTGTGCTCGTCGTGCTGGCCGGGGCCGTAGAGGTAGGCGAGTAGACCGCGGGTGTTGGCCCCAGCCCGTTTGATGGCGGCGATCACGCGGCCTGGTCCTTCCTGGAGTCTGCCGGTTCGCGCAGGGCCTCGGCGATCAGCTCCAGCAGGCGGAGGAGCTCGTTGAGTCGGTGGCGGATGTCAGGCGGGGTGAGGTCGCTGTTGAGGGCGCGGGCGATCTGGTTGACGTTGCCGCCGATGCGGTTGAGCTCGCGCAGCACCTGGGCGCGGAACATGTGGGTGCGGCGGCGGTCCTCGGACAGCGGCAGGTTCGCCGTGAACCGACCGGATACGAAGGCGAGGACGATGTCCGCGGCGAAGCCGGATTCCCCCTTGTAGCCGTGCTCGGCGGCAGCCTCGTGGAGGTCGGCGTGCTCGTCGCCGGTGAAGCGCAGCGGGCCGACACGGACGGTCCGCTTGGTGCCGGTGAAGCGACGGATCGCCGGCTGGAAACTCTGCACCGCTCGCTCGCCGGCCGTCTGCTCGTCGGAGGGCGCGGGGTGGAGAATCTGCTGCTGTACGGCGTGCAGCCCGTCCGAGTCGGGGCCGCCCTCGGTCCCGGCCTCCTGGTCCTGCGCCCCCTGGCGCTGGGCCGTCTCCGCCACCCCTGGGGCGGAGATCCCCGAGGACCGGCTTTGAGTCGGACTCGGGGTACTACTGGCTCCGCCAGGGGCCGTCCGTCCGAACGCCCTCCGCAAACGCCCGAGCAGTGTAGGCGGATTCGCCGACGAGGGCAGCACGCCGGAATGGTGATCGGTGTGGTGGGGGTCGTACGTCACGAACGAGTTCTCCGGGAAGGGCGGGAGGATGGGCGAGATGGTCGTCAGCCGTTGCGTGAGGTGCTCGGGTCGGTCTTGAGCGCGCGGACGATGGCGCCGGCGGTGTCGCTGGCGACGGTGTAGCCAGCGTCGCGTACGGCCTGCTCCAGTAGGTCGCGGGACAGGCTGCCGTGCTCGTCTAGGAGCCGGTGAGCGTAGTCGCGGAGGATGCCGTCGGTTGCGCGGGGTTTACGGCCCTTCCGCTTCGGCATTGGAGTAGGGCGAGTAGCCAGTGGGGTATGCGAGCCGCTGCCCATGGGCGGCGGAGGAGCCGTCTGCGGGCGGGCTGCCCGTTCCGGACGGGCTGACGCTTCCGGGCCGGAGCGGGCGGTGAGATCCGGGCCGGCGGGTTGCGGCCGGCTGCCTGAGTGGGGTGCTTCGTCACCCAGATCTGATGGGTGCGGGCGGGATCCGTCTTTCGCCAGCCCGGCTGCTTCTGCATGCCCAGCAGTGTCAGCCCGGGAGTGGTCGGGCTGTGCTGCGGGCGGGCTGACGGGTTGCCCGGCGGGCGTGGTCCAGCGCTCGGGCAGGTCGATGGTGGCCAGGGCGGCTGCTTGGCGGCGGGTGGCGAGCTGGCGCAGCAGTTGCTCGTTGCGGCGCGGGTCGGCGTCGATGCCGGAGCGGGCGAGGGCCTTGGACAGGCGGCGCACGGTGCGCCTGCCCGCCCGTTCGGTGCGCTGCTCGGGTGTCATCTCGGCGAGGCGGGCGGCCAGGGCGACGGCCCGGTGCGTGGCCCGGTCGTGGATGATCTGGGCGGCTCCCTGGTCCTGCTCGACGATTCCCAGGCGGGCGAGTAGCCGTTCGCGAGCCTGTCGCGTGAGGACCGCGGCGAGTGCGCGGGAGGCGGCGTCGGGGGCCCGCTGGCGCAGCTCGATGCCCATGGCCAGATGCCACAGCACGGCGGCCATCACGGGGCCGGTGAAGGCGCGCACGGTGCCGCCGACCGGTCCGGACTCGGCGTAGGCGGGAATGGTCTGCATGGCGGTGATCACCCAGACCAGGACCCCGGGCAGGCCGGCCGCGTGCCGTGGCCCATGCAGGTTCTGGCGGGCCATCAGTGCCATCGAGAACAGGGCGAGCTCGGCTGCGGCGAACATGGCGGTGCGCTCGGCGGTGTTGCGCATGTCGAGGTAGTGGGTGGCGAACCGCCAGCTGGTGTCCGCGCTGTAGGCGGTGCACACGAGCGCCGCCACGGTGGCTGTGACGACTGCGGCCGAGAGGCGCCGCTTTCGATCACGGGTGGGGCGTCGGCTGCGGCGGGCCCTCAAGCCCACAAGCAGCGCGCCGACCGCGACGGCAAAGACGGCCACGGGCAGGAGCCGACCGTCGGCGTACGGAAGCGAAGTGGTGGCGAGCCGTTCGGATATTGCGGGCTGCATGTACGGGTCTACTCCGGGAGAGGCTGTGGAGGCGATCACGAGGGTTCACGGAGGGGGCGTACACGCGGGCCCCCTTCTAAAGGGGGCCCCGCGCGTGATCGCTTGGGTGCGTGTACGGCGTGGACGCTTGTGTGATCGCTCTACCAGCGGTTTTACGGTGAGCGTGTGCGCTGTGAGCGGTTCACGGCGGTGTGCGGACGCGAGGGCCGCGTGTACGGTCGCGTGAACGCTCTGCGGGGGTCGGCGGGGGTCAGCCGACGGCGGTGAGGTGGCGGGCGGAGGCGTAGTAGCGGGCCTGCTGGCCGCCCCCGGCTCCTCCAGCGGCACCGTCGGCCTTGGCTGCCAAGCCGTTGTCGACGAGGCGGCTGAGGTGGCGTCGCGCCTTCTCGATGTCGGCTCGTTCGGGGTCGCCTCCGCCGATGAGGATGGTCGCCAGGTCGCGTGCGGTGAGCCCGTTGGGGGCGTTGCACAGCAGGACGGCTGGGTCCTTGGTGGGGTCGACGGTGGTGGTGCCGCGCACGTGGTCGTGCGTGACATCCAGGGGGCCGACCTCGCCGGTGGAGGTTTTGAGGTGGTGCAGGGTGACTGCGGGGTCGCCTGCCCGGCCGGTGACGAACAGGACGCTCCCCGCGCCGGCGGTGAACCAGGTGGAGCCGTAGACCTGGTCCAGGCTGGGGCGCTGGCCGCGCGGCGCGTCGGCGGTGGCCTTGCGCTGGTGGTGCAGCTCCATGATCTCCACGCCGCCTCGCAGGGCGCGCATGCGGGCGCTGTGGAAGGCGACCGCGAGGCTGTCGTCGACCATCGTGCTGACCGCGTCCTTGAGGCTGTCGATCACGATGGTGTCGGCCTGGTGGGCGGCGGCGAGGTCGGCGAGGAGGTCGGGCTCCTTGTCGAGGGTGGCGGGCAGCGGACCTTCCCAGACCACGAGCCGCTCGCGCAGGATCTTCTCGTCGGTGGGGAAGACGCGGCGGGCCATGGCCTTGGCGATCTGCTTGGGACGGTCCATTGCCAGGTAGAGCACGCGCCTGCTGGGGGCGACGGGCATCTCCAGGACGGTCTCCTGGAGGCCGAGGCGGGCGAAGATCACCTGGTGGGCAAGGGTGGTCTTGCCGACGCCCGGTGCGCCGACGATCATCAGGCTCTCGCCCGGTGCCCAGACGGTCTTCTCGCGCGTTCCCCAGAGGGGCTCGGCGTCCGCGCCGCTCTCTTTGACGAATGACCATCCGTCGGTGGCGAAGCGGGACAGCCGTCCTTGCCCTGAGGCGAGTGCGCGCTCGCGTTCGGCGCGTACTGCGGCTTCGACCTCGCTTCGGATCGCCTCGGGATCCGCGCCGGGTTCCTGGGCCCGCTGGAGAGTGCGTATGGCGGAGGTCATCAAGCGGCGCAGGTCGGCCTTCGCGCGGACGATCTCCGCGTGGTGCTCGGCGCTGCCCGTGCCGTAGGGCGCGCCGGCGAGCTGGAACACATAGGCGGGACCGCCGACCCGTTGCAGGTCGCCTTGCTGCTGAAGCAGCTCGGTAAGGATGATCGGGTCGGTCGGCTTGTCCTCGCGGTGCTGGGTGAGGAGCGCGCGCCAGATGGTCTCGTGCGCGGGCCGGTAGAAGGCGTCGTCCCCCAGGACTGGCCGGACCGCGTTGATGACATCGGCTTTGTGCATGCAGGCGCCAAGGACCGCGCGCTCGGCGTCCAGGTTGAACGGAGGCTCCGTTGAGGTGGGGTCCTCGTCGAAGCGGGATGGCGTCTGGGATGGCAGGGTCGTACCCTGGGTCACGGAGCTCCTCACCCGGCAGGCCATTACGGGGCGGCAACCCCGGCCTCCGGTTTCGATCGTTCAGGGATGGATGGTTGTGCGGTGGAGCCTCTACTTCGGCCCCGGTGTTCGTAGCACCGGGGCCGCTTGCGTGTGCGGATTCGTCCACCGCTGTACGGCGGACTACGACCATAGCCGAGATTTTCGGTAGCGCAACGCCTTGCATTTCAATCTGCAACGAGGTTTAGTTGTGGACAGTGATCCCCGTGGACCCGTTGTCGCGATGAATGGAGGTGCGAGTGAGCAGTGAGGAAAGCGCGGAGCGCGCCGGCCCCGGTCGTCCGGTGCCGGAGGATCATGTCGCCACACGCATCAAGCTGGAACGCGAGGTCCGCGGTTGGAGCACGGTGAAGCTCGCCGAGGAGATGGCCGCTGCCGGCCACCCGATCAACCAGTCGGCGATCTGGCGCATCGAGAGCGGCAAGCCCCGTCGCAGGGTCAACCTCGACGAGGCGCTCGGCTTCTGCAAGGTCTTCGACCTGACCATGCAGGATCTGACCGGACCACCAGGAGAACTGGCCACCCCACGCATTCGCCAGCTCGTCAGTGAGTACGTCCAGATGACGCGCGAGTACCGCCAACTGCGAGCGGCGATCGACCGGAATCAGATGCACCTGCACGAGATCGACATGGAGCTCAACGCCTACGGGGACAAGGGACCCGAGCAGAGAGGACAGGTCGACGAACTTGTCCGGCTCGAAGAACGGGCCCTGCAGAGAAACCTGCACCCCTCTCGGGCGCACCTGCGAAACCAGGAGCAGCCACCCGCTGGCGAATAGCCGGTCGCTGTCCTTCCCACGGCGCTACGAACGCCGAGAACCTCACGCACGGCGACCTCCGTTGCCGACGATCATCCACTGACCCATCCATCCCTGAACGACACCACCGGCCAGGCCGACGGGAGTTGCCGCTCCCGCCATGCCGAGATGCCGGCGGGAGGAGTACCCCCATGCCGCAGCCCGCCCTGCCCATTTCCCAGATAGCCCAGCTCCTGGACATCCCCGAAGACGCCCTGCGCAGCCTGATGGCCGAGCGCCGCCCCGTCGGCGACACGACCCTGGTCGCCCTCACCGTCACCGAGGCCGCCCGCCGGATCGGCATCGGCCGCACCAAACTGTACGAGTACGTCTCCTCGGGCGAGATTGCCTCCGTCAAGATCGGCAGCTTGCGCCGCATCCCAGCGGAGGCGGTGAACGAATTCCTGGCCCGCCGTCTGTCGGCGACTGACTTCGGAGCCGCCGCATGACGCGAGCCTCCGCACCGAAGCCCCGCCAGCCCAACGGCGCCTCGTCCATCTACCTCGGCAAGGACGGGCGCTGGCACGGCCGCGTCACCGTCGGCGTCAAGGACGACGGCACCCCGGACCGTCGCCACGTCGGCCGCAAGACCCGAGCCGAGGTCACCAAGGTCGTCCGCGACCTGGAGCGCCAGCGCGACCAGGGCGCAGTCCGGAAGGCCGGCCAGTCGTGGACCGTGAAGACGTGGCTCACCCACTGGGTCGAGAACATCGCTGCCGCGCACGTCTCGGAGAACACGATCGACGGCTACCGCGTCGCCGTCTACCACCACCTCATCCCCGGACTGGGCGCCCATCGCCTGGAGAAGCTGGAGCCCGAGCACCTGGAACGCTTCTACAAGAAGATGCAGGAGAACGGCAGCGCCGCAGGTACCGCCCACCAGGCTCACCGCACGATCCGAACGGCGATGAACGAGGCCGTGCGCCGCCAGCACCTCACCACGAACCCGGCCTCCATCGCCAAGGCCCCCAAGGTCGAAGAGGAAGAGGTCGAGCCGTACACGGTCGAGGAGGTCCAGCACCTGCTTGCCGAAGCTGCCAAGCACCGCAACACCGCCCGCTGGGTCATCGCGCTCGCCCTCGGCCTGCGCCAAGGCGAGGTCCTCGGCATGCAGTGGGACGACGTCGACTTCGACCTCGGCGTCATCCGCGTGCGCCGTGGCCGGCTGCGGCCCCGCTACAAGCACGGCTGCGGAGACCGCTGCGGACGCAAACCCGGCTACTGCCCCCAGAAGATCAACACCCGCCGCGAGACGAAGAACGCCAAGTCCCGCGCCGGCCAGCGGCCCATCGGCGCCCCCGAAGAGCTGCTCCAGCTCCTGCGCCGACACAAGGAGGAACAGGCCCGTGAGCGAACTGTGGCCCGCGACCTCTGGACGGAGAAGGGGTACGTCTTCACCTCGCCCACCGGCGAGCCCCTGAACCCGAACACCGACTACCACAAATGGAAGGAGCTCCTGAAAGCCGCTGGCGTCCGCGACGCCCGCCTCCATGACGCCCGCCACACTGCGGCGACGGTCCTGCTCATCCTCGGCGTCTCCGACGCGGTCGTCGACGCCATCATGGGCTGGGAGCCCGGCAAGTCCGCCCGGATGCGCCGCCGCTACCAGCACCTGACCAGCCGCGTCCTCAAGGACACGGCCGCCAAGGTCGGCGGCCTCCTGTGGGGCACGGACGAGACCGCGGGAAGCGCTGCGCCGGAGGCCGACCAGAGCCCCATCCCCGCAGAGCTGATGGTCCACGTCGCCCGCCTCGGCGATCGGCGCGTGCCCTTCCTCCATCGCGAGCACGCCGACGAGGTCGTCGCACGCTGGAGCGAGGACTGGCCCGACCACACCGCCGTGGTCGAGGAATGGGACCGCTGGCGCTGGGAACACCAGGGCCCCGGCGGCGCGAGCGCCATCCGCGGCAGCGTGCCCAATCGGGCCGTGGTCTTTCACGCCCGAGCCTTGTTCCTTCCCGGCGGGGAGCGCACAGCGACCGGGGTCCCAGAGCAGTGGTCGGTGCCCGCCTGGGATTTCGAGACCGACCGCTACACAGACCGCGCCTCGGCCTGGCGCACGGCCCGGCGACCCGGTACGGGCCAGGAGGTCGAGGCCCAGGTGCGAGGCACGGACCAGACGGCCGTCGAGGCGGCCTTCGCCGAGGCGTGTGCACAGGCTGTGGACCGCGCTCAGAACCCAGGAAAGTACGGCGACACCGACGACTGGTAGTGCCCTGGAATTCCGCCCACCAGAGCGAACCACGCTGGCGCGCCCCCCAGAGGACGCTAGGGAGAGCGGTAGGCCCACGCAACGCGACGAGACCCCCGACACCCACTGCGGGGTGCCGGGTCTCCGCGCGTTCGTCAGTCGACGAGGTAGTGGGCCTCGATGTAGGCGACGGTGGAGTCGTACGGTTCCCCTACCGGCTTCAGCGCGTAGCGCCGGAAGACCGCAGCGGTGGCGCGTCGGGCGCCTCTGTTGCGGGCCTCGGCGTTGTCCCATGCTCGAGCGAGGGTGCGCCTGACTACCTGGTCGATCTCCTCGGCCAGGTTCCTCTCCGTGATGGTGAGACCCTCGGGAGCGTGGTCGTGGATTATCCGCGACAGGACACCGATGTGGTCGTCGTCCAGCACGACGACGGCTTCGTCGGGGTGCTTCTCGGCGTGGACGATGGCGCGGGCCACCCGAAGTGCTTCAGACAGGAAGTCCAGCGCGTCCTGGGCATTCTGGATGATCCGGTCCCGCAGCTGTTTGATCCGCTCCGCGAGGGCGGTGTACTTCGCGGAATCCGGGTCGACACCCTTGTCGAGGGCTGCCTTGATGTGGTCCAGGATCTCTGCCGCTGATGGCGGAGATGCATCCTCGCCGCCACTCTCGTCGGCCTTGGGGCGGACGAGTGCCAGCAACTCCTTGAGGATCGTGATGCCCTGGGCATCCAGAACGAGGGTTTCCTCCTGAGAGGCAACCACCTTGAAGGAGTGGACGTGGGCGTTGATGATCTCCACGACCATCGGCCCCAGCTCAGCCAGTCGCTCTCTCTTCTCCTCATCAGAGGACTTCTTGAACAGGGTCGTGTAAACGGACCCGAACAGCCCGAAGCCGTCGCTGTATTTGGCAACCCGCTTGTCAGTGTTGATGAACGGGTACAGGCGGGCCAGAAGTCGGTAGTCCTTGCTGAAGACCTCGGCAGCGTCGGGGTTGGCATCCAGGAAGACGTTGATGGCTCGGACGGACTGGTAACCGTGGACCGTCAGATCCACACCTTCCACGTCCGCGAGAAGGTCCTCGATACGGGCGAAGGCTTTACGGAACTCCTTGACCAGCTCGGACAAGTCGGTGATGAACCCGCCTCCCTTGCGGGGACCAGCTGCGGTGGGGTCGACGACTGCCCGCTGGACCTCTTCGGCCAGGCCGATGTAGTCCACGACCACACCGGAGGTCTTCACAAAACCGGTGGGTGACACCCACGTGCGGTTCGGACGGGTGATCGTCTGGAACAGGTTGTGGGCCTTCAGTGGCTTGTCCAGGTAGAGGACACCTTCGTTGGGAGCGTCGAAGCCAGTCATCAGCTTCGCTGTCACCACCAGGAAGCACATCGGGTCGTCTGGGCTGAGGAATCGACGCTTCTGCTCCTCTTCCTCGGTCTCCGAGAGCTGGTATGGCTTCATGTCAACGTCTGTCGCCTTGGAGTCCGAGACGGAGATGTTCACCTCGGCCTTAATCCGCTGATGCTTCCCGACCTCGCTGAGTACCTGGGATGCCTCGAAGCCGGAAAGCAGCTCGTTGATCTTGTCCGTGTACGCCACGGCCAGCTCACGGTTGTATGCGACGACCTGCGCCTTGAGGCCATTGCGGTAGGCGCCGGCCAGGTAGTGGTCCACGATGTGCTGGCAGACCGTATGGATACGGTCAGGGTTGGCGAACACCGAGGTCAGGCGTCCGAATTTGCGGGACAGGGCTTCACGGTCGGGGTCATCAAGGTCGAAGTCGTCAGCGAACTCGTCGAACTCGGCCTGCAACGCCCGGTCGTCCATGTCGAAGGAGACCGGGTGCGGATGCAGTATGACCGGGACGGTCGCCTCGTCCAGCAGAGAGCGAGATACCGAATACCGGTGTAGCACTCGCCCGGGGTCGCCCTCCTCGCCGAAGAGGTCGAATGTGTCGGTGGCGAGGTTCCTGACAGGGGTGCCGGTCATGCCGAAGAACCTCGCGTTGGGCAACGCTGCGCGCATCTGCCCGGCCAACGACTTTTCATCGGAGGACTGGGTGCGGTGAGCCTCGTCGACGAGCACGATGATGTTGCTCCGTACCGACAGGTTCTTGCCAGCCTCGGCGAACTTGTGGACGGTCGTGGAGATGACACCACGCACGTCATCGGCTAGCAGGGCCCGCAGCTTCTGGCTGTTCGAAGGCTTGTGGAAGTACGCGTCCCCCATCGCTGAGGTGAAGACCCCTGAGGTGTGTCGGACGAGGTGAGTCCGGTCCGAGAGCAGGATGATCGTGGGTGACTCGATGCGAGTGTCGGCCAGTAGCAGCGCGGCAGCGAACACCATGAGCAGAGTCTTCCCGGAGCCCTGGTGATGCCAGACCAGTCCCTTCGAGCCGCCCTGCAATACGCGCTCGTGGATCAGGTGCGCAGCTTCCATCTGCGGGTAGCGGGGGAGGTACTTTTTGTCGGTTCCTCCCCCGGTAGTGTCGAAGAGGACGAAGTTGGCGAGCATGTCCAGGACCGTGGCTGGGTTCATCAACAACTCGACGGAGCGCTGTATGTCGGCACTACCGGACAGGTTCTCGTCGTCTTCGGTGGACCGGAACGGCTGCCACAGGTTGGTGGGCGCGCTGGCGGCACCGAACCGCAGCTTCAGTCCGTCGGCGGCGACGGCGAAGACGTTGGGCGTGAAGAACCACGGGTACTCCGTGGCATAAACGTTGTTGATCTCGCGGGCCGCTTCCGCCCACGCGGACTTCGCGGTGGGTGACTTCACCTCGACTACGACCAGAGGTAGCCCGTTGATCCAGTAGACGAGGTCGAACCGGCGGGAGGTCTTGCCTGGCACGCTGATGGTCACCTCATCTGAGACGACCATCGTGTTGGCGTTCAGTGCCTCGAAGTCGACCAACTTCAGTGTGTGCCAAACGCCGTTGTTGTCTCGGAACTCCTTCCGGCCTCGCAACAGCCGCAGCACCTGCTCGTTGGCCCGGACGAGTCCGCCTTCGACGGCGGTGACCGTGGCCACGACTTCATTGACCACCGCGTCCAGGTCAAACTCATCGATCACGCCGGGGTTCAGCTTTACGATGGCCTCACGCAGGTGCGAAACGAGCACCGTTTGGGTGGTTTCCCGCGGCAGAGCCCGCCCCGCGGTGTAATCCCAACCCATCGGCAAGGACCACTGGATCATCTGGTTCTGGAACTCGCGCTCCCGAATACCTTTCGCCACGCCTCAGACCCCCCAGGTCGGACTTAAACGTCGATGGTGATGCTCTGGTCCAGCAGCCCTGACAGCAGACCTATCCGGGCTTCACGGAGACGAGCGGCTTCAGCGCGGACCGCCTTCAATGCCGACTCCATCGCGCCGAGTTCCGCCACCATCTCGTGTTGGCGATCCATTGAGGGTAGGCGCACAGCCATGCCCTTCGCCCGTTTGGCGCTGATGTGCTTGATGTTGGTGCCACCAGCGATGTCGAGGAAGGCTCTGGACTCGTAGGCCCACATACTCCAGTGGAAGGCGAATTCGGGGATACATGCTCCTTCCAACGCTCGGAGCCGGAGCAAGGTCATCTGGGTGCAGACGGGGGCTGGCAGCTCGTCTTTCCACATCGCGGGCATCCCGACCGCATTCACACTCGCGCTGCCCTCGGACACCACGACATCGCCGTAGCGGAGTGCGAACTTTTCGCGCTCCGCCGGCTCATAGTTCATCTCGAGCACGTCAGAGAGGTCGAGCGTCCCGTAGCCGACGTTCGCGGAACGTAGGTAGGGCGTCATGTACGGGCCGACGCCCCTGTCGGGTGTCCGGCGCACGCCGGTGGAGAAGTCAAAGACTTGTTCGGCCCTCACGGCTTCGATCGAATTGTCGGCGATGAGGTCGGCTCGTCGACGACGCAGAACCGCCGCCAGTGCCTCCCCCTCGGCGTCTAGCGCGGTGATCTGGGCACCCATCGAATCGACGACTTCGGTGATCCGCAGCTGGACATGTAGCGGTGGCACGGGGACCGTCCACGCCTCGAAGTCAGCTTCCTTCCAGCGAGCGCGCCCCTCGGAGCCAGCACGCATAGCGCCGATCTGTCGCAGGACTTCTGGCCGTTGGAAGTTGAGGAGGAGGAAACGGGCTACCACTTCCTCTTCGTCTACTTCGTAGAGGGGGAACTCGTTCGTCGCCAAGGCGCCGTCAAGCTCAGCAGGCACGACATCGAATGCACCCTTCTGAGTGTCGATCCGATTGAAGGTGAAGTCTCCTTCCCGCACCCGGTAGAGAGACTTGGCCTTGACTGTCTCCGTCGTTGCCACACCTCGGTCGTATGCACCCTTGCCATACCACCGGACCCCCATCGTGCGGTACTCGGCGCTCGGCTCCAGGCGAACGATCTCCCGCCGCTGTCGCGCGACCCTCCCTGCAGGAACGTGCCGCCATTCACCCATGGAATCCCTCGATTCCAGCAGCGGCGAGGACAGTGAGCATGCGCTGTTCGGCTTTCTGTCGCTCGGCTCTGGCGGAGGTGTAAGCGTCGATGAGGGTGCCCAGGTCTTCCTGCTCGGCAGCGGCCTGCTTGATGTAACGGCCGATGTTGAGGTCGTACCCGTTTGCCGTGACCTCCGTAACGGGGACGAATCGCGCGGCGAGTCCGCTTCCTCCGTCAGGGTCCACCTGGTTGCCATCGGCGTCGAACTTCGAGTGGTAGGCGGTCACGACATCGGCGATGTCGGCGGCCGTCAGGATGTTGCGATTCTTAGCCTTGGCGAACCGCTTGGAGGCGTCGATGAACAGCACGCCGCCCTGTCGTTCTGGGGTTTTCGTGCCGGGCGCACGGAACACCAAGATCGCCGTGGGGATGTCGGTGTTGTAGAAGAGGTTGGCAGGCAGTCCGATGACTGCTTCGAGTAGATCGTCGTCCAGGACACGCTGGCGGATGGCTGCTTCCTGGCCGCCGCGGAAGAGGACGCCGTGGGGCAAGACGACGCCGGCGCGTCCCCTCTCCGCGCCCATGCTGGCAATCATGTGCTGGACGAACGCCCAGTCTGCCGTCGACTGCGGGGCGACCCCGCCGATGGCACGCGGGTCCTTAACCCAGGGCTTCCACTTCAGGCTGTACGGCGGGTTGGCGAGGATCACATCGAACTGCTTGATCGTGCCGTCCGCCTTGGTGAAGCGCGGATCCTTCAGGGTGTCTCCGACCTCGACCTTGAACTGGGTGAGGTTGTGCATGAAGAGGTTCATGCGGGCCACGCCCGCGGTCTCCGCTACGGCCTCCTGCCCGTTCAGACTGAGCGTGTAGCCACGCCCACCGCGGGCTTTCAGAAGGTTCGCGGAGGCGATGAGCATGCCGCCTGACCCGCAGGTCGGGTCATACACCGACTCGAAGCTCTTGGGCTCCAGGACTTCGACGATCAGCTCGACGACCTCGCGGGGGGTGAAGAACTGGCCGGCGCGGGTACCCGACCCGTCGGAGAAGCGTTTGAGTAGGTACTCGTACGCGCCGCCGAGCACGTCGTGGGACATGTTGCCCTCGTGCATCTTCGGGGTACGGTCCATCGCCTGCATCACCGCTGCCAGTACCTCCCTCGACAGCACTTCTTCGGAGGCCCACGTCATGTTGCCGAACAGGCGGGAGAACTTGTCAGGGTTGGCCGTCTCGATGGCCTGCAGGGAGGTGCGGACCCGCTGACCCAGGCCGGGCTGGGTGACGGTGGCGAGGATGGACGACCAGGAGGCGCGACGCTCCTTGACGGTGCCAGGGTGGATGAGCGGGATCTCGAACGACTGGTAGTCGCGGTACTCGATCTCTCGGGCTTCCTCGGGAGAAAGGTCCTCCACGTCCTCGTTGTCGGCCAGGAACTCCTGGTGCTGGTGTTCCCAGGTGTCCGACAGGTACTTCCAGAACATCAGCGGGAAGACGACCGAGGAGTACTGCGCCTCGGGCATCGCCACGCGCAGCTCGTCTGCGGCGTCCCACAAGCGGTTCTCGATCTCCTGCTGGGTCACTGCCATCAGTCGGGGGTGTCCTTGCTCGTGTCTGGGGGCGGTCTGGAAGCCGCGGAGTCTCCGCTGGGCATCCTATTTGGGCCCTCTGTCAATGAGGCTGAGGTTGACCTCTCTGCTGGCCGGTTGGCCGGCTCGGGTCGGTGAGGCTCGAAGGTTGTCGCCGAGCCTCAGGTCGGTCGCCCAGGAGGATCTTGGTCTCGACGGGGCCGACGATCAGGGCCCCTGATCGTCGGCATAGAGCCGAAGCCCGTCCGTGAAAGTCCACGGCTGTCCGCCCTGCGTAACTGAGACCAAAACTGAGACCACGCACGTCGAAGGGCCCCACCGCGAACGGTGGGGCCCTTCGACATCGTGCCCGGTGAGGCACTGGCGGAGGATACGAGATTCGAACTCGTGAGGGGTTGCCCCCAACACGCTTTCCAAGCGTGCGCCCTAGGCCTCTAGGCGAATCCTCCGTCAGGAACATTACATGACCGAGAGGAGTGCTCGCGAACTCGTTCCCGCACCTCAGCATCAGGTAGGCTGTGCGAAGCCCCTCACGCGGCGCTATCTGACTGAACTCCCCCAGGGCCGGAAGGCAGCAAGGGTAGGTCGGCTCTGGCGGGTGCGTGGGGGGCGCTTGCGTGTCCGGGGCCCGCGCGATGCCGGAGATCCCCGGGATTCCAGGGCGGAGCCCGTTGTCGGCGGGCGCCTATAACCTCGTATGCGTGTCGTCTCTCGCGCTGTACCGCCGCTATCGCCCGGAGTCGTTCGCCGAGGTCATCGGGCAGGAGCATGTGACCGACCCGCTGCAGCAGGCGCTGCGGAACAACCGGGTCAATCACGCGTACCTGTTCAGCGGCCCCCGGGGATGCGGCAAGACCACCAGCGCCCGGATCCTGGCCCGCTGCCTGAACTGCGAGCAGGGCCCGACGCCGACCCCGTGCGGGCAGTGCCAGTCGTGCCAGGACCTGGCGCGCAACGGACCCGGTTCCATCGACGTCATCGAGATCGACGCCGCTTCCCACGGTGGTGTGGACGACGCCCGTGAGCTGCGGGAGAAGGCTTTCTTCGGACCGGCGAGCAGTCGTTACAAGATCTACATCATCGACGAGGCCCACATGGTCACGCCGGCCGGTTTCAACGCGCTCCTCAAGGTCGTCGAGGAGCCTCCGGAGCATCTGAAGTTCATCTTCGCGACCACGGAGCCCGAGAAGGTCATCGGGACGATCCGGTCGCGTACGCATCACTACCCGTTCCGGCTGGTGCCGCCCGGGACCCTGCGGGACTACCTCGGCGAGGTGTGCCAGCAGGAGGCCATCCCGGTCGCGGACGGTGTCCTGCCGCTCGTCGTGCGCGCCGGCGCCGGATCCGTGCGTGACTCCATGTCCGTCATGGACCAGCTGCTCGCGGGCGCCGGGGCGGACGGTGTGACGTACGCCATGGCCACGTCCCTGCTCGGCTACACGGACGGGTCGCTGCTCGACTCCGTCGTCGAGGCGTTCGCCACCGGGGACGGCGCCGCGGCCTTCGAGGTCGTGGACCGCGTGATCGAGGGCGGGAACGACCCGCGGCGCTTCGTCGCGGACCTGCTGGAGCGGCTGCGGGACCTGGTGATCATCGCGGCGGTTCCGGACGCTCTGGAGAAGGGGCTCATCGACGCCCCCGCCGACGTGCTGGAGCGGATGCAGGCCCAGGCCGGCACCTTCGGCCCCGCCGAGCTCAGCCGTGCCGCCGACCTCGTCAACGAGGGCCTCACCGAGATGCGCGGCGCTGCCTCCCCGCGCCTCCAGCTGGAGTTGATCTGCGCGCGCGTGCTGCTGCCCGCCGCCTACGGCGACGAGCGGTCCACGCTGGCGCGCCTCGATCGCCTGGAGCGGGGCGCGCACTTCTCGGCAGGAGCCGGAGCGCCCGCCATGGGGTACGTACCGGGACCTGACACACACGGTGGAGCCCACACCGGCGCGGCCTCGGCTCCACCGCCCGGCGGCGGGGTCGCGGCGGCCCGGGCCGCGGTGCGCGGCTCGGGCGGCGGTGGTGCGCCGGAGGCGGCGGTACCCGCCGTTCCCGTGGGACAGGCTGGGCCGGGCGACCAGCGCGGCGACGCACAGCCCGCCACGCCCCCCGGCGCGGAGTCCGTCCAGCCGCCGCCCGCGGCTCCCGCTCCGACGGAGGCCCAGGCCCCCGCTCCGGCCGCTGTCGCGCCCGGCGCCTGGCCCACCGCGACCCCGGCAGGTTCCGCTCCCGCGGGCCGGCGACCCGGCGGCTGGCCCACCGCCGCACCCCCCGGTGGCGGCGGGCGCCCTTCGACGCCCCCGGCCTCCGCCCCGGCCGCACAGACCCCGGCGCCCGAACCCCCCTCCACGGCCACGCCCGCCGCGGTCCCGTCGGCCTCCCCGCCCCCGGGCGGCGGCCTCGACCCCCGCACCCTGTGGCCGAACATCCTCGAAGCGGTGAAGAACCGCCGCCGCTTCACCTGGATCCTCCTCAGCCAGAACGCCCAGATCCTCGGCTTCGACGGCACGACCCTGCAGCTCGGCTTCGTCAACGTCGGTGCCCGCGACAACTTCGCGAGCACCGGCAGCGAGGACGTGCTGCGGCAGGCGCTGGCCGAGCAGTTCAACGTCCACTGGAAGATCGAGGCCCTGGTCGACCCCTCGGGCGGCGGAGCGGCGCCCCCGCCGCCCGGTAGCGGTGGCGGAGGCGGGTACGGCGGCGGTGGTCCGGCCGGCGGCTTCGGCGGCGGCGGTGCCACGGGTCACGGCGGTGGCGGCGCCGCGAGCGGGGGCTACGGTGCCGGCGCACCGGGTGGCACCGGCGGCGGTACGGCCACCGCCCAGCGCCCCGCGTCGGCGCAGCCCGCCCCGGCAGCGCCCGCCGAGCCGGGTGTGACGTCGGCCACGGCGGCCGCCCGGACCCCGGTGCGGCCCGCCGCCCCCGAGCCACCCCCCGTCTCCATCGAGGACGACATCCCCGAGGACGACGACCCCGACCTCGACGAGTCGGCCCTCTCCGGCCAGGACCTGATCGTGCGGGAGCTGGGGGCGACGGTGATGGAGGAGTTCTCGAACGACTGAGGCGCGTCCCCGGTTCGGGGAGCTCCGTGACGGTCCTCGGTTCGGGGAGCCTCGGCGGCGCGTCCCGGGTTCGGGAGCTTCCGTGACGGTCCCCGGTTCGGGAACCTCGGCGGCGCGACCCCGGTTCGGGAACCTCCGCGGCGTGCCTCCGCCGTCTCGCTCCGAGGTCCGCTCTCGGGGAATCTCGCTCCGAGGTCCGCTCTTGGAGATTCTCGCTCCGAGGTCCGCTCTCGGACAAACTCGCCCCGAGGGCCCGCTCTCGGAGAAACGCACAACCCCTCACCCCGTCCTCCTTCGGCATCCCGCACAAGCCCGCCCATCCGCTCCCGTTAGGCTGACCCCGTGAAGGTCCTCGTCATCGGTACCGGCGCCCGCGAACACGCCCTGTGCCGCTCCCTGTCCCTCGACCCCGCCGTCACCGCGCTGCACTGCGCCCCCGGCAACGCCGGCATCGCCGAGGTGGCGGAACTGCACCCCGTCGACGCCCTGGACGGCGCCGCCGTGTCCGCGCTCGCGGCCCGGCTCGGCGTCGACCTCGTGATCGTGGGCCCGGAGGCCCCGCTGGTCGCGGGGGTCGCGGACGCGGTGCGCGAAGCGGGCATCGCCGTGTTCGGCCCGTCCGGCGAGGCCGCGCAGCTGGAGGGCTCCAAAGCCTTCGCCAAGGACGTCATGGCCGCGGCCGGCGTCCCGACCGCGCGCTCGTACGTCTGCACGACGGAGGCGGAGGTCGACACGGCACTGGACGCTTTCGGCCCGCCCTACGTCGTCAAGGACGACGGTCTCGCCGCCGGCAAGGGCGTCGTCGTCACCGCCGACCTCGACACCGCGAAGGCGCACGCCCTCGCCTGCGACCGCGTCGTCGTGGAGGAGTACCTGGACGGCCCCGAGGTCTCCCTGTTCGCCGTGACGGACGGCGAGACGGTCGTCCCGCTCCAGCCGGCCCAGGACTTCAAGCGCGCGCTCGACAACGACGAGGGCCCGAACACCGGCGGCATGGGCGCCTACTCCCCGCTGCCGTGGGCCGACCCGAAGCTCGTGGACGACGTCCTGCAGAGCGTCCTCCAGCCGACCGTCGACGAGATGCGCCGTCGGGGCACCCCCTTCTCCGGCCTTCTCTACGCCGGACTGGCGATCACCGGCCGGGGTGTGCGGGTCATCGAGTTCAACGCCCGGTTCGGCGATCCGGAGACCCAGGTGGTCCTCGCCCGCCTCAAGACCCCCCTCGCCGGTGTCCTGATGGCCGCCGCCACGGGCAACCTCGCGAACCTCGAACCGCTGCGCTGGAGCGACGACGCGGCCGTCACCGTCGTCATCGCCTCGCACAACTACCCGGGCACCCCGCGGACGGGCGACCCGGTCACCGGGCTGGACGCGGTGGCCGAGCAGGACGCCCCGCACGCTTTCGTCCTGCACGCGGGCACCAAGCGGGACGGCGACTCCGTCGTCAGCGCGGGCGGCCGGGTGCTGTCCGTCACCGCGACGGGCGGGGATCTGACCGAGGCCCGCGAACGCGCGTACCGCGCCGTCACCCGCGTCCACCTGGACGGCTCCCAGCACCGCACGGACATCGCGGCGAAGGCGGCGGCGGACGCCTAGCCCGGACCCCTTCCCCATCCCCTCATCGGCAGCCTGACCAGGCGCTCCGCAGGCCCCGGATTCCTCTCGGATCCGGGGCCTGATCCTTGCCCTGCGTCATACACCTTTCCCCAGAGCCATTCCATCGAGTGACCGATGGCCTATCCGGCTGACGGGGGCCGGGGCCCCAACTAGGGTGCGGCGCAAGCATTCCGGCACTTGGCCCACCGGCATTGCGATGTCAGTGGCGGGTGCCACAGTGGGTGGAGTGAGCAACACCAGGACAGCCGGCAATGCCAGGACGGGAGGGGGTGAGGTCAGGACGTGACAGGCATCGGTGCGGAGACAGGGACACAGAGCGCGCGGCACCGCGCGCTGGCCGTGCTGCGGATCCGCAGCCGGGCACTGGCCGTGGCCGTGCTGCCCGCGGCCGTGGCCGTGGTCCTGCTGGCGGGCGGCTCCTCCGGCCATCTCGTCGGCGCGGGGTGGGACGGCGCCCGCTGGGCGGTGAGCGCGGTCGCGGTCCTCGTACTGCTGTGCGCCGGCGGCTTCGCGCTGCTCCTCGCCCGCTCCCGCCCCGCCATCAGCCCGACGGTCCAGATCGCCGAGCGGGCGGCCCCCGATCTCTACCGGCTGGTGCGCGACCTCGCCGACCGCCTCGACGTCCCCGCCCCCTCCGCCATAGCGCTCACCCCGGACTGCGACAGCTGGCTGGAGGACCGCACCCATCCGGCCCACGGCCCCGCGGCCGAGGCCCCCGTCCGCGAGGAGACGGCAGGCCCCGTCGGACGCCACGGCCACCGCCGTACGACGGCCAGTCCCGTCCTCGTCATCGGCTCCCCCTTCCTGTGGTGGATGCGTGTAGGCGAACTGCGCGCGGTCCTCGCCCCGGTCGTCGCCGGTACGGGACCCTCCGCGCACCCCGACATAGCGGCCGCCCGGCGCTTCGTGCGGGCCCTGGACGCGGCGGTCGCCGTGGCCTCGGCGCCGGGCCGCCGCCCCGTGATCCGCACGGCCTACGCGGCCGCCGGCCGACTGGCCCGCCTGCTGCTGCGCAGTTGTCGCGAGCACGCGGCCGAGATGGAGCGCGGGGTCGCCGCGGCGGCGGCCGAGCGTGCACAGGCTGTGGATTACGGACTGCGGATCGTCGCCCAGGAACAGGTCGGGCTGGCCTACGCCGGCTGGGACCGCCTGCTCACCCGGGTCGCGCTGCCCGCCTGGCGGATGGGCCGCTGGCCGTCCCGTCTGGACGCCGGCGTCGTGGCCGCCCTCACCGAGCTGTCCCGGCGGGACCGCCTGGCCGAGGGTTTCGCCTCCCGCCTCGGTGAGCGCCCCGCCTGCGACCTCCTGGAGGAGCCCGGGGTGGTGGACGAGGCCACCTCGCTCCTGGCGGCCCGCCTCTTCCACGGCGGCCCGGCGGAATCCGGCCCCGACTGGTCACCGGTGGCCTGGCAGGAGTACCCGGACGAGGTCGTGGACCGCAAGTGGCGCACCGACGCCGCCCGCCTCCACCGCGTCCTCGACGCCCTCGGTGTACGCCGCACCACCCGCGACACGGACCAAGGACCGACCCTGGCCCGGGTCCTGAACCACCTGACGGACCCGCCCGGGAGCCCGGACCACGACGACGCCCTCACGGCCGGGACCCCGGAGTCCGACAGCAGCCCCGCGGGCACGACAACTGCCACCGATCCCGCCCCGGTTCCAGCTCCGGCCGACCTCGGAACCGCGGCAGACCCCCGCACCCCTGAGAACCTGGACGACCTCAGGGACCTCGAAAACCTCAGGGACCCTGACCACCGCAGGGACCTCGCACACCTCAGGGACCTCGAACACCCCGAGAACCTCGACAGCCTCGAAGATCTCGAACCACTCGGAGATCTTGGAGACCTCGGAGACTTCGACGACCCGGAGGACCCCCCACCGAGCGACCCCCGCAGCGCCGCCCTCGCCGCCGGCATCACCGCGGAGCTGGCCCGGGAGGAGGCGACCGGCACCCCGCCCCACTCGACGGCGCCCGCTCCGGCCCCGGACGCCCTGTGGGACGACGGCGCTCTCCCCCTCTTCCCCCTCCAGCCCCCGCGCACCCCTCGTGAACTGCTCGCCGACCACGTCACGGCGATGGTCTGCTGCGCCGCGATGGACACCGCCGGCGCCGTGCCCGGTCTC
The DNA here is from genome assembly GCF_053593375.1 of Streptomyces sp. NPDC002309. Classification (NCBI taxonomy): domain Bacteria; kingdom Bacillati; phylum Actinomycetota; class Actinomycetes; order Kitasatosporales; family Streptomycetaceae; genus Streptomyces; species Streptomyces sp. NPDC002309. The sequence goes on along the minus strand of NZ_JBSFCI010000003.1, from coordinate 58,343 downwards.
GACTGGCTCGACGGCCCGTCCCTCCTGGTCAGGGGCGAACGCGCGGCCGACCTGACCCCCCGGGTGCTCCGTCTCATAGAGGACGGTGACCCTGCCCCGCTCAACGCGTGGCTGGCCGAGGTCGGGATACGCCCGGAGAAGCCCGTACGGCTCGGCTGACCGGGGCGCCACCGGCCGTCTCCTCGGTCGTCTTCGTTCGACCGTCTCCGTTCGGGGCTTCTCCCAGCCCGCCCCACGTTCCGCCGCACGTTCCACCCCCACGCGGATCCCCTGCTTCCGCTTTGGCTCAATTCGAAACGAACAGTGACGGAGTCCGTGCGTAATGTGATGTGCTGGGTAAGGAACGCGCACATGGCAATCGCACGCGACATAAGACAGCCGTACGAACGCGACTGCACCCCAGATCAAATCGGCGCCAACCGACCCGCAACAGCAAAGACCGCACCGCACCACATCGCATCCCACCGCACCACATCCCACCGCACCGCACCACATCCCACCGCACCACATCCCACCGCACCACATCCCACCGCACCGCACCGCAGCACACCGCGCCACAGCACACTCACCGCCGCCGAGAGCGACCGAACCACCCGTACGAAACGGCGCCGAGGGAGGGGACACGACCATGGGGTCGGAGCAGATTCGACGCTGGGAGTCGGGAGCACTGGCACACGCCGTGACGGATCCTTTCGGCCAGGGCCCGCTGCCCTGGCTGCGCGGCAGCGAGACCTACTTCGACGACACCGGCCAGGTGGTCCCCTGGTACGTGGACACGGCCCCCGGCGTCCAGCAGGCCCCGGGCACCGCCGCCTCTCGTGTCCCCGCCCCCCGCTCCGGCGGCCCCCGCGCCGCCGACGACGTGCGCCGCCAGATCAAGGGCTTCGTCTCCACCGGCTCGGTCGCCCCCGGCGAGGCCGTCGACTTCCACGTCACGGTCGACCCGCCCCAGGAATTCGCCGTCGACGTCTACCGCATCGGCCACTACGGCGGCGACGGCGCTGCCAAGATCACCACCAGTCCTCGCCTCTCCGGCATCGTCCAGTCCCCGCCGCTCGCCGCCGACCGCACGGTCTCCTGCCACCACTGGTGGCTGTCCTGGCGGCTGCAGATCCCGTCGTACTGGAGCGCGGGCGCCTACGTCGCCGTCCTGACCACCGCGGACGGCTACCGCTCCCACGTGCCCTTCACGGTCCGCGACGACCACCCGGCCGACCTCTTGCTGCTGCTCCCCGATGTGACCTGGCAGGCGTACAACCTCTACCCCGAGGACGGCCGCACGGGCGCGAGCCTCTATCACGCCTGGGACGAGAACGGCCGGCTGCTCGGCGAGGCCGACGCGGCGACGACCGTCTCCTTCGACCGGCCCTACGCCGGAGCGGGCCTGCCCCTGCACGTGGGCCACGCCTACGACTTCATCCGCTGGGCCGAGCGCTACGGCTACGACCTCGCCTACGCCGACGCCCGCGACATGCACGCCGGCCGTGTCGACCCCACCCGCTACCGGGGCCTGGTCTTCCCGGGTCACGACGAGTACTGGTCGACGAACATGCGCCGCACGGCGGAGCTGGCCCGAGAGCAGGGCACCTCCCTCGTCTTCCTCTCCTCCAACTCCATGTACTGGCACGTGGAGTTGGGGCCGTCGCCGTCCGGCACCCCGGACCGCCTGCTGACCTGCCGCAAACGTAAGGGTCCGGGCAGGCCGTCGCTGTGGCGGGAGATCGACCGCCCCGAGCAGCAGCTGATCGGCATCCAGTACGCGGGCCACGTCCCCGACCCGCACCCGCTGATCGTCCGCAACGCCGGCCACTGGCTGTGGGAGGCGACCGGGGCGCACGAGGGCGACGAGATCGCCGGCCTGGTGGCAGGCGAGGCCGACCGCTACTTCCCGCGCACCCCGCTGCCCGACCACGACGAGCGCGTCCTGCTCGCCCACTCTCCCTACACCGACGGCGACGGAGTCCTCCGCCACCAGGAGACCTCCCTCTACCGCGCCCCCTCAGGCGCCCTGGTCTTCGCTGCAGGAACGTTCGCCTGGTCCCCGGCCCTGGACCGCCCCGGCCATGTGGACCCGCGCGTCCAGCGCGCCACCGCCAACCTCCTCGACCGCATCTGTAAACGCGACTGATCGGCCCGGACGCCTGCCCGGACCGGTCACCGCGTCCCCACGACCCGCTGTCCGCGGTCATCCCGGCATACGGGAGAATCGACCCACTTGGACAGAACCACGGGGAGGCACCGTGTCCGGATTCGTCGAAAAGCCCGAGCCGACCGAGGTCCCGGGTCTGGTGCATCTGCACACCGGCAAGGTGCGCGAGCTGTACCGGAACGAGGCGGGCGATCTCGTGATGGTCGCCAGCGACCGCATCTCGGCCTACGACTGGGTGCTGCCGACCGAGATCCCCGACAAGGGCCGCGTCCTCACCCAGTTGTCGCTGTGGTGGTTCGACCAGCTGGCCGATCTGGCTCCCAACCATGTCCTCAGCACCGAACTCCCGACGGGCGCCCCCGCCGACTGGGCGGGCCGCACGCTGGTCTGCAAGTCCCTGCGGATGGTCCCCGTGGAGTGCGTGGCCCGTGGCTACCTCACCGGTTCCGGCCTCGCCGAGTACCAGGAGTCCCGTACGGTCTGCGGCCTCGCCCTCCCCGAGGGCCTCGTCGACGGCTCCGAACTTCCCGCCCCGATCTTCACCCCGGCCACCAAGGCCGAGGTCGGCGAGCACGACGAGAACGTCTCCTACGAGGAGGTCGCCCGCCAGATCGGTGCCGAGACCGCCGCCCAGCTCCGCCAGGCCACTCTCGCCGTCTTCGGCCGTGCCCGGAACATCGCCCGCGACCGGGGGATCGTCCTCGCGGACACCAAGTTCGAGTTCGGCTTCGACGGTGAGGACCTCGTCCTCGCCGACGAGGTCCTCACCCCCGACTCCTCCCGCTTCTGGCCGGCCGACCAGTGGCAGCCGGGCCGCCCGCAGCCGTCGTACGACAAGCAGTACGTCCGTGACTGGCTGACCTCGCCCGAGTCCGGCTGGGACCGCGGGAGCGAGCAGCCCCCGCCGGCGCTTCCGGGCCACGTCGTCGAGTCGACCCGCGCCAAGTACGTGGAGGCGTACGAGCGTCTGACGGGCCTCAACTGGTCGTAGCGGAACGAAGAAGGCCCCTCGGTCGAAACCGGGGGGCCTTTTCAGAGCGGACGACGAGGCTCGAACTCGCGACCTCAACCTTGGCAAGGTTGCGCTCTACCAACTGAGCTACGTCCGCAGTGCGCCGTGGCGCGTCAGTAACTATACCCAACCCCGCTCGCGTGCGAGACGCACAGCCGCATGCCGGTTGTCCGCACCGAGCTTGGACACGGCCGACGACAGATAGTTCCGCACGGTCCCCTGGGACAGCGCCGCCCGCTCGGCGATCTCCACGACGGGCGCCCCGTCGGCGGCCAGCTCCAGTACCTCGGCCTCCCGCGCGGTGAGCGGGGAGTCCCCGGCGGAGATGGCGTCCGCGGCCAACTCGGGGTCGACGTAACGGTTCCCGGCGTGGACGGTACGGATGATCTCCGCGAGCCGCCGCGCGCTGACCGTCTTCGGCACGAACCCCCGCACGCCAGCCGCCAGCGCCCGCTTCAGATGGCCGGGCCGGCCGTGGCTGGTCACGATCAACGTCTGGCAGCCGGGCAGTTCGGCCCGCAGCGATGTGGCGACCCTCACACCATCGGCGCCCGGCATCTGGAGATCCAGCACGGCCACATCGGGCTCGTGGGCCCTTGCCATCGCCAGCGCTTCCGGCCCGGTCGCCGCCTCGGCCACCACCACGAGGTCGTCCTCCAGCGACAGCAGGGCGGCCAGCGCGCCCCGGATCAGATGTTCGTCGTCGGCGAGCAGCACGCGTACGGTCACGACGCCACTCGCGCGGCGTTGGTCAACGGCACCTCTGCCACCAGCCGGAACAGCCCCCGCCCGACGGGCCCGGCCTCCAACGTCCCGTCGACCGCCGCCAGCCGCTCCCGCAGCCCGGCGAGACCCGAGCCACCGCCCGTGCCCGTGACCGCCGTCACCCCGTCGTTCTCCACGTTCAGCACCACCCGCCCCTTGAGCATCCGCAGCCCCACCACGCATCGTTCGGCATTCCCGTGCCGCAGCACATTGGTGGTCGCCTCCCGCACCACCCACCCCAGCGCCGACTGCACCTCGTCCGGCAGTTTCGCCGCCGTGTCCTCCCCGGACACCTCGCAGGCGATCCCGGCGGCCGTCAGCACACCCCGCGCACCGGCGAGTTCGACCCCGAGGTCGGCCTCCCGGTAGCCCCGTACGACCTCCCGCGCCTCGCGCTGCGACTCCTGCGCGATCCGCTGCACCTCGATCATCTGCTCCACCGCCTCGGGGCGCCCCCGCCGCGCCAGCTGCACCGCCAGCTCGCTCTTCAGCGCGATCACGGCGAGATTGCGCCCCACGACGTCGTGCATGTCCCGCCCGAACCGCAGCCGTTCCTCCGCGACGGCCAGCCGGGCCCGGGTCTCGCGGGCGGCGTCGAGTTCGTAGACGCCGTTGAGCAGCCAGACGGAGAAGACGGACGTGAACGCGAGGAAGCCGGTGCCGAACAGCGCCACCACCGCCGCGACCAGCGCCCGGGACACGGGATTTCCCAGCGCGAGGGCGGTGAGCGCCGTCCCCACCGAGTAGCCGAGCACCAAGCCCACCACCCGGCGCCGGTCGTGGATACCGAGGGCCACCGCGCCCATGCCGAACGCCAGCAGGGCGGCGGTCATCGTGCCGAGCGCGGCCGCGGTGTCGTCGTCGACCGGACCGCGGTCGAGGACCAGGAGCACGAGGACGACGGAGGCCGCGCTGAGCACGCCCAGCGCCCACATCGTCCGCAGCGGCTGGGGGCGCAGGCCGCGCACCCAGTCCAGTGCCCAGGCGCTGACCAGCGCGCAGAACGCCGCGTGCGCGCAGATCAGCAGGAACAGCCAGGCCCCGAGCGGCTGCCGCACCCCTCCGAGGAGCGGGAGGCCGCACACTCCGACCTCGACCACCGGGAAGAAGTGGAACGACCATCGTGTGTACGTCTCCACCTGCGCCGGAGTGCTCTTGCTCCGCCACCACCTCCCCGGCCTGGACATCCGACCGCCACCCCCGTCCGTCAGCGCCTCGGCTCCCACCGGAACCACCGCCGTACAGCAAACACGGCGAGGCAGGTCCAGGCCAGTGCGACGGCCAGCGCGGCCAGTGCCTCGGAGGCCGGCAGATCCCCGGTCCACGCGCCGCGCACCAGCGTGATGACCGGCGTCAGCGGCAGCAGCTCGCACACCGCGGCGATCCGGTCGGGCAGCACTTCGAGGGGGAGGGTCACACCCGAGCCGAGCATGGACACGAACAGCAGCGGCAGGCTGGTGACCTGGGCGCTCTCGGCGGTCCTGGTGAAGGTGGCCGTGACCGCGGCCAGCGCCCCGCACATCACGAGTCCCATCAGCACACCCACGACCGCCAGATGGGGCGCGGGCGGCGCGTCGAGGTCGAGCAGCAGCGTGCCGCCGACGGCCATCAGCACGCACTGCGCCAGCCCGATCGCCGACGCGGGCAACGCGGTCGCGAGCAGGATCTCGTTGTCGCGCAGCTCCCCGGTGCGCAGCCGCTTCAGGACGAGCTCCTCCCGACGGACGACGTAGGCGCTGGTCAAGGCCGAGTACACGGCGAAGAGCAGGGAGAAGCCGACGGCGGCGGGCAGCAGCACCGTGCCGACGGTGAGTCCGGCGTCCGCGAGGTCCATGTCGTCGATGGCGGTGCGCACGCTGAGCGGCAGCAGCAGCGGTACGGCCACCGCCGTGACCAGCGTGGCACGGCTGCGCCCCAGCAACGTCAACTCCGCACGCGCCAGCGAGGTCATCCGGCCCCCGGCCGTGGTGCCGCTCATGCCGTCACCCCTTCCTTCTCCGCCGCGGCCGCCGAAGCCCGCCCGGCGATCCGCAGGAAAGCCTCCTCCAGTGAGGCCGATCGCACGTCCAGCCTGTGCAGTTCGACTCCGGCGCCCCGGGCCCAGATCAGCAGCTCGGTGGCCGTCCGCTGCACCTCGTGCGTGCGCAGCCGTACCGTCCGCCCGTCCAGCTCGTGCCCGACGACGCCCAGCTCGCCGAGGGCCGGCAGGTCCCCGAGGAAGTAGGACTCGGGCAGCTCGAAGGAGATCCGGGCCGGCTGGGCGGCAGTCACCTCGGCGGGGGTTCCGGATTGCGCGATCCGCCCCTGGTGCAGGATCGCCAGCCGGTCGGCGAGGCCCTCGGCCTCCTCCAGATAGTGCGTGGTCAGCAGCACCGTCGTCCCGGCGTTCCGCAGTTCCCGGACCAACTCCCAGGTGTCCTGTCGTCCTTCGGCGTCCAGCCCGGTCGTCGGCTCGTCCAGGAACAGCACCTCGGGCTTGCCGAGCAGCGCCAGCGCCAGGTCGAGCCGCCGCCTCTCACCCCCGGACAGCTGCTTCACGCGGACGTCGGGCCGTCGGCCCAGCCCGACCATCTCCAGTGCCTCGCCCACGGGCCGCGCCCCGCTCGTGCAGCCGGCCCACATCCGGACGGTCTCCGTGACGGTCAGCTCGGAGGGAAAGCCGCCCTCCTGCAACATCACCCCGGTCCGCGGCCGCACGACGGCCCGCTCGGTATAGGGATCGTGCCCCAGCACCCGTACCCGGCCCCCGGACGGTGCCGCGAGGCCCTCCAGCAGTTCCACGGTCGATGTCTTGCCCGCCCCGTTGGTGCCCAGCAGCGCGAAGACCTCGGCATGTTTCACGTGGAACGTGACCCCGCGCACCGCCTCGAACCCGCCCCCGTAGACACGGCTCAGATCAGTGACCTCGATCACATGCTCGTGCTCGTTCGTGTTCATGCCCTCAGCATCCCGGCGCGCCGTGCCCGAAAGCAGTGCGCGGTGTCATCACTGCTCATGACAAATGTCAGACGCCCACTTCAGGGTGAGGGAGGGACTTGCGCACATACATCGAAGGCCCCGGTCAATGACCGGGGCCTTCGAAAAGAGAGCGGACGACGAGGCTCGAACTCGCGACCTCAACCTTGGCAAGGTTGCGCTCTACCAACTGAGCTACGTCCGCATATGCCGCCGATCAGCTTTCACTGATCGGTGCGAGCACCAGCCTACCTGATCCACAAGAGTGGTCTGTACGGCGATGCAGAGCGGGTGACAGGAATCGCACACTGCGCCTTCCCCCTGGAAGGGGGATGTTCTACTACTGAACTACACCCGCATGTACTCCGTGAGCTGGGGTTTTCCGCCCCCGCCCCTCGGCGTGCTCCAGACTCTAGCTGATCACCTGGGGTGCTGTGCAAGTCGGTTGCTCCGAGGGGCGGCTGAACGCCCGTCGGAGCCCGGCCCACGGAGTCGGTCCGGCGGCCCGCTCACTGTGCCGCGGTGAACGCCTCGTAGACCTTCTTGGGGATACGGCCCCGTGCGGGTACGTCCATCTTGTTCGCCTGTGCCCAGGCCCGTACGGCCGCCGGGTCGGGGGCCACCTCCGTCTGCCGGTAGGCCTTGCCTGACCGTGACCGCTTGCGGCCGGCGTCCACGTAGGGCGCGAGCGCCTTACGCAGTTTCTTGGCATTGGCTTCATTCAGGTCGATCTCGTACGACTTGCCGTCGAGTCCGAAGGCGATCGTTTCCGCCGCTTCCGAGCCGTCGATGTCGTCAAAGAGAGTGACCACGACCTTCTGCGCCACGAATATCGGTCCCTTCGTACGGCACGTCTATCCAGCTCAGCTGCGACGACATGCCGAGTGTCGGCTTTTGCCAATTCATTTGTACAGTGCCCGGCAAAGCATTGTGAAGCCCGACTAAATCTCTCCGCGTGTCCCGGCGCAATAGCTCCCGCGGGTGGATCTCGCATCTTTCCCGGAACTTTTCGTGAACGCGCGCTGTCGATGCGTGACCGTGACCATCGGTCCGTAGCTTCCTACAACTCTACCCGCGTAGAAATTTTGTGCGGGTAGTCTGAAGGGACCTGCTCAGCACCACACACCGGGAGTGCCAGTGGCACGCGTCGTAGTCGACGTCATGCTCAAGCCGGAGATCCTCGACCCCCAGGGCCAGGCGGTCCAGCGCGCACTGCCGCGCCTCGGTTTCGACGGCATCTCCGACGTACGTCAGGGAAAGCGATTCGAACTCGAAGTGGACGGACCGGTCGACGAGGCCGCGCTCGCCCGCATCCACGAGCTCGCGGAATCCTTCCTCGCCAACACCGTGATCGAGGACTTCACCGTCAAGGTGGAGGAAGTCGCGGAGGTCGCCAAGTGACCGCTCGTATTGGCGTCGTCACTTTCCCCGGCAGCCTCGACGACCGGGACACGCAGCGCGCGATCCGTATCGCCGGCGCCGAGCCCGTCGCCCTCTGGCACAAGGACAAGGACCTCAAGCAGGTCGACGCCGTGGTGCTGTGCGGGGGATTCTCCTACGGCGACTATCTGCGGGCCGGCGCCATCGCCCGTTTCTCGCCGGTGATGGAACCGCTCATCGAGCAGGCGAAGGCCGGACTCCCGGTCCTCGGCATCTGCAACGGCTTCCAGATCCTCACCGAGGCCCATCTGCTGCCCGGCACGATGCTGCGCAACAACCACCTGCACTTCATCTGCCGTGACCAGAAACTGCGGGTGGAGAACGACCGGACCGCCTGGACGAGCGACTACAGCGCCGGCCAGGAGATCCACATCCCGCTGAAGAACAACGACGGGCAGTACGTCGCCGACGCGCACACGCTCGACGAGCTGGAGGCCGAGGGCCGGGTCGCCTTCCGCTACCTGGACGTCAACCCCAACGGTTCGCAGCGCGACATCGCCGGCGTCACCAACGCCGCCGGGAACGTCGTGGGCCTCATGCCGCACCCGGAGCACGCCGTCGAGTCGCTCATCGGCACCGGCCGCACCGACGGTCTGCCCTTCTTCACCTCGATCCTCAAGAAGCTGGTCAACGCATGAGCCGGACGCCTCTGGACACGGTCGAGCACGCGGCCGCGACCCCCGACGTCGAGCTGCCCTGGGCCGAACTCGGCCTGAAGAAGGACGAGTACGAGCGGGTGGTGGAGATCCTCGGCCGCCGCCCCACCGGCGCCGAACTCGCCATGTACTCCGTGATGTGGTCCGAGCACTGCAGCTACAAGTCCTCCAAGGTCCACCTCCGCCAGTTCGGCGAGAAGGCGCCGCAGAGCGACGCGCTGCTGGTCGGCATCGGTGAGAACGCCGGTGTCGTGGACGTCGGCCTGGGCTACGCGGTCACCTTCAAGGTCGAGTCGCACAACCACCCGTCGTACGTCGAGCCCTACCAGGGCGCGGCCACCGGTGTCGGCGGCATCGTCCGCGACATCATCGCGATGGGCGCCCGCCCGGTCGCGGTGGTCGACCCGCTGCGCTTCGGCGCCGCCGACCACCCCGACACCAAGCGCGTCCTGCCCGGCGTCGTCGCCGGCATCGGCGGCTACGGCAACTGCCTGGGCCTGCCCAACATCGGCGGCGAGGTCGTCTTCGACGCCTGCTACCAGGGCAACCCGCTGGTCAACGCCGGCGCCATCGGCGTGATGCGGCACGAGGACATCCACCTCGCCAAGGCGTCCGGCGCGGGCAACAAGGTCATCCTGTACGGCGCCCGGACCGGCGGCGACGGCATCGGCGGCGCGTCGATCCTGGCGAGTGAGACCTTCGACGACGCCAAGCCGTCGAAGCGCCCCGCCGTCCAGGTCGGCGACCCCTTCCAGGAGAAGCTCCTCATCGAGTGCACCCTGGAGGCGTTCAAGGAGAAGCTGGTCGTCGGGATCCAGGACCTCGGCGCGGCGGGCCTGTCCTGCGCCACGTCGGAGCTGGCGTCCAACGGCTCCGGCGGTATGACGGTCGTCCTCGACGACGTCCCCCTGCGCGACTCGACGCTCTCCCCCGAGGAGATCCTCATGAGCGAGTCGCAGGAACGGATGTGCGCGGTCGTCGAGCCGGGCAAGGTCGACCGCTTCCTGGAGATCTGCGAGAAGTGGGACGTCATCGCCACCGTCATCGGTGAGGTGACCGACGGCGACCGCCTGGAGATCTACTGGCACGGCGGGAAGATCGTCGATGTCGACCCGCGGACCGTCGCCCACGACGGCCCGGTCTACGAGCGTCCGTACGCCCGCCCGTCCTGGCAGGACGCGCTCCAGGCGGACGACGCGAACAAGCTGCCGCGGCCGGCGTCGGCCAAGGAGCTGAAGGACCAGGTCCTGCAGCTGGTGGCGTCGCCCAACCAGGCGTCGAAGCAGTGGATCACGTCGCAGTACGACCGCTTCGTCCAGGGCAACACCGTCCTCGCCCAGCCCGAGGACTCCGGCATGATCCGGATCGACGAGGAGACCGGCCTGGGCGTCGCCATCGCGACGGACGGCAACGGCCGCTACGCCAAGCTCGACCCCTACAAGGGCGCGCAGCTGGCCCTCGCGGAGGCCTACCGCAACGTGGCCACGACCGGCGCGAAGCCGCTCGCGGTCTCCGACTGCCTGAACTTCGGCTCCCCCGAGGACCCGGCCGTCATGTGGCAGTTCGCGGAGGCGGTACGCGGCCTGGCCGACGCCTGTCAGCAGCTGGGCACGCCGGTGACCGGCGGCAACGTCTCCCTCTACAACCAGACGGGCGAGGCGGCGATCCACCCGACGCCGGTCGTCGCCGTCCTCGGCGTGATCGACGACGTGGCCCGCCGCACCCCGGTCGCCTTCCAGGAGGAGGGGCACCTCCTCTACCTCCTCGGCGACACCCGTGAGGAGTTCGGAGGCTCGGCCTGGTCCCAGGTCGTCCACGAGCACCTCGGCGGACTGCCGCCGGAGGTCGACCTGGAGCGCGAGCGCCTGCTGGCCGAGATCCTGATCTCCGCCTCCCGCGACGGCATGATCGACTCCGCGCACGACCTCTCGGACGGCGGCCTGATCCAGGCGGTCGTCGAGTCGGCGCTGCTCGGCGGCAAGGGCGCCCGCCTGGTCGTCCCCGACGGCCTGGACGCGTTCACGTTCCTCTTCTCCGAGTCCGCGGGCCGCGCGATCGTGGCCGTCCCGCGTTCCGAGGAACTCCGCTTCACCGACATGTGCGGTGCGCGCGCCCTTCCGGCGGCCCGCATCGGCGTCGTCGACGGCACCACGATCGACCTCCAGGGCGAGTTCGCCCTCACTCTGGAGGAACTCCGCGAGCGCCACGAGGCCACCATCCCGGCCCTGCTCGCCTAGTCGCTCGTCCGACGGCGAAGGCCCCGTCCGTTTTCCGGACGGGGCCTTCGTGCTGCCGGTGTCCGCCCCGGTGCGCCCGGTCGTAGGCTCACGGTCATGTCACCGGCCAAGAAGCGCGCCCGCACCTACGACCCCGTCAGGACCCGTGCCGCCGTGCTCGCCCAGTTCGGGGCCGTCCGGGAGGCGGTCCAGGGGCTCACGGACGAGCAGCTCGCGCTGTCCACGCGGCTGGGGGACTGGACCGTGCGGGACCTGGTCGCGCACACGGGGACGGCGCTCGCGGCCGTCAGCCTGCTGCTGGAGGAGGCCGAGCCCGCGCGGCAGGACGCGAGGCTGCCCGACTGGCCCTCCGCCGTCGCCGCCGACGCGCCGGCCATCGCCGGCACCGCCCGGCGCCTCGCCGAGCACCATCCCGACCTCGACTCCTACCTCGCCGACGTCGAGCGGCGATTCACCGCCGACCTCGACGCGCACCCGGGCAGCCGGCTGCTCCCCACCAGCGCCGGCGCGCTGCCCCTGGCCGACTACGTCGTCACCCGCACCGTCGAGCTCGTCGTCCACACCGACGACCTGAACGCCGCCGTGCCCGGACTGGACGTCCCCCAGGACCGGCAGGCCCTCGCCGCGGCCACCCGCCTCCTCGCCGACACGCTGGCCGCGAAAGCCCCCGGCGGTTCGACCGAGGTGCGGATCCCGCCGTACGCGGTGGTGCAGTGCGTCGAAGGGCCGAGGCACACCCGCGGCACCCCGCCGAACGTCGTCGAGACGGACCCGCTGACCTGGATCCGGCTCGCGACCGGACGCCTCGCATGGTCGGACGCCCTCGCCGAGGCCCGGGTGAGTGCCAGCGGGGAGCGGGCCGATCTGGCGAAACTCCTCCCCCTGATGGTCTGAGAGGGAACCGATCACCCCACCCGCCCCGTCGAATCGGCATGTCCAGGCAGAAGCAGTACCTCACCGTCACCTCGGCCCTCGCCCTCCTCCCGCTCGCCGTCGCCTGCGGCGCCGAGCAGGCGGGAAGCACGACGGCGGCCGCCGCGAAGCCCGTCACGGGCGTCCACTGGAGCGTCGACAGCGTCACCGTCGACGGCAGGAAGCACGACGCCCCCGCCGGCGCGCACGTCACGATCGACGACAGCGGCAAGGCCCAGGGCAGCTACGGCTGCAACCACTTCAGCGCGCAGGCCACCTTCGACGGCGACCGCGTCCGGCTCGGCGACGCGACGAGCACCGAGATGGCCTGTGACGAGGAGCCCATGAACTTCGAACAGAACCTCGCCCGCACCCTCGGCGACGGCGCCCTGAGGACCGAGGTCCGCGGCGACAGTCTGACCCTCACCACGGACGCCGGCGACACCGTCCGCCTCACGGAGGAACAGGACGCCCCGCTGTACGGGACGCGGTGGACGGTCACCGCCCTCGGCAAGGGCGGCCCGGACGGCACCGCGGAGTCGCTGCCCCAGGGCGCCGAGGGCACCGCGCACCTCACGTTCGACGAAGCGGCCGGCACCGTCAGCGGCCGGCTCACCTGCAACAAGGTGACCGCCGAGGCCACCGTCCGCGACGGCCGCATCACGCTCGGCCCCGCGTCCACCACGCGCATGATGTGCGAAGCCTCACTCATGGCGACCGAAAAGCGCCTCCTGCGCCTCTTCGACGGCACGGTGACCTACCGCCTGGAGCACCAGGGCCTCACGCTGACCAGCGAAAACGGCGAGACGGTCACGGCCGTCGCCGGAAAGTGATCCCTTACCGCCCGGTATCCCCAATTCGGACCAGTGGACGACCTCGCCTACACTCGGTGGCGTGCCACGTGGTGACGGTCGACTCAATCACGACCTGCTTCCCGGCGAGAAAGGCCCCCAGGACGCATGCGGCGTCTTCGGTGTCTGGGCTCCGGGTGAAGAGGTCGCAAAACTCACGTACTTCGGGCTCTACGCCCTCCAGCATCGGGGCCAGGAATCCGCGGGTATCGCGGTCAGCAACGGCTCCCAGATCCTCGTCTTCAAGGACATGGGCCTGGTCTCCCAGGTCTTCGACGAGACCTCGCTCAGTTCCCTGCAGGGCCACATCGCGGTCGGTCACGCCCGCTACTCCACCACCGGTGCCTCGGTGTGGGAGAACGCCCAGCCGACGTTCCGCGCGACCGCGCACGGCTCCATCGCGCTCGGCCACAACGGCAACCTGGTCAACACGGCCAAGCTCGCCGAGATGGTCGCCGACCTCCCCAAGCAGGACGGTCGGACCACCCGGGTCGCCGCGACCAACGACACCGACCTGCTGACGGCCCTGCTGGCCGCGCAGGTCGACGCCGACGGCAAGCCGCTGACCGTGGAGGAGGCGGCCGCCGTCGTCCTTCCCCAGGTCAGGGGCGCGTTCAGCCTCGTCTTCATGAACGAGCACACGCTCTACGCCGCCCGCGACCCGCAGGGCGTCCGCCCGCTGGTCCTGGGCCGGCTGGAGCGCGGCTGGGTCGTGGCGTCCGAGGGCGCCGCCCTCGACATCGTCGGTGCCAGCTTCGTGCGCGAGGTGGAGCCGGGCGAGTTCCTCGCCATCGACGAGAACGGCCTGCGGACCTCCCGATTCGCGGACGCGAAGCCCAAGGGCTGTGTCTTCGAGTACGTGTACCTGGCCCGCCCCGACACCGACATCGCCGGCCGGAACGTGTACCTGAGCCGGGTCGAGATGGGCCGCCGCCTCGCCAAGGAGGCTCCCGCCGAGGCCGACCTGGTCATACCGACCCCGGAGTCCGGCACCCCTGCCGCCATCGGCTACGCCGAGGCCTCCGGTATCCCCTTCGGCGCCGGCCTGGTCAAGAACGCGTACGTCGGACGTACGTTCATCCAGCCCTCCCAGACGATCCGCCAGCTCGGTATCCGGCTGAAGCTGAACCCGCTGAAGGAAGTCATCAAGGGCAAGCGGCTGGTCGTCGTCGACGACTCGATCGTCCGCGGCAACACCCAGCGCGCCCTGGTCCGCATGCTCCGCGAGGCCGGCGCCGCCGAGGTGCACATCCGGATCTCCTCGCCCCCCGTGAAGTGGCCCTGCTTCTTCGGCATCGACTTCGCCACCCGCGCCGAGCTCATCGCCAACGGCATGACGATCGAGGAGATCGGCACCTCGCTGGGCGCCGACTCCCTGGCGTACATCTCCATCGACGGCATGATCGAGGCGACCACCATCGCCAAGCCGAACCTGTGCCGCGCCTGCTTCGACGGCGAGTACCCGATGGAACTCCCGGACCCCGAACTGCTGGGCAAGCAGCTTCTGGAGAACGAGCTGGCGGCCGGTCCGGCGGCCACGGCCGCGGCCGACGCGATCCGTCGGCCGTAGCGGCGCCCGCACGTCCAGGAGGTGGAGGGCGCCACCGCGCCCTCCTGAAGGACCTCCGAACCGACCCGAAAGATCCCAGGCAATGTCTGAGACAACCACCGGTGCCTCCTACGCGGCCGCCGGCGTCGACATCGAGGCGGGCGACCGCGCGGTCGAGCTGATGAAGGAGTGGGTGAAGAAGACGCAGCGACCCGAGGTCCTCGGCGGCCTCGGCGGCTTCGCCGGCCTCTTCGACGCCTCCGCCCTCAAGCGCTACGAGCGTCCGCTGCTCGCGTCCGCCACGGACGGCGTGGGCACCAAGGTCGACGTCGCCCGCCAGATGGGTGTGTACGACACGATCGGCCACGACCTGGTCGCGATGGTCATGGACGACATCGTCGTGTGCGGCGCCGAGCCGCTGTTCATGACCGACTACATCTGCGTGGGCAAGGTCCACCCCGAGCGGGTCGCCGCCATCGTCAAGGGCATCGCCGAAGGCTGTGTGCTGGCCGGCTGCGCCCTCGTCGGCGGCGAGACGGCCGAGCACCCCGGGCTGCTGGGCGAGGACGACTTCGACGTCGCCGGCGCCGGTACGGGCGTGGTGGAGGCGGACCGGCTGCTCGGCGCGGATCGCATCCGATCGGGCGACGCCGTCATCGCCATGGCGTCCTCCGGTCTTCACTCGAACGGGTACTCGCTGGTCCGGCATGTCCTGCTGAACCAGGCGGGCCTGTCCCTGGACGCCCACATCGACGACCTCGGCCGCACCCTCGGGGAGGAGCTGCTGGAGCCGACGAAGATCTACTCGCTGGACTGCCTCGCGCTCACCCGCACCACCGATGTGCACGCCTACAGCCACATCACCGGCGGCGGCCTCGCGGCCAACCTGGCACGAGTCGTCCCGGACGGGCTGCACGCGATCGTCGACCGCTCCACCTGGGCCCCCGCGCCGATCTTCGAACTCGTCGGCAGGACCGGTGACGTCGAGCGCCTGGAGCTGGAGAAGACCCTCAACATGGGCGTCGGCATGATCGCCGTCGTCCCGGAGGAGTCCGCCGACGTGGCCCTGGCGACGCTGGCCGACCGCGGGGTCGAGGCATGGGTCGCCGGCGAGATCACGGACCGTGGCGAGCACACCACGGGGGCGGCCCTGGTCGGTGACTACGACAGCTGAGCCCCGCGCGGGCAGCACAGAACCCGGTCGGTGACCAGGGGTCACCGACCGGGTGGGTGTTCAGTGCAAGGTCAAGCGCCGCGACGATGTGAGGACTGGCCTTCCTCGTCCTCGTCGTCGTCCTCATAGAGGTCGGCGTACCGTGCGTACAGGTCGTCGTCCTGCTCATCGTCCTCGAATTGATCACCGTTCGGGCTCGGTGACGTATTCGCAGTCGATGCGCCCAGCTCCTCGGCCAGGCGTGAGAGATCCGTCCCACCGCTGTTGTACTTCAGCTGGCGGGCGACCTTCGTCTGCTTGGCCTTGGCCCGGCCGCGCCCCATGGCTCGACCCCCTCAACGACGGGGCTCGACGGCCCCAGAGTCTTGACACGCGTTCATGTTCCGGCACGGGCTCTCCGTGGAGAGACCGGTCCGTAGGGCTTCCACGGTACCTGAGCCCGCGCCCATACGGTACGTCGCCCGCAGCACGCGCCTGTGCCCAGAACCCGCGAGGCGCCCCGTCCTCGCTGGTCAGTGGCGATTTTAACCCTTTATTGGCGGACGACCCGCCGGTCGAAGTGAGAGTTCTCTCCAACAGCCCACCGGCGGGTACCGCTCAGTCCCTCGGACGAGCCCCGTGGAACGTCACCACCCGCGGGCCGTGCGAGCCTCCGCCATCCGCTGCTCGGCGATCCGGTCGGCGGCGGCGGCCGGTGGAACACCGTCGGCCTTCGCACGTGCGAAGATCGCCAGCGTGGTGTCGTAGATCTTCGCCGCCTTCGCCTTGCACCGGTCGAAGTCGAAGCCGTGCAGTTCGTCGGCGACCTGGATGACACCGCCGGCGTTCACCACGTAGTCGGGCGCGTAGAGGATCCCGCGGTCGGCGAGGTCCTTCTCGACACCCGGATGGGCCAGCTGGTTGTTGGCCGCACCGCACACCACCCGTGCGGTCAGCACCGGCACCGAGTGGTCGTCGAGCGCGCCGCCGAGCGCGCAGGGAGCGTAGATGTCGAGCCCGTCGACGCGGATCAGCGTCTCGGTGTCGGCGACCGCCGTGACGTTCGTGTGGCGCTCGGTGACCCGGCGCACGGCGTCCTCGCGCACGTCCGTGACGTACACCTCGGCGCCCTCCGCCATCAGGTGCTCGACCAGATGGTGGCCGACCTTGCCGACGCCGGCGACGCCGACCCGGCGGCCCCGCAGCGAGGGGTCGCCCCACAGGTGCTGCGCGGAGGCGCGCATGCCCTGGTAGACGCCGAAGGCGGTGAGGACCGAGGAGTCGCCGGCGCCGCCGTTCTCCGGAGACCGCCCGGTCGTCCAGCGGCACTCGCGGGCCACGACGTCCATGTCGGCGACGTATGTGCCGACGTCGCAGGCCGTGACGTACCGGCCGCCGAGGGAGGCGACGAAGCGCCCGTAGGCGAGCAGCAGCTCCTCGCTCTTGATGCGCTCGGGGTCACCGATGATCACGGCCTTGCCGCCGCCGTGGTCCAGCCCGGCCATGGCGTTCTTGTACGACATCCCGCGCGCGAGGTTGAGCGCGTCGGCGACGGCCTCCGCCTCGTTCGCGTACGGGTAGAAGCGGGTACCGCCGAGGGCGGGGCCGAGGGCGGTGGAGTGAAGGGCGATCACGGCCTTCAGGCCGCTCGCGGGGTCCTGGCAGAGCACGACTTGCTCATGTCCGCCCTGGTCCGAGTGGAACAGGGTGTGCAGTACATCAGCAGGTGCGCCGGCTACGTCGGTCACGGTGGTGACTCCTGAGGTAAAAAGCGGCGATCGGACGGGGTCCCGTGCGGGTGGCGGGGCCTGTGAGCACGAGATTAGAGCCTCTCGGCCCCGCCGACCGATCAGTGCTCAGGATCACCTCCGCACGGAGTACGTCCGTGCGACGATTTGCATAGATTTCCCGCGCGTTCGTAGGCGGGTTCCGCAGGTTTCCCCGGCTGGCGGCGGGGGAGGGAGCAGGCGTGCCCAAGGTGTCCTCGGTGATCGTCCCGTACGCGGCGTACCTGCGTGTGTACGAGCCACTGGCCGCCTTCCCCGCGCCCGAGCGTGAGCACTGGACACGCTACGCCCGCCGGCCCGACCGCCCCTCGTACCAGGACGAACTGCGCCGCTCCCTGGCCGACTTGCTGCCCACCCCGCCCGTGCCCGTGCCCGTGCACGAGAGCGCGGACGCCTTCGTGGTGGAGACCGACGGGGTGATCCACGTCTGCCCCTGGCGGACCCGGCTGCGCGGCTGGCAGGCGCTCGGCGATCTCGCCGAGGAACTCCCGCCGCCGCTGCTGGACGCCGTGCTCCCGCCGGTCCTGCGCCACCAGGCGACCCAGGACTACGAGCGCTGGCTGGCCGGCAACCCCGACGCCCGGCCCTGGATCCGCACGGCGACCTGGCAGGTGCCGCTGAACTGGTTCGTCCTCGTCTCGGACGAGGAGCGGGAGTACGACAAGGGCTCCGGCGGCGCCGACGAGGCCCCGCCCGTGCTGCGTTACCGCACACCGATGGTCCAGGCCCGCCGCCGGGTGGCCCGCGGCCTGCGCACGCTCCGGAACGCCATGGACGAGGGCCCGCTGATCGACGGCCTGGTGGACGTCGGACGCTGGCTGGAGGAGTTCCACCCGCGCTCACTGGTCGAGCTCGACTACGGCGGGCTGGTGCACGCCCTGCCGACCGGGGACCTGGAAGGCGACCACTCGGCGGCCGACGTGGCCGAGGGGATCGAGGCGCTGCGCCTGGGCGACGGGGTCGCGGCGGGCGAGGCGTACGCGCGGCTGGTGGAGCGCTGGCGGTCGGTGCGGGACCTGCGTTCGGCGAACTGACGTACCGTACTGTGACGCAGCTTACTGGGCGTCAAGACCGCGTTCAGAGCCCGTTATGGCCGTATGTGTCAAGACTGTGACGCATGCGCCATGCGTGATGGAGCGCACTTACACGCCCCTTGCGTCCCTTGCCCATCCTCATGCCAAAATAGGACAAGGAGTCCGGGGAGGACTCTGTCCTCCCGGTGTGTTCAACTATGGGCGGATTCTACGTATTGAGTGCTTTGGGGGGTCTGACGACTCCTGATCGCCCTGTGACTGATCGTCACAGTGGCGTGACTGTCCGCTATGGCATGGTCCATCGGCATCCGTCGCTGATGAACACCTGGGAGGGCAATTCCATCGGTTTGGCCGACGCGGCTGGACAGATGGTGTAGTTGTAGTGCCGAGGACAAGCCGTTCGTCCTATAACCGACTCGACTCGCGTCCGCCATTTCGGGCAACGCGGGTCAAGGTGCAGAATTTAGAGGAAAGAACCGAGAAGGTTCGGTTCTCCCGAGGAGGCCGCTCATGACCGCTCGCACCCCTGATGCCGAGCCGCTGCTGACCCCGGCTGAGGTCGCCACGATGTTCCGCGTCGACCCGAAGACGGTCACGCGGTGGGCGAAGGCCGGCAAGCTCACTTCCATCCGCACGCTCGGCGGGCACCGCCGCTACCGCGAGGCTGAGGTGCGCGCTCTGCTCGCGGGCATCCCGCAGCAGCGCAGCGAGGCCTGAACAACTGAATAACAGGACAAATCGGTCGGCCCCCCAACCTTCCGAGGCGTCCGCAACCACGCTCCCACCGACGCGGGTTCTGCCCCAACAGGGCCCTCGCCCAGAACCTTCAGGCAACTGACAGGGTGCGTCACCGATCGCGCTGGACTCCGCCGAGTCCAGCGCGATCTTTTTTGTGCGTGGGGTGGCGAGCCCGTGGGCGGGCTTGTCGGAGTCTGGGGAAGGGTGTCGCGGCTGCCGCGGAACGGGCCTGCGAGGTGGTGCCATTGCACATATTAAATTGACCAGTTGTAGGAGATGGGTAAGTACCGCTGTTTTGAAAACTCATGCGGTGACTCCCGTCACATGCCACTGTGCTTGTTGCCTCTGACCTATGTGCGATAGGGGAGTTGGGGATGTGAGGCATGGAGCGGGGTCGCTCATGCGTCGGCGGAGCGCTCGTCCTCGACGCTCTCCTCCGGAGTGTCCGGGGTGTCCGGGGCGTGCGGGGCGGGGTCCATGGCGAGGGCGAGTCGCAGCAGGCGATGGCAGATCGGGCAGTGCCGGGTCACATGCCGGTACGACGACGCGGCCGAGAGGTGCGCCCGTAGCAATGCCCGGGTCTCGTGCCTCACCGATGCCGCCATACGCCACCTCCGGGCCCAGCGGGCGTGTTGCCCTGGTTTCTGAGTACCGACCGAAAGTGACGCCGTCAAGGCGGTGCAGGGGCCGACGTGTGCGGGGCC
The DNA here is from genome assembly GCF_053593375.1 of Streptomyces sp. NPDC002309. Taxonomy (NCBI): domain Bacteria; kingdom Bacillati; phylum Actinomycetota; class Actinomycetes; order Kitasatosporales; family Streptomycetaceae; genus Streptomyces; species Streptomyces sp. NPDC002309. The sequence continues at coordinate 38,401 of NZ_JBSFCI010000003.1, read as the reverse complement.
GAATCCCCTGCCCGAGGATGAGCGCCCGGACTCCGAGGAACCCGGCCGGCGCGGTCATGAGGAAGGCCCGCTTCCCTCGGTGGGGATGCGGGCCGTCGTGTGTGGCGGTGCTGTCATGGCGAAGGCCCGCTTCCCTTGGTGGGATGCGGGCCTCGACTTCTCTGCGGTCCTGACGGGATTTGAACCCGCGGCCTCCACCTTGACAGGGTGGCGAGCACTCCAAACTGCTCCACAGGACCAGATTTTGCGGCGCGATTCCTGCGTTGCGCTGCGAAACGAGACTCTACAGGAGCGCGGCCGCCTGGTCGAACTCACTTAACGTGCGAGGGCCGTCACGGCGCCGCGGCGTCGATCGCCTTCACGATCCGCTTGTCCGACACGGGGTACGCCGTGCCCAGCGCGTGCGCGAAGTAGCTGACGCGGAGCTCCTCGATCATCCAGCGGATGTCCAGGACGGGGGTGGGGACCGGCCGGCCCTGCGGCAGCTGCTCCAGGAGCCACGCGTACTCGTCGCGCATCTCCTGGACCTTCTCCATGCGCGTGGTGTCCCGCTGGACGTTCGTCGGCATCTGCTGCAGACGCCGGTCAGCGGCCACCAGGTAGCGCATGAGGTGCGGCAGCCGGCCCAGCCCCGTCGCCGTCACGAATCCGGGCTTCACCAGGGCGTCCAGCTGCGCCCGGACATCCTGCAGGTTCGGCAGCAGCGCGGGGCTGCGCACGGCCTTCAGCCGGCGCTCACAGGCCTGCCAGGCGGCGAGCACCTGCTGCACCTGGTCCACCGTGCGCACGGTCGTGTCGACGATCTCGGCACGCACCTTGTCGTAGAGCTTGCGGTACGACTCCTCGTCCCACGCCGGCCCCCCGAAGTCGGCGATCAGCCTGTCCGCGGCGGCCGTGGCGCAGTCCTCGAAGAGGGCCTGGACGGAGCCGTGCGGGTTGGCCGAGAGGGCGAGCTTGTGGGCGTTGGTCAACTTCTCGGACGCGAACTTCGCCGGATTGACCGGGATGTTGCGCAGGATGAGCCGGCGCGTGCCCTTCCACATGGCCTCGGCCTGCTCCGCCTCCGTGTCGAAGAGGCGTACGGAGACCGTGTTCTTCGTCGGACCGTCGTCGACGAGCGCCGGATACGCCTTCACGGGCTGGCCGGCCCGACGGGTCTCGAAGACGCGGCTGAGGGGGCCGATGGTCCAGTCGGTCAGGCCCTGGCGCTCGACGGACTCGCCGCCGCTGCGCTCCGCGGTGGCCGCGGCGGCCTGCGAGAGCGCCTTGCGGGCCTTCGGCTTGAGCTGGAGCCTCAGCGCCTCCAGGTCCTTGTCCTCGGCCAGTTTGCGGCGCCGCTCGTCGACGATCCGGAAAGTGATCCGCAGATGGTCGGGGACCCTCGACCAGTCGAAGTCGTCGGCGGTGAAGGGCACGCCGACCATCCGCTTCAGCTCGCGGGCCATGGTCGTGGTGAGCGGCTCCTGGAGGGGTACGGCGGCGTCCAGGAAGCGCTTGGCGAAGTTCGGCGCGGGCACGTAGTTGCGGCGGATCGGCTTGGGGAGGGACCGGATGAGCTCCGTGACCACTTCCTCCCGCAGGCCCGGGATCTGCCAGTCGAAGCCCTCGTCGGTGACCTGGTTGAGGACCTGGAGCGGGATGTGGACGGTGACGCCGTCCGCGTCCGCGCCGGGCTCGAACTGGTAGGTGACCCTGAACTTGAGCGGACCCTGGCGCCAGGAGTCCGGGTAGTCCGCCTTGGTGACCGCCTCCGCCGACTCGCGGATGAGCATCGCGCGCTCGAAGTCGAGGAAGTCGGGCTGCTCGTGCCGCTTGTGTTTCCACCAGGAGTCGAAGTGCGCGCCGGAGACCACGTGTTCGGGAACCCGCTGTTCGTAGAAGTCGAACAGGGTCTCGTCGTCGACGACGATGTCGCGGCGCCGGGCGCGGTGCTCCAGCTCCTCGACCTCGCTGAGCAGCCGCCGGTTGTCGGCGAAGAACTTGTGGTGGGTCCGCCAGTCGCCCTCGACGAGCGCGTTGCGGATGAACAGCTCGCGGCTGGCCTCCGGGTCGATGCGGCCGTAGTTCACCTTGCGCTGGGCGATGATCGGGACGCCGTACAGCGTGACCTTCTCGTACGCCATCACGGCCGCCTGGTCCTTCTCCCAGTGCGGTTCGCTGTACGTCCGCTTGATCAGGTGCCCGGCGACGGGCTCCACCCACTCGGGCTCGATCCTCGCGTTGACGCGGGCCCAGAGGCGGGAGGTCTCCACGAGTTCGGCGGACATCACGAAGCGCGGCTGCTTCTTGAACAGCGCCGAGCCGGGGAAGATCGCGAACTTGGCGCTGCGGGCGCCCAGGTACTCGTTCTTGTTGCCGTCCTTCACGTCCTTCATCCCGATGTGGGAGAGGAGGCCGGCGAGGAGCGAGGTGTGGATGCGGTCGGCGGGGGCGTCGTCCTCGGTGAGGTGGATGCCCATCTGCTTGGCGACCGTGCGCAGCTGGCTGTAGATGTCCTGCCACTCGCGGATGCGCAGGAAGTTGAGGTACTCCTGCTTGCACATGCGGCGGAAGGACGACGACCCGCGCTCCCGCTGCTGCTCGCGCAGGTAGCGCCAGAGGTTGAGGTAGGCGAGGAAGTCGCTGGTCTCGTCACGGAAGCGGGCGTGCTGCTGGTCGGCCTGGGCCTGCTTCTCCGCCGGGCGCTCGCGGGGGTCCTGGATGGAGAGCGCGGCGGCTATGACCATGACCTCGCGGACGCAGCCGTTCTTGTCGGCCTCCAGGACCATCCGGGCCAGCCGGGGGTCGACCGGGAGCTGGGCGAGCTTGCGGCCGGTGTCCGTCAGCCGCTTGCGCGAGTCCTTCTGGTCCGGGTCGAGCGCGCCCAACTCCTGAAGGAGTTGCACGCCGTCGCGGATGTTGCGGTGGTCCGGCGGGTCGATGAAGGGGAACTTCTCGATGTCGCCGAGGCCGGCGGCGGTCATCTGCAGGATGACGCTCGCCAGGTTCGTACGGAGGATCTCCGCGTCCGTGAACTCCGGGCGGGCCTCGAAGTCGTCCTCGCCGTAGAGGCGGATGCAGATGCCGTCGGACGTACGGCCGCAGCGGCCCTTGCGCTGGTTGGCGCTGGCCTGGGAGATCGGCTCGATGGGCAGCCGCTGGACCTTGGTGCGGTGGCTGTAGCGCGAGATACGGGCGAAGCCCGGGTCGATGACGTACTTGATGCCCGGGACGGTGAGGGAGGTCTCGGCGACGTTGGTCGCCAGCACGATCCTGCGTCCGGTGTGCTGCTGGAACACGCGGTGCTGCTCGGCGTGCGAGAGCCGTGCGTACAGCGGGAGGACCTCGGTGAACGCGTACTTCTTCTTCTCCAGCGCGTCCGCCGTGTCGCGGATCTCCCGCTCACCGGAGAGGAAGACGAGGATGTCGCCCTTGCCCTCGCCCATCAGCTCCTCGACGGCGTCCGTGATCGCGGTGATCTGGTCGCGGTCGGCGTCCTCGGAGTCCTCTTCCAGGAGCGGCCGGTAGCGCAGCTCGACCGGGTACGTCCGGCCGCTGACCTCGATGATCGGGGCGTCGCCGAAGTGCCGTGAGAAGCGCTCCGGGTCGATCGTCGCCGAGGTGATGACGACCTTGAGGTCCGGCCGCTTCGGCAGCAGCTGCGCGAGGTAGCCCAGCAGGAAGTCGATGTTGAGGGACCGCTCGTGGGCCTCGTCGATGATGATCGTGTCGTAGGCGCGCAGCTCGCGGTCGGTCTGGATCTCGGCGAGCAGGATGCCGTCGGTCATCAGCTTGATGAAGGTGGCGTCCGGGTTCACCTGGTCGGTGAAGCGGACCTTCCAGCCGACGGCTTCGCCGAGCGGCGTGTCCAGTTCCTCCGCGACCCGCTCGGCGACCGTGCGGGCGGCGATACGGCGGGGCTGGGTATGGCCGATCATGCCGCGGACGCCCCGGCCGAGCTCCACGCAGATCTTGGGGATCTGCGTGGTCTTCCCGGACCCGGTCTCACCGGCGACGATCACGACCTGGTGGTCGCGGATGGCCTCGGCGATCTCGTCCTTCTTCTGGCTGACGGGAAGCTGCGGCGGGTAGCTGACCGAGGGCGCCTGGGCCCGGCGGTCGGCCATCCGGGCCTCGGCCTTCTCGATCTCCGCCTCGATCTCGGCGAGTACGGTGGCGCGCGCCTCCGGCTTGCGGATCTTGCGTGCGCCTTCGAGCCTGCGGCCGAGCCGGTGCGCGTCGCGCAGGGAGAGGTCCGTCAGGCGGGGGGCGAGGGCAGGCTGCGTAGACATACGGGTCCCAGGATCGCACCCCGCCCGAACGACTGGCGAACGATTTGCCTGTGGCGCGGCTCGCTCCGAGGTCCGGCCCGGCGGCGACCGCGGCCCGGTGCCCCGGACGAATCGGTCCGTTCCGGTGCCCGGGGCGGTGGCCCCGGCCCGGCTCAGACGGAGACGTAGGGCCCGTCGGTCGCCTTCAGCCGCTGCATGGCCGTCAGCCGGACGGCGAAGTACACCGCGGCCGCCGCGGCCGCGATGTCCAGGAGGTCGGACGCCATCAGATGGAGCACGGCGTCCCGGATCTCCCCGACGGCCTCGGCGTCCCGGTAGCGCCGGTCGGCGTACCGGCGGAACAGGGTCGTGGCGACGAACAGGCCCCACCACAGGTTGACCGGCCAGAAGGAGACCTTGTACGGCTCGCCGTCGGCCGGCAGCCGTGTGCTTGCCCCCCACATGTCGACGGCGACCCGATAGGGCAGCCAGAGGTTCGCCACCGGGACGAACCAGGAGCCGATCGCCCAGCCGGGGCCGTTGCGGAACCTGTCCGGCCCGAGTGCCCCGGTGTCCTGGCGCATCCGGTGGAACCAGAGGATGAAGACGATCGCGCAGGTGAGGAACGTGACGCCCTGCAGCTGTCCGGCGGTCCGGTACAGCGCGTCGATGCTTTCCAGTTCCTGCTCGGAGGCGAAGGCGAAGCCCCCGTCCTGATGGATCAGTGTGTACACCCGGACGCCGGCGTAGACGGCGTACAGGTCGCTGAGGGCGACGGCGACGAGCAGTGCCGACAGGCCGTTCAGGAGGAGGCGTGGCAAGCGCGGGACCTGGTCGGGCAGTTCGGGACGCGGACGAAGGTCGGCAGACGCGGACATGGCGGTGGCCCCCCGGCACAGAAACGGAATCGCCCGCGGAAGATCGCGTGCAGAGGGAAGATACGACGGCCCCGTGCGGCCCGTCGACGGAGAATCCGCAGGACCGACGTGGGGCGGACAGGGGGCACACGACGAGAAACGTCCCGGACGGAATACTGTCCGGGACGTTCTCACTCTGGTGGCTGGGGCCGGGATCGAACCGGCGACCTATCGCTTTTCAGGCGATCGCTCGTACCAACTGAGCTACCCAGCCACGCAGTTCACCGGAGTGATCTGCAAGCGGTCCTGACGGGATTTGAACCCGCGGCCTCCACCTTGACAGGGTGGCGAGCACTCCAAACTGCTCCACAGGACCATGCGTGGTTGGCGTGCGAACCAACGTAGCTAAGTGTCGCACACCGTACTGCGTGCCCCCAACGGGATTCGAACCCGTGCTACCGCCTTGAAAGGGCGGCGTCCTAGGCCGCTAGACGATGAGGGCGAAAAGCCTTACCGCTCTGCTTCGTCTTCGCGTTCCCGAAGGGACGTGAGAAGCATGTGACTCCGCTTCTCCCCTGACGGGGATCGGCTTCTCTTTCGCTTCGACGGAAGCTTCGGACGGTCAAGCCCTGACCGGTGCCCTTGGGCACGACCAGACTGTACTACGCGTCATGGACGCGGGCCAAACGAGATCAGGGGAGGCGGTTCAGGGGTGGTTCTCCTCGGGAAGGTGGCGGCTGATCTCGGCCGTTGTCCGGCCCAGGCCTCCGAGTCGGATCGCGTCCCACGCCTGGAGGCGGCGGGTGTCGCGGTCGAAGTAGAGGATCGACGCCTCGATCGGGTCCGGGCGCGCGCCCTCCACCGCGCGCAGTCCGCTGCCGCCGGTCGAGCCCTCGATGCGCAACCGGGTGCCGTAGCGCAGCACCTCCATCTCCTGGTGGTGCACATGGCCCGCCAGGACGAGCGGGACCTCGCCGTCCGTCTGCCGGGCGGCCTGGGGTTCATGGGCCACGGCCACGTCCACCGGGGTGCCGGCGGCGCTCTGGTCGCGCAGGGAACTGGCCAGGCGGGCGCCGGCCAGTTCCTGCGACGCCTCGGTGCCGGGCCTGTCGCTGCGGTCGGGGGTGAACTGGGGGTCGCCGATCCCCGCGAACCGCAGCCCCGCCACCGACACCGCGCGGCCGTCGTCGAGGACGTGCACGTTCCTCAGGTCCTCCAGATAGCGCTGGGTGGTCCGCGAGTCGTGGTTGCCGCGCACCCAGATGTACGGGGCGCCCAGGTCCTCGATCGGGTCGAGGAACCCGTTCTCGGCCGAGCTGCCGTGGTCCATCGTGTCGCCGGAGTCGACGATCACGTTCACCTCGTACTGCTCGACCAGCGAGGCGATGATCTTCCAGCTCGCCGGGTTGAGGTGGATGTCGGAGACGTGCAGGACGCGGATGGTGGTCGGGTCCGGCCGGTACGCGGGGAGCGTGGAGGTGGCGTCGTAGAGCTTGGTCACGTTGGTCACCAGGCGCGCCAACTCCTGCTGGTAGACGTCGAACTCGGTGACGATGCTGCGCGCGTCGCCGACCAGGGAGGGGGCGGAGGACAGCAGGCCCGAGAACCTCGGCTCCAGGACCGACTTGGGGTTCCAGGTGGCGTACGCCGTCGCTCCCGACGCCGCCAGCAGGGTGAGCGCGAGGCCGCCGGCGGCCAGGGCGCGGCGCGGGCGGCGGTAGACGGCGAGGCCGAGCGCGGTCGCGCCGGCGACGACGGCCACGCAGGAGCGCACGGCCAGCCCGAGGGCGCCCTGGCCGACGTCCCGGGCGACCTCGGCCTGGAGGCCGGAGATGCGCTCGGGATGGTCGACCAGGGCCTGGGAGCGCTCGGGGTCGAGCTGGTCGACGTTCACGTCGAGCCGGACCGGCGCGAGGTGGCTGTCCAGGTGCAGCGCGCCCAGCGGGGAGACGTTGATCTTGGTGCCGCCGGTGAGGGACGGGCGCAGGGTCATCGTCGTGTCCATCGGGCCGACCGGGACCCGGACGTTCCCGACGACCAGCAGCCCGAGCCACGCGCCCAGCAGGACGACGGCTGTCAGGCCCAGGGCTCTGGTCAGGCGGTTCGCCGGGCGTGGGACGAGCGTGGTCTCGGGGGTGGGGCGGGAGCGGCGGCGGACACGGCGACGGCTGATCGTCGTCAGGACTGCGGCGGGGACGCGGGCCATTGATCCCGTATGCCCGTGTGGGCCGGTGGATATGCGGCGCCGAGTGGGTCGTCCGCGCGTGGTGGCGGGGTCGGCGATCTCCGCCGTGCCGTCCCGTTCGTAGGCGGTTCGTCCGCGCGTGGTGGCGGGGTCTCGCACCGGGGCGCCGTACCGGACAATGGGCCTGTGCTGGAGATGACGCGCGAGGAGTTCGAGGAACTGGTCGCCGAGGCGCTGGACCGGATCCCGGCCGAGCTGACACGGCTCATGGACAACGTCGCGGTGTTCGTCGAGGACGAACCGGCCGCCGACGATCCCGAGCTGCTCGGGCTGTACGAGGGGACGCCGCTGACCGATCGAGGTGAGTGGTACGCGGGGGTGCTGCCGGACCGGATCACGATCTACCGGGGACCGACGCTGCGGATGTGCGAGTCCCGCGAGGACGTGGTCGCCGAGACCGAGATCACGGTCGTGCACGAGATCGCCCACCATTTCGGGATCGACGACGCGCGACTGCACGCGCTGGGATACGGGTAACGGGGCGCGTGTCCTCTTGTGGGCGGCGGGAGTTGGGCAGGTTGACTCCATCACCCCCTCGGAGGTGGCTGCCCGTGCGCCGCTTGTACGTACCTGTCCGCCTGGCCGCCACCGTCGTGGCCGTCGCCGCCGCCGCCGGCTGTATGAGCGTGGGTGACGACGGCGGCCGCGCCAGGCCCTCGCACTCGGCCGGATCGCAGGGCGGCGAGGCGCCCGACGGAGGAACGGCCTGGTCCGGCGGTGGTGTCGCGGGCGGCGGGGGCGCGGGCGGCGCCGATCATGTGCGCGGCAAGGACGGGAAGGACGGGCGCTCGGCCTCGCCGGGCGGGTCGCCCGACCCGTCCGGCTCGGCGAAGACGCCGGGGGCGACCGCGTCGGGCTCGGCACCGGCCGTCCCGGGGCACTCCGTCAAGCCGGGCGACCCCCCGCCGCCCCCGCCCGAGCCGACCCCCACGCGCACCACCACGGCACCGGAACCGCCCCCGCCGACATCGGAGCAGCCGACGACGCCGGAACCGACGGCCGCCGAGCCGTCCTCCTCGGCGCACGAGAACACGGGCCCGCAACTGGTCATGCGGGAGCCGGCGCCGCAGGCGGGGGCGCCGGTCTAGCGCCGGTTCGCCGGCGTGAGGCGTTCCGCCGGGCGCCCGTAGGGCGCCGACCAGGCATTTCCGGACCGGTTTGCCTTCCGGGGTGGTGGGTGCGTATGGTGGTAGATCGTTTGATCCCATTTGCCCGGCGCCACCACAGAGCGCGCCGTGTGGCGCGTACTCTCCCTTGCCGTGGCGGACCGCATTGAGGCGGTCGTGTGCGAATCACGGAGTTGACGGGCGCGTGCCGAAGAGACTCCGGAAGGTTTCGCAGACGTATGTCCATCGCCAGTACTGATCACGCCGTCATGCCCACGGGCGACGACCAGACCCCCGAGAACCAGGTCGCCGAGAACCAGGTCGCCGAGACCCAGGCGGCCGAGAACGACCAGGCCCCCGAGATCACCTTCGCGGACCTCGGTCTGCCCGAGGGTGTCGTGCGCAAGCTCGCGCAGAACGGTGTGACCACCCCCTTCCCGATCCAGGCCGCGACCATCCCGGACGCCCTGACCGGCAAGGACATCCTCGGCCGTGGCCGCACCGGCTCCGGCAAGACCCTCTCCTTCGGTCTGCCGACCCTGGCCACGCTGGCCGGCGGCCGCACCGAGAAGAAGCGCCCCCGCGCCGTCATCCTCACCCCCACCCGCGAACTGGCGATGCAGGTCGCCGACGCGCTCCAGCCGTACGGGGACGTCCTCGGGCTGAAGATGAAGGTGGTGTGCGGCGGCACGTCGATGGGGAACCAGATCTACGCCCTGGAGCGGGGTGTCGACGTCCTGGTCGCCACGCCGGGGCGGCTCCGCGACATCATCGGCCGCGGCGCCTGCTCGCTGGAGGACGTGCAGATCACCGTCCTCGACGAGGCCGACCAGATGTCCGACCTGGGCTTCCTGCCCGAGGTCACCGAGCTGCTCGACCAGGTTCCCGCGGGCGGCCAGCGCATGCTGTTCTCCGCGACCATGGAGAACGAGATCCAGACCCTCGTCGACCGCTACCTCAACGAGCCGGTCGCCCACGAGGTCGACGCGGCCCAGGGCGCGGTGACGACCATGTCGCACCACATCCTGATCGTGAAGCCCAAGGACAAGGCGCCGGTCACCGCCGCGATCGCCTCCCGCAAGGGCCGCACCATCATCTTCGTCCGCACCCAGCTGGGCGCCGACCGCGTCGCCGAGCAGCTGCGCGACGCCGGTGCGAAGGCCGACGCGCTGCACGGCGGCATGACGCAGGGCGCCCGCACCCGGACGCTGGCGGACTTCAAGGACGGTTACGTCAACGTCCTCGTCGCGACGGACGTCGCCGCGCGCGGCATCCACGTCGACGGCATCGACCTGGTGCTGAACGTCGACCCCGCCGGTGACCACAAGGACTACCTCCACCGGGCCGGCCGCACCGCCCGTGCCGGGCGTACCGGCACGGTCGTCTCGCTCTCCCTGCCGCACCAGCGCCGCCAGATCTTCCGCCTGATGGAGGACGCGGGCGTCGACGCCTCGCGCCACATCATCCAGGGCGCCGGCGCGTTCGACCCCGAGGTCGCCGAGATCACCGGTGCCCGGTCGATGACCGAGGTGCAGGCCGAGTCCGCGGGCAACGCGGCGCAGCAGGCCGAGCGCGAGGTCTCGCACCTCACCAAGCAGCTGGAGCGTGCGCAGCGGCGCGCGGCCGAGCTGCGCGACGAGGCCGACCGGCTGGTCGCCCGGGTCGCCCGCGAGCGCGGCGAGGACCCGGAGGCCGCGGTCGCCGAGGCGCAGACCGCGGTGGCCGAGGCCGCCGAGACGACCGAGCTGCCCGACGTCGTCGAGGTCTCGGTGCCCGAGCAGCCCGTGGCGCGGGACGCCGAGCGTTCCGGCTCCTCCTACGAGCGCCGCGACCGTCGTGACGGTGGCGAGCGTGGCGGCTTCCGCCGTGACGAGCGCCGTGACGGCGACCGCGGTGGGCGCTCCTTCGAGCGCCGTGACGACCGTGGTGGCCGTTCGTTCGAGCGCCGTGACGACCGTGACGACCGGGGTGGCCGTTCCTTCGAGCGCCGTGACGACCGTGGTGGCCGTTCGTTCGAGCGCCGTGACGACCGTCGTGACGGTGGCGAGCGTGGCGGCTTCCGCCGTGACGAGCGCCGTGACGGCGATCGCGGTGGGCGCTCCTTCGAGCGTCGTGACGGTGGCGAGCGTGGCGGCTTCCGCCGTGACGACCGTCGTGACAACGACCGTGGTGGCCGTTCCTTCGAGCGTCGGGACGGTGGCGAGCGTGGCGGCTTCCGCCGTGACGACCGTCGTGACAACGACCGTGGTGGCCGTTCGTTCGAGCGCCGTGACGACCGGGGCGACCGTGGCGGCTTCCGCCGGGACGACAGTCCGGCCCGTTCCTTCGAGCGGCGTGACGAGCGCGGTGGCCACCGTGGCAGCGACCGTCCGTTCAACCGGGACCGCCAGGGCGACCGCCCCGGCTTCCGCGCCGGCGGACACGAGCGCCCGTACGGCCGCCGTGACGACCACCGCGGCGGTGGCTCCTTCGGGCGCAGCGAGGACAAGCCGCGCTGGAAGCGCAACGGCTGAGTCCGGCCGAGAGCCGGCCTTCTGACAGAGGCCGTGGCCCCCACCGATCGTCGGTGGGGGCCACGGCCTTTCCTGCGGCCGGTGAAGTGCCGACGACAAGGGGAAACTGTCCTCGGCCTGGATCCGCGGTGACGGCAAGGGTTCGTTCGGGGTGCGGGTGCGGGTGCGGGTGCGGATCGGGACGGGCCGGCAGTCCTACGCGGGACTGTTCCAGCGGGGGCCCGGCGCGTTGGTGGACGCGCCCGGCGGGTGCCCGACAGGTGGCTGTCCGGTGGTCGTCCGGTGCGGGTCAGGGCTCGCGAACCGGTCGATCCCCAGCGTTCACGGACGCTTCCACCCCGCACACGGCCCCGTCTCCCGGATACCCGATCGGCGACGCCGCTTCCTGCGGCTATGCTCGGGGAGGCAACATCGCCTGGGCCCTTAGCTCAATTGGCAGAGCAGTGGACTTTTAATCCATTGGTTGTGGGTTCGAGTCCCACAGGGCCTACCGGCGGTAGGCGGGGGATATGACCTCTGACCTGCTACGCAGCGTCCGGGTCGGCCTCTGCTGACTCGGGCGCTGATGCGTTTTCGGGCTCGTGCGTGAGCGGATGCGCCCGTGGTCCGCGGAACCTGCTCGGGCCCGGCGGCGGTGGATACCCGGTAGGCATGGGGTCAAGCAGAGTGCCCCACGAGGGGGCTGTCCGCCGCGGAGGTCTCCCTGGGCACCCTTCGGCAGGCGGAGTGCTCGACTCGGATGAGTCCGCCCGGCGCCACATTCCCGGTTGCCGGCGACGTACGGTGAAAGTACCGAGGGCATCACGCACTCCGACTCTCCTGTCGGGTCGTCCTCGGCGAAAGACGAAACCCGGGCCGCCCGAGGCGACGGTCGGAGACGGGTCGGCATCATGGCCACCGCGATCACAACGACTCCGCGACGCTTCCCGGTTGTCACCCTTCCCGGCCGATGGGCGGCGTGACGGTCGTGCAGCGCCTGGACATCCACCGGCGTGACCGGGGAGAGCGGGCCCTCGTCACGCTCGCCGGCGCGATCGGGCCGGCCACTGTCCCCTTGCTGCGGGCCGTGCTGGAGGAGTGCCTGCGCGACGGAGTGACCGGCATCGACGTCGATCTCACCACGGTCGGCTCCTGTGACTCCAAGGGCCTGGACGTCTTCCTGACGACGTCGCGGCGCGCGGACCGGGTGCATGCTTCCGTGCGGCTGCACAATCCCTGCGCGCAGATCAGCCGACTTCTCGCCGTCACCGGCTCCGCCTCCCTGCTCAGTGGGTTGCCGGGCGCGTCTCCGTCGGCCGACGAGCAGCAGGGCGGCGGCCCTGCCCGTGCGGCAGTCGTGAAGGACGGGATCCGTCTCCGCCGCCTGACCCGCTGGCAGGCGGAGGACATGCGCGAGGACATCGCCGACCTGGCCGTGGAACCCGTCGCGGGCTTGTCGGCGAACGCGGACCGGGAGCGGGGCGACTTCTTGGGGCGGCTCGCCGTCAGCGCCCGACGGCCCGGCTTCGCGTTGCTGGTTGCCGAAACGACGGTGTTGGTAGGGTGCGCCTTCGGATTCCCGATCGGCCCCGGTGCCTGCTCGGAGCGGGGGTTGCAGGAGAGCGTCCAGCGGCTCACCTGCTGTACCCGGTTCCTGCTCCTCACCCAGGTCGTGGCGCATCATCACGCCCAGCGCCGAGACATCGGCCGGCGTCTGCAGCAGCGTCTGCTGGCCGACCGGCACACCGCGTTCGGAGTCGCCCTGATCCGTCCGGCGGACCGGGTCGGCCAGGCCGCTTTCGAGTCCTGGGGCTGGCGAAACTGCGGAGAGATGGTGGGGCTGCCCGGTCTGGGCGCACCCTGCGTGCTGGTTCTCTTCCCGGAGAAGGCGCCGGTACCGGCGCCTCCGGCCTTGGACCCAGGCCGGGCGTAGCCTGGGAGACACGGAGAACATGTCGGGCGCACGACCAGGGCGGCGCCCTTCCCGGCGAGTGGCGGAAAGGCGGGTGACGGACAAGAGACGGCCCCAGGCTCTCTGGAACGGGATCGCACGATGGACTCCCTCACACCACCCACCGCCGGTCCACCACGACGGGACGACGGGCACACGTACACGATGCCGCTGTCGCGGCTGAGCCTCACACCGGAGGCCAGCCACGGTCCACTGGACGGAGCGTGGTGGCCGCGTTGTGACGCCCTGGCCCTGGAACTGCCCGCGCTCGTGGGCTCGCTGGACCCCGGCCACGGTACGGTCACCCGCGTCACGGTGGATGCCGCTGCGTGGCCCGACGCCCCGGAAATGTTGTCGGCACCCGACCACGTGATCGAGGTCGTCCTGAGCGACGCCGCCGACGAGGCGCATGCCGTCACCCTGGAGTGCGGCACCGTGGGGCGTTGGGAGCTGCTGGTCATCCCGCCCGACGAGCCGACGGGGACGGCAGGTCGGCTGCTGAGGGCCGCGGCCGATCCCTGGAACACGCAGTCGGCTCGGCGCATCCTGGCCCGAGTCGAGGACGGCCACGGCCAGGAGAGCGCCTGGCAGCGGAACGCCCCATGATGGACTGATGGGACAGACCGCTTTTTCGTCGGCCACCGCCGCCGCCCGTGTCGGCGTGGACCACGTCTAGTGAGCGGCTGATGGCCGATCCGCGCCCGGACCGCTCCGAGAGCTTCGGGGAAGCGCTCCTGGGGACGGTTCTCGATCGCGCGCATCAGCTTCCGCCGCACCTTGTCGGCTCCCTGGTCGCCGAGGTGATGGAACGGCTGGGAGGCCGCCGTCCGCAGATCCTGCTGCAGGACTACGGCCAGCTGCTGCTCGTACCGTTGCCCGGCGAGGGCCTCATGGACGAGGACCCGCTGGTGATCGACGATTCCGCCGCGGGCCGCTGCTTTCTCGGTGCGCTGCCCGTCGAACTGCCCGAGGGCGACGGCGTACGCGTCCACCTGCCGCTGCTGGACGGTGGCGACCAGGTGGGCGTCATGGCCGTGACGCTGGATCGGGTCGACGACGACGACCGCCGCCTGTTGCGCCGTCTCTCCGCTCTGGTGGCAGACCTGCTGGTGACCAAGAACGGATATTCCGACCTGTTCTTCCGTACCCGACGCCGTGAGGCGATGAGTGTGGCCGCCGAGATCCAGTGGGCGCTGCTGCCGCCCCTGGCCATGATCATGCCGCGCGTCGCCCTGGCCGGAGTCCTGGAGCCCGCGTACGACGTGGCGGGGGACAGCTTCGACTACGCGCTCAACGGCGACATCCTCCACCTGGCCATGATCGACGCGATGGGGCACGGCCTCGGCGCGGCCACGATGGCCACCGTGGCCATCGGCGCCTACCGTTACGCCCGCCGCCTGAGCACCGGCCTGACGGAGATCTACGCCTTCATGGACGATGCCGTGGCGAAGCAGTTCGGCGCCGACCACTTCGTCACCGCGCAGATGATGCGCCTGGACACGAGGACGGGCGACCTGCAGTGGGTCAACGCCGGCCACCCCGCACCGATACTCGTCCGCGACCACCGTGTCACGCGCCGACTCGTCGGACCGACGACTCTCCCCGTGGGACTCGGCGGTGCGGAGCCGGAGGTCAGTCAGCTGAGGTTGGAACGGGGAGACCGCGTCCTGTGCTTCACCGACGGGCTGATCGAGGAGCACAGGGCGGGCGAGGAGCAGTTCGGGGAGGAGCAGTTGATCGACTGGGTGAACCGGCTGGAGAGGAGCGGCCGCGGAGTCCGGGCGGTGGCGCGGGCCCTGTCGCACACACTCGAGCGGGCGCGGGGCGGCCGGACCACGGACGACGCGACGCTGCTCCTGGTGGAGTGGCGCGGCTGACCGGACCGCCGGGTCCGCCCCGGTACGGGCAACTCGTCAGCCTGACGCCGTCCACTCGCTGCCCGTGCCGATGAGGATCTGCTCCGCAGAGCTGACGTTGCAGGCACGGTGTCACCGGGACGGCCGCTGCGGTACGCCCGCCACCGGGCGGTCGGCGAACGGTTCGGCCACGGCGAGCGCCACGTCATCGAGTTGGGGGCTGGTCCGGCGGGTGTGAGGGGGCGGAGCGTCGGCAGCGGGTGTGCCACCGCGCGGGAACGATGCCGGAGCGGACGGTGACGCAGGGCAGTTGCCGACGGGTGGGCCGCCCCAGGACCGCGGCCCACCTCCGCTCTCCTGCCCTCAGCTCACGCTCAGCTTTTCGAGCGGCAGCGTGTGCTGGGTCTGGAGGACCTTGGCGCGTAGATAGCGGACGTTGTGGGCGGTGGTGAAGACGCCGGTGGGGACGCGGTCGTGGACGGCGATGCCGAGGGCGCGGAGCTGGTCGGCCTTGTCGGGGTTGTTCGACAGCAGGTCGAGGTCCGACACGGACAGGGCGCGGAGCATCTGGGCCGCCGCCGTGTAGTCGCGGGCGTCCTCCGGGAGGCCGAGCGCGGTGTTCGCCTCGTACGTGTCGAGGCCCTGGTCCTGGAGGGCGTACGCGTCCAGCTTGTTGTAGAGGCCGATGCCGCGGCCCTCCTGACGGAGGTACAGCAGCACGCCGCCGCGGGCCGCGATCCGCTCGACGGCCTCGCGCAGCTGGGGGCCGCAGTCGCAGCGGGCCGAGCCGAAGACGTCTCCGGTGAGGCATTCGGAGTGCAGGCGCACCAAGGGGCGGGGGCCGGGTTCGCCGAGGACGACGGCCACGTGTTCCCGGCCGTCGGTCAGCCCGTGGAAGGTGACCAGGTCGGCGTCGACGCTGTAGCCGTCGTGGAAGCGCAACGGCACCCGGACGCGGGCGCGCGGCGTAGCGGCGGGGAAGTCGGGCATGCGGGCCTCCGAGGTCGGGTTGTTTCAGATTTGAAGCAGCCTGATGGAAGGTGACCCTAGCCCATGCTTTAAAGTTGAATCAAACGGTTCGGGAAAGCTCAGGAGCACGCCGACGAGCGGCGCCGCCACGGCATGTCCCCGGACGCGCCGTCCGCGTCCTCGCCCTGCAATGCCCGCGCGACCCCCGTGAAGATCTCCTCCAGCTGCCCCACCTGCTGAGGGGTCAGATGGTCGAAGAGTGTCGCGCGCACCGTCTCCACATGTCCCGGCGCCAGCCGTTCCACCGTGCTCACCCCCTCCTCGGTGAGCGCGGCGACGCTCCCGCGCTTGTCCCGGGAGCACTCTTCACGGCGTACCAGCCCGTCCTTCTCCAGTCGGGTGACGGCGTACGTCAGCCGACTGCGCGTGATCTTCAGCCGCTCCGCGAGTTCGGTCATGCGCAGTCGGCGTTCCGGGGTCTCGGAGAGATTGGCGAGGATGGAGTAGTACATGTGCGGCATGCCGGCCTCCTGCTGGAGCTGCCGGTCGAGCGCGTCCTCCAGGAGATGGGAGGCCCCCATGTACGCGCGCCAGGCGCGCTGCTCCTGTGGGGTGAGCCAGGGAGTCGTCATGCTGTCAGTGTAGTTTTGCTTAAAACTTGAACCAAGTAGCCGGGGGTCGGCGAGCCGCCGGTCCCGACCTCCGAGGTGGAGTGCGCCCCATGCCCTACCCCTACGTCCTCCTGTCCGCCGCCGTCTCCCTCGACGGCTACCTGGACGACGCCGGTCCCGACCGCCTCCTCCTCTCCAGCCCCGCCGACTTCGACCGCGTCGACGAGGTGCGGGCCTCCGTGGACGCGATCCTCGTCGGCGCAGGCACCCTCCGCGCCGACAACCCCCGCCTGCTGGTCAACTCGCCGCAGCGGCGGGCGGCCCGGACGGCCGCGGGAGAGCCGGAGTACCCCCTCAAGGTCACGGTCAGCGGCACGGGTGACCTCGACCCGGCCGCCAACTTCTGGCACACCGGCGGTGAGAAGGTGGTGTACACGACGGCGAAGGGCGCCCTGCGTCTCGACGAGAACCCCGTGGCCGCGGACGTGGTCGCGCTCGGGGACGCCCTCGACTGGCGTGCGCTACTGGCGCACCTGCACGACGTACGGGGAGTCCGCCGGCTGATGGTCGAGGGCGGCGGCACCGTCCACACCCAGCTCCTCCTGGAGGGCCTCGCCGACGAGGTCCAGCTCGTCCTCGCCCCGCTCTTCGTCGGCGACCCCGCCGCCCCCCGCCTCTTCGGTCCCGGCCGCTACCGGTCCGGCCGCCTGCGCCTGGTCGAGACCCGGCGGATCGAGGACGTCGTCCTCATGCGCTACGAGCCCACCGTGCCCGGCACCGGCACCCTCGCCGTGGCCGCCGACCGCCGTTGGCTGGCCCTCGCCTGCGAGCTGGCGGCGCTGTGCCCGCCCTCGGAGACGGCGTTCAGCGTCGGTGCGGTCGTCGTGGCGCGGGACGGCACCGAACTCGCGCGGGGTCACTCCCGGGAGGCCGGCGACCCGGTCGTCCACGCGGAGGAGGCGGCGCTCGCGAAGATCGACCCGGCCGATCCCCGGCTGCCCGGCGCCACCGTCTACACCAGCCTGGAACCCTGCACCCGCCGCGCCTCCCGCCCCCGGCCCTGTGCGGGGCTGATCCTCGACGCCCGGGTGGGGCGCGTGGTGACGGCCTGGCGGGAGCCGGACACGTTCGTGGCGGGCGCGGACGGGAGCGGGATGCTGGCGGGGGCCGGCGTCGAGGTGGTCGTGCTCCCGGAGCAGGAGGAGGCGGCGAGGCAGCCCAATCGGCATCTGGTGGGGTGAGCCTCACAGGAGGCGCGCGTGGCCGGCGCGGGAAGGCCAGGTCCGGGCGGCGGGGGCGGGTCGGTCCTGGCCGGCGCCTGTCACCGGTCGGGGAGGGCCGGGTCGCGGTCACCGGTCGGGGAGGGCCGGGTCGCGGTCACCGGTCGGGGAGGGCCGAGGTCGCGGTCCACCGGGGAGAGGCCGGTGACCGCGACGTCGGTACGGGTCACGGAAGGCCTCGGCGTCGCCGAGAGCGGAGGCGGGAGAAACCCTGGCGCGGAACGTCGCGCGCATGGCGTACACTGGTCTTAACGACGCGGGGTGGAGCAGCTCGGTAGCTCGCTGGGCTCATAACCCAGAGGTCGCAGGTTCAAATCCTGTCCCCGCTACTGAAGGCCCGGGGCCGGAATCCAGATCGTGGATTCCGGCCCCGAGTCGTTTCCGGGCATCCCCCGCGGGCCCGCGTCCGTCATCCGGTCGGCCCGTCCGGCTGGTCCCGCCCGCGTACTCCAGGAACTCTGGACGGGTGCGGTGACCTGAGTAACGGGAGACGACAGTGCGGCCTGCGGAGGCGGACGGAGAGCGGCCGAACCCCGGTCCCGGCGACCGGACTCCCCGCGACCCGGCCTCCGAAGCCGCCCGTGGCCGTCGGCGCGACACCCCCACCGACGCCCCCACCTTCGCGCGACCGGTGCCGCCCGAGCCGCCCGTCCCGCCCCCGGAGGAACGGCGGATCTCCCGTGCCCGCGCCTTCGTCCGCGTCCTGCCCGCCCTGCTGCTCGTCGTCGGTGGCTGCTACGACTACTTCACGCCCCGCGGCTTCACCGGAGCCCCCCTCTTCACGGCCGCCCCGCTGGTCGCCGCTCCGCTCCTCTCCCGCCGCGCCACGATCCTGACCGGCGTCGGAGCCGTCGCCATGGTCCTGGGGCTGCAGAGCTGGTACGGCACCCTGATGGAGGTCGAACCGTTCACCGAGCTGATCACCGTGGCCACGGTCGCCGGACTCGCCGTGGTGGTCAACGTGCTCGTCCGGCGCAGTCACGCCCGCCTCGACTCGGCCTGGGAGATCGCCGAGGCCGCCCAACTGGCGGTGGTGCCGGAGCCGATGGAGCGGATCGGCGGGTTCGAGATCGCCGCGCGCTACCAGGCCGCTCAGGCGGACGCCTTCATCGGCGGTGACCTCTACGCGGTGCAGGACAGCCGGTACGGACTGCGACTGGTGGTGGGGGACGTGCGGGGCAAGGGCATGGGAGCGGTCGCGGCGGTCGCGGTGGTCATCGGGGCGTTCCGGGAGGCCGCCGAGCAGGAGCCGACGCTGGAGGCGGTCGCGGGGCGGCTGGAGAGGGCGCTGGCCCGCGAGGACACCCGCCGGGGCGGGATCGATGCCGTCGAGGGGTTCACCACCGCCGTGCTCGCCGAGATCCCGCACGACGACGGCGTCGTACGGATCCTCAACCGGGGCCATCCGCCGCCGCTGATGCTGTACGCCGACGGCACCGTGCGCCCTCTGCCCGCCCGCGACCCGGCACTGCCGCTGGGGATGGGTGAGTTGGGCTCGTGGCCGGCCTGTGCGGAGGAGACCCCGTTCCCGGGCGGGGCGACGCTGCTGCTGTACACCGACGGCCTGACCGAGGCGCGCGACGCGCGGGGCGTCTTCTACGATCCGGTGGCCCGGCTGGCCGGCCGGACCTTCCGCGGCCCCGGCAGCCTCCTGAGCGCGGTGACCGAAGAGGTGCACCGGCACTGCGGTGGGGGCACCACCGACGACATGGCGCTGCTCGCGGTCCGGCGGCCCGACGGCGAGTGTCACCCGGGGTGATCGGGCGGGAGCCCTCCGCATAACAACTGATACACCGTCAGATGTGGAGATCGCTCCGGGTGGCGGTCAACTCGCCCGATTTTCGCCGCTCATGAACCCGTACGTCCCGACAGAAAGCGTTAATGATCAAGTGGAACAGCTTGGAAATCATGCCCCGGTTCTATTAACGTCCGATAACGCAGCGCGGTCGTCCCAGCCGTCACAAGAGGCGGCTCCGTGCGCACGCGCCGAATCCCGCGCGAGGCCCTCACCGGCCGCACAAGGGAACCGGGGAACCATCACATTGGGGTGAATCGGGTGTATGCCGCCGTAGCGGTACGGCTGGTATACGCGCGTAGGAGACCTTCCTGCTCCGAACCCGTCAGCTAACCCGGTAGGCGAGAAGGAAGGAAAGGAGTACGCCCACGTGGCGTCCAATCGGCCTGCCCCACAGGCCCCGTTCGTGCCGGAACAGCGCACCGCCGACGGCACCGACACATTCGTCTACGGCGCGCCGCGCACCGACGAGGGCCCGTGGGAGGAGTGGAATCCCAGCGCGGAGACCCTCCGTCCCGTGCGCGGCCGGCACCGTGTCGGCAAGCAGCGCGGCGGCGGGCTCGCCCGCAGCTCCACCGTCCTCGGCGTCGGTGTCATAGCGGCGGTCGGCGCGGGCGGCATGGCGAGCGCGAACACCGGCAAGCCGCCGGTGTCGATCTCGATGCCCGACCTTCCCAACGTCGGCTCGCTGATCTCCGACGACAGCGCCGACTCCGCCGGCACCAAGACCGCGACCGCCCCCCTCAGCAGCCTCGCCACGGCCACCGTGGACACCGCTGAGGGCACCACCGACGCCGGTGAGACGCTGCGCGCCCGCATCATCGCGCAGGCCGAGCAGCAGCAGGAGCAGGTCGAGAGCAAGGCCGTCGCCGAGGCCGTGGCCGCCGCCGAGAAGGCCGCCGCCGATGCCGCCGCCAAGGCGGAGGAGGAGGCCAAGGAGAAGGCCGCCGCCGCCAAGGCGAAGGCCGAGGAGGAGGCCCGTCAGAAGGCCGAGGCCGAGCGGCTCGCCGCGCTGGCAAAGCAGTTCACGCTGCCGACCTCCTCGTACACCCTCACCTCCACCTTCGGTCAGGCCGGCGCCCTGTGGTCCTCCGGCTACCACACCGGACTCGACTTCGCCGCGCCGACCGGCACCCCGCTCAAGGCCGTCCACAGCGGCACCATCACCGAGGCCGGCTGGAACGGCTCGTACGGCTACAAGACCGTGCTGACCCTCGACGACGGCACCGAGATCTGGTACGCCCACCAGTCGTCGATCGGCGTCAGCGTCGGCCAGAAGGTCGCCACCGGCGATGTGATCGGCCGCGTGGGCGCCACGGGCAACGTGACCGGCGCGCACCTGCACATGGAGGTGCACACCGGGGGCGGTGGCATCGACCCGCTGGCCTGGCTGCAGAGCAAGGGCCTCAACCCCTGAGAATCCCGGCACGGGTCTCTCGCGAACCCCGGCGGTCCTGACGGCAACCCCCCGACGTCAGGACTGCCGGTTTTCGCTTGTCCGGACCCGTTTCGCGCCCTGCTCGTGCTACGACCGGTACGGGTTGTACGCCGGGTAGGGCGCCGCGGGCCCGTACACCGGCGCCCAGCCGTGGACCGGCGGCATCGGCACGGGCATCGGCGGCGCGGTCGCCCGCGCCGCGTACTCCAGGGCCGGGCCGGCGATCTCCCGGCGGTTCCACAGCTCCTGGAGCAACTCGCGTTCCCGTACGACGAAGTCCGCGCGGGCCCGGCCCAGACGGCCCCGGCGCCGGAGGAAGGCCAGGGACGTGGCGTAGGCCTCGTACCGCGCGACCGCGCGGGCCGCAGGCTTGCCGAGATGGTGCCCGGCGTACTGGCGGGCCAGTCGGCGCGCCCGCATCGAGCCGAGGGCGAACGGCTGCGGCGGTGAGAGCCAGCCGGCCACGACATAGGCCGGGAGTTCCTCGCGCACGGTCCGCAGTTCGCGCTGCCGCGTCCAGATCACCAGCCAGGTCAGCAAACCGAACGCGGGGACCATGAAGCCGCCGTACACCGCGAAGAATCCGTAGTCGCCGAAGGTCGCCGAGCCGTTCCAGAAGGCGTGCATGCCCATCGCGAGCAGCAGCCCGGCCGGGGGCAGCAGGACGCGGCGCAGCCGCTGGCGCTCCCCGGCGAGCGCGGCGATGCCGAAGCCGATGCCGGTGAGCACGGTGAACAGGGGGTGTGCGAACGGGGACATGATGACCCGCACGAAGAAGGTCGCGGCCGTCACGGAGGAGATCCCGCTGTCGCCGGCCAGCTGGTCGGTGCCGAAGGCGGTGCCCAGGTAGAGGATGTTCTCGGTGAAGGCGAAGCCGGTGGCGGTGACGCCGGCTATGACGACGCCGTCGAGGATTCCGGTGAAGTGCCTGCGCCGGAACAGGAAGAGCAGCAGGATCGCGGCCGCCTTCGCGGACTCCTCGACGACCGGGGCCACGAGCGTGGCGCCCCAGGTGTCCGCGCTGGTCGGATCGGCGGTGGCGGTCGCTATCCACCGGGTCGCGAAGCTGTTCGCGATGATGGCTATCAGCGCGGCCGCGCAGGCGCCCCATGAGAAGGCGAACAGCAGGTTCCGCCAGGGGCCGGGCTCGACCCGGTCCAGCCAGCGGAAGGCGGCTATCAGCAGCGGCACGGGCAGGACCGCGAGGCCGAGACCGACCAGGAAGCCCTGGGTGCCGGTCTGTTCGCGGACCAGAGCGAGGATCACCAGGCCCGACAGGGCGAGCAGGGTGATCAGCGCGCCGTACCGCACCCACCGCTTGTGCCACCAGTGCGCGTGCCGCAGGGTGCCGCCGGCGGGGATGCCGGGGTTCGTCGGGTACGGGGAACTGATCGCCACGGCATCGACCCTAACGAGCGGAGAGGCGAACGAGGGAGGGATTTACCGCTGACCTGTGGGTGCCGCGCGGCGGAAGAGCAGGTCGTTCACGACATGACCCTTCTCCAGCCCCTGCCCCTCGAAACGGGTACGGGGGCGGAAGTCGGGGCGTGGCGCGAAACCGCCGCCGGGCCGGGTGTTCGCGAAGCCGGAGTGCGCGGTGAGCACCTCCAGCATCACCTCGGCGTACGGCTCCCAGTCCGTCGCGCAGTGCACGAGCGCGCCCGGCTTCAGGCGGGTCGCGGCGAGAGTGAGGAAGTCCGGCTGGATCAGACGCCGCTTGTGGTGCCGCTTCTTCGGCCAGGGGTCCGGGAAGAAGACGCGCAGCCCGTCGAGGGAGTCCGGGGCGATCATCTCGCGCAGCAGGATGATCGCGTCGCCGTTGGCCACCCGGACGTTGCCGATGCCGCTCTGGTCGGCGAGGTTGAGCAGATTGCCCTGGCCGGGGGTGTGGACGTCCACGGCGAGGATGTTGGTGTCCGGGTCGGCGGCGGCCATCCGGGCGGTGGCCTCGCCCATGCCGAAGCCGATCTCCAGCACGACGGGGTTGTCGTTGCCGAACAGGTCGGCGAGGTGGAGGACCCTCGAGCCGTCGATGTCCAGCCCCCACTGGTGCCACAGCCGCTGCAGCGCGTCCGCCTGCCCCGAGGTCACCCGGCTCCGGCGCGGCTGGAAACTTCGGATCCGCCGCTCGAAGTGCGAGCCGGCGGGGTCCGCCTGGGGGCCGTCGGGAAAACGCGGCTCACCCTGGACCCGCACCCGCGGGGCGAGGGCGGCGGGTGCGGGGTGAAGGGCTTCGGGGGTGTTCGGCGAGTCAGACACAGTGGGGTCGATTTTACGGGGTCCGGGGTGGGTGGGTTCGTGATGCTCATGACGCTCGTGACGCGCGTGACACCCCTTGCGCTTGTGGTGCGAGCGTGGCTGGGGCGCCATGGGTGACGCGGCGCGGCGGTGTGAGCGTGGTTGGGGTGTGGGGCGGGGCGGCGTGTGGGTGTGGCTGGGGTGTGGGTGTGGGACGAGGCGCTACGCGGTGGCGTGTGCGTGGCTGGGGCGCGGGTCGGGGCGCGGCGACGCGAGCGCGGCAGGAGCCCGGCGCGGGGCGGGGCGGGGTGGCGTGTGGGCGTGGGTGAGGGACAGGGCGGGGCGCGGTGGCGTGTGCGTGGCTGGGGTGCCGGTCGGGACGGGGCTCGGCGGTGTTGAGCGCGGCAGGAGCCCGGGGCGGGGCGCGGCACGGGCGTGTGGGTGTGCGGGGAGCCGCCGGGGGCCGGCCGGGCTCGCCGGGGACGGGGACGGGGGCGCCGGGGATGGGCGCGGCGGTCACGTGCGGCCCAGCGCGTCCAGTGCGCGGCGGGCCACCTCCCTGCCGATCGGCAGGGACGCCGTCGCCGCGGGGGACGGGGCGTTCAGGACGTGGACCGCGCGGGCGCCCTCGCGGATGAGGAAGTCGTCCACCAGCGTGCCGTCCCGGAGCACCGCCTGGGCCCGTACCCCTGCCTCCGAGGGGACCAGGTCCTCCTCCGTCACCGCGGGCAGCAGTCGCCGCACCGCCCGGGTGAACGCGGCCTTGGACAGCGACCGCCACAGCTCCCCGCCCCCGTAGCGCCAGTGCCGGCCCGCTATCCGCCAGGCGCCGGGCCAGGCCAGCGTCCGGGCCAGCTCACGGGGCCTGACCACACCCCGCTCGTAGCCCTCGCGGGCGAGCGCGGGGACGGCGTTGGGGCCGACGTGGACGCCGCCGTCGATGCCGCGTGTGAGGTGCACGCCGAGGAACGGGAACGCCGGGTCGGGGACCGGATAGACCAGACCGTGCACCATCTCGGGCCGCGCCAGTTCGTAGTACTCCCCCCGGAACGGGATGATCCGCATACCGGGGTCGTCGCCCGTCATCCGTGCGACCTCGTCGCAATGGAGCCCGGCACAGTTCACCAGCACCCGCCCGCGCACCACGGCCCCGTCCGCCGTTTGCACGGCGACACCCAGCTCCGGGCGCCGGTCGATGCGCAGGACCTGAGCGCCGTAGCGGATCTCGGCGCCCGATGCCTCGGCCAGCCGCCGCGCGACCGCGACGTAGTCGCACACGCCGGTCGTCCCGACGTGTATGGCCGCCAGGCCCCGTACGCCCGGTTCGTACTCCGTGATCTGCCCGGCCACCAGTTCCCGCACCGGAATGCCGTTCTCACGGCCGCGCTGCACGAGGCCGTGCAGCCGGGGGAGCTCGTCGCGCTCGGTCGCGACGATCAGCTTGCCGGTGACCGCGTGCGCGATGTCGTACTCCGCGCAGAACTTCACCATCTCCGCCGCGCCCCGCACCGCGTACCGCGCCTTGAGCGAGCCGGGACGGTAGTAGATGCCGCTGTGGATGACGCCGCTGTTGTGCCCCGTCTGGTGCCGGGCCGGTCCGGGCTCCTTCTCCAGAACCGTCACCCGTGTCCCCGGCGCGGCGCGCGTGAGGGCGTACGCCGCCGACAGGCCCACGATCCCGCCGCCGATCACCAGCACGTCACAGTCGTACGTGACAGCCCGCACCCGCACCACCTCCCGCTCTCGATAGTGCACTGCGCCACTGACAACGCGCTCAAACCCTCCCGCGGCGACGGACCGGGACGACGCCGGACGCGGGAGGGGACGCCCGCCCTACGCCGTCGTCATCAGCAGAGGCCGGGCACGCTCCCGCAGCTCCACCACCCTCGGCTCGTCACCGTACGGCTCCAGCCGATGCAGAAGGTCCTTCACGTACTCCGTGGTACGCGCGGACGATATCCGCCCCGCGACCTCCACCGCGCGAACGCCCTGCTCGCACGCCGCGTCGAGGTTCCCGGACTCCAGTTCGGCGACCGCGGACACGACGAGCCGCAGCCCGTGCGAGCGGACGAACTCCTCCGTCGGCTTCGACAGCGCCTGTTCGGTGAACCGCCGCACCTGACGCGGCGCCTTCAGGTCGCGGTAGCACTCCGCGGCGTCCGCCGCGAAACGGTCGTAGGAGTAGAAACCCAGCCAGGACGGGTCGTTGTCCCCGTCACGGGAGCGTTCCAGCCAGCCCTCGGCTGACTTCAGGGCCGCCCCCGCCGCCTGCGCGTCACCGGCCCGCGCGTGGGCGCGTGCCTCGACCAGGCGGAAGAAGCTCATCGTGCGGGAGGTGGCCAGCCCCCGGTTGCGTTCCAGCGCGGCCTGGGCGAGGTCCACCCCCTCGTCGCCGAACCCCCGGTAGGTCGCCTGCAACGACATCGAGGCCAGGACGTAGCCCCCGAGCGGCACGTCCGCCGCGGCCCGGGCCAGCCGCAGGGCCTGGATGTAGTACCGCTGCGCGGCCTCCTGCTGACCGGTGTCGAAGGCCATCCACCCGGCGAGCCGGGTCAGTTCGGCGCTCGCCCCGAACAGCGCCCGCCCCACTTCGTCCGAGTAGCAGCCGAGCAGCAGCGGCGCCGCCTCCACCCGCAGGCACTCCGGGACCATCGACGAACGCCAGTCGCCGCCCCCGTACTTGGAGTCCCAGCGCCTGGCGTCCTCCGCGGCCTCCCGCAGCTTCTGCACATCGCTGTGGCCGACCTTGGCCGGTGCCGAGGCCCCCTCCGCCGGGTTCGCCTCGCGTGCCACCGAGCTGTCGGCCGGGGTGATCAGCCACCGTGAGGCGGGCGTCGCGTAGGCGCTCACCGCGAACGACCCGGCCAGCGACTGCCAGATGCCGCCCGAGCCGGCCCTGCGCCCGGCGAGATCGAGGCGGTACAGGTCCGTCGCCGACCGCACGGCCTGGCCCACGTCCCGGGGGAAGGCGAGGCCCACCTCCGGAGCGGGGTCCGCGTCCGCCAGGCCGATCTCGTGGAGCGGCACCGGACGGCCCAGCTTCTGCCCGATCGCGGCCGCGATGAGGTGCGGGGCGGCGCCCTGCGGCACCATGCCCTTCGACACCCAGCGCGCGACCGACGTCTTGTCGTAGCGCAGCGTCAACCCGCGTTGCGCGCCGAGGTCGTTGACGCGTCGTGCGAGTCCCGCGTTGCTGATTCCCGCGAGGGCGAGAACGGCGCCGAGCTTTTCGTTCGGCCCGCGTTGCTCCCTGGACATGCGCCACCCCTCGACACAGACGGCTGCCGCGCTGGCATAACCACGCGGCATTCGTAAACCCAGCGTAGTTCGCCGCATCCCAAGCGTTAAGGGGCATTGTTCCGGATGGCGGGATTGTGGTCCGTACGGAAGTACGGTCCCGATACGCACAGTTGTGGTGTGCTCCCGCTGTGTGGCCGTGCGCCCGTCCGTGCGCTCTTCTCCGGCCATCGGGGGAGCGGTTCCATGGCTGTGCGTGGGTCGGCCCGCTGTACTGGACCAGTGGGCTGGGGGATACCGCCGCCTCAATCCCCGCGGGCGGCGGACCGGTCCGGGAGGCGAACTCCGCCTCCCGGATCGTGCGCGAACCAACCGGTGCGCAGGGCCTGTACGGAGCGTGCGCGAAGCGAATGCACGTGCATGTGCGCGGCGTCGATTTGGCCGAAAAACGACCCCGCTCTCCGCTGGCGATATCCGCGCCCACCACGGAGTTTGAGGGCGCGTTGGGGGTTTTCGGGGGGCGTGTCGGGGGCGCATTCGCGTCGTAGTTTCCCTGTGGCAAGCCCCTGTTGGGGCCGCCGTGATGCGTCAGTGAGTCGATTCCCGGGTATCCCCGGGGTGTTCCGGGGTCGCGCGAGGCGGTGCGCGGGGCGCATTCGGGGGATCTCGCGCGGCACCGCCGCCGCTCTGCGGCGCGTTCTTCGTGGCAGCATGGTGAACCGGTTCGTACGGTGCACTGGTTGTCCACAGCCTGTGGAGGCGTCGATGCGGTGGTTGGTGGGGTGGAGCAGCACCGCCGCGGGAGGCGCCCGGCTCGGTTCGGCGGGCGCGACCGGCTTCGACGGTGAGACCCTGCACCCGGTCGGCTCCCAACTCCTCTGGGGTGACCCCGATCCGCTGTGGGCGGTCGGCGACTGGCGCCCGGACGAGGTCCGGCTGGTCTCGGCCGACGCCCAGACCCGCATCGCCGTCCTCGGCACCTGCGGTGCCTCCGACGAGGAGCTGCGGCTCGGACTGTTCACCGCGCGCGGAGGGGCACTGCGCCATCTGACGGCCTGGCCGGGCAGCTACACGGCGGTCGTCCAGGCCGGCCGGCGCATCACGGTCTGCGGTGATCTGGCGGGCGCGAGACCCGTCTTCCACACACCCTGGGCGGGCGGCACGGCCTATGCGACCGCCGCCCTGCCGCTGGCCGACCTCATCGAGGCCAACCTCGACTTCACCCATCTCGCCGCCCTGCTGGCCGCGCCCGACGTGCCCGCCGCGCTGCACGACTCCACCCCGTACGACGGCGTGCGCCGCATTCCCCCGGGACACGCCCTCATCCTGCGTGCCGGGGCCCGCGAGGTCGCCGGGTACGAGCAGGTCACCTCGCTGGCCGTCGCCGCCCCGCCCGCCGATCCCGACCGCGCGGTCGACGCCGTCCGCGACGCCCTGGTCGAGGCCGTCCGCGCCCGGCTCGCCGCCCCGCGGCACGTGCCCGGCGCCGACATCGACCCCGGGCCCGTCCCGGGGATGGGCCCCGCCGAACGACGTGCCGCGCGCGGGATGCCGGTACCCGGCATCGGGGCGGATCTGTCGGGCGGGTCCGCCTCGGGGACGCTGGCGCTGCTGGCGGCCGGGCTGCCAGGGATGCCGGGCACCGTGCTCGGACACGGCACAGGCGCCGGTGAGCGGCTGCTGGCGGTCACCTTCAACGACCTGACGGTGGGCGGCCGGGAGGCCGAGCTGGAACGGGCGGGGGCGCTGGCCGCCAACCCGCGCTTCCACCATGTGGTGGTGGCGGGCGGCGAGGAGACCCTGCCCTACGCCACGCTGGAAGGCGCCCTGACCGACGAACCGGGCGCCAGTCTGGTGACGGCCGGCCGGCATCGCGTACGGCTCGCCTCCGGCAGCGCGGACCACCTCACCGGCTACGGCGCCCGCCAGGTGCTGGACGCCCATCCGGCCCGTCTCGCCGACCTGCTGATGGACCGGCGACGACGTCACCTGGTCCGGCCGGTCGCCGCCCTCGCCAAGGCCGACGGGTCGGTGCTGGTCCCCGCGCGCGTGTACGCGGCGGCCCGCCGGCTCGCCCGCACGCCCTACGGGGCGGGCCTGGAGAGTCTCGCCGAACGGCTGCTGCAGAAGCGCTTCGAGGAGCCCGACGGCGCGGTCGGCGCCTCACTCGCCGCGCTGACCTGGGCCAGACCGGGGCCGGCGGCCCGCTGGCTGACGGGCGAGGCACTGGCTGAAGTATCGATTCGCTTGCAGGGGGCCACCCATCGCTCCGGCGCCGGGCTCGGACCCGGTCAGCGGCCGGGCGACTTCCGCGCGCGGGCGGCCCTCGCCCGCACGGCGGCCGACATCCGGGTACTGGAACAGGCCGCCGAGATCCGCTTCCAGCGACTGCACGCCCCGTTCCTCGACAACCAGGTCGTCCGGGCCTGCCGCGCGCTGCCCGAAGCCCTGCGGGTCCAGCCCGGGGCGCGCGCCGCGATCCTGCGCAGGGTCCTGCAAGGCGCCGGCATCACCGACCTCCCGCCCGGCTGGGGCGCCCCCTCCCACGCACCCGCGGCGGCTGCCGCCCGGTCGGGGCTCCGGGTCTCGGTCGACTCCCTGATGACACTGTTCGACACACCTTTGCTGGCGGAGGCCGGCCTGGTCGAGGCCCGCGTCGTCCGCAAGGCACTGCGCGCCGCCACCCAGGGCGAGCCCCTGCCCCTGGACGGCCTGGCGGATCTCGTGTCCCTGGAACTGTGGCTACGACGGCTGCTGGCCCGGCGGGGCACCTGCTGGACCGGGACACCCGCACGCGCGCGTGCGGTGCCCGCCGGGATCACACCACGCCGGGGAGCGCTGGCCTCCGGCGGCTGAGCCTCAGGCGCACCGGAACTTCGACTCGGCCCAGTCCGCCACGGCCAGCCCGTCGAAGGCGCCGTGCGGCTCCACGACCAGGCGCACGGTGCTGTGCCCCGTGAGGTTCACCCGCACCGGGGTCGCCGTGTCCCCGCCCCTGATCAGGCCGGACTTCCAGAGCCGGGTGCCGTCGGCGTAGACGGAGAAGTAGACCTTGCCCAGGCCCAGCGTCGAGTCGTCGACGCCGACCATGGCCTCGTACGAGGTGCACGCGCGATTGAGGTCGACGGTGACGGACGACCGGGCGTGGACGGTCACCCCGCGCGCGTAGCGCGTCCCGCCGATCCACAGGCCGTGGCGCTGCCAGACCCAACTGCTCCCGCTCAGCCGCAGTTCGGGCTTCGTGCCGTCGCCGGTGACGTCGTAGGAGAGCGCGCCCAGGTGGTAGGAGACCGACGGCGGGGGTGGAGCGGGTGCGGGGGGCGGCGTCGGGCTCGGCGTGGGGGTGGGGCTCGGCGTCGGCGCGGGTGTGGGCGTCGGGCTCGGCGTGGGGGTGGGGCTCGGCTTCGGGGCCGGTGACGGCGTGGGCTTTCGGGGCGCGTCGGCTGCCGGGACGACCGGGGGAGCGGGACGCGCCGGAGGCGGTTGCGGAGCCGGCGGCGACGGGGCGGGCGCGGGCGGCTCCGGCTGGGCGGCCGGGGCCGACGCGGGGGGCTTGGCCGTCGGCCTGCCGTCGGCCGGCTGGTCGTCGCCGGCCAGGGCGATGGCCACGACCGCGATCGCCGTGGCGACGACGCCCGCCGCGATCCCGGCCTTGACGGGCGCTCCCAGCCCCTCCGAGGCCGCCGCCGCCCCGCCGCCGCTCGCCCCGCCGGACGAGCCACCCGCCGCCCCGCCCGCGCCTCCGGCTCCCGCGCCGCCCGTGCTTCCGGCTCCCGCGCCGCCCGTGCCGACCGCCCCGCCCGCCGCGGAAACGGCGCCCGCCGCGCCCGCCGCGCCCGCCGCACCGGCTCCGCCGGCCACGATCCCGGCCACCTTGGCGTACCCGGCAGCCCCGAACCAGCCGACGACCGCGATCGGCACCACCGCGGGGATGCTGCTCGCCAGGTCCTCGATCTGACTCGCGGCCAGCCGGCACTTGGCGCACTCCTCCAGGTGCTTGCGCAGCCCCCGCTCGGCACGGGTGCGCAGCCGGCGGCGGGCGTACGTGCCGAGCTGGTCGGCGTAGCGGGCGCATTCCTCGTCGCTGGTGAGCGTGGCGCTGACGTGCGCCTGGAGGTAGGCCTGCTTGAGGCCCTCACGGGCGCGGCTGGCGAGGACGCGGGTGCCGTTGGCGTCGAGCCCGAAGAGCGTGGCGACCTCGCTCGGCGACTCCTCCTCGACCTCGGTGTGCCACAGCACCGCCTGCCAGCGCTCCGGCAGCGAGCGGAACGCCCGCATGGCCAGGGACTGTTCGGCGGCGTGCATGGCCCGCACGTCCGCGCCCAGGTCCAGGGTGTCGGTGTCGGACACCTCGGAGGCACGCCCGGCCTGTGCGGCGAACGCCGCGAAGTCGTCGACGAGTTGCTCGCGCCTGGCAGAGTTCGTCCAGCTCGCGGCGACACGCCGCACGGTGGTGAGCAGATACGCGCGTACGGCGTGCTCGGGGCCCTGCCCGCCGCGCACCGCCTGGAGCACGCGGGCGAAGACCTCGGCGGTGAGGTCGTCGGCGGTGTGCGGGTCACGGCAGCATGTGCGCGCGTACCGGCGTACGGCCTCGGCGTGGCGCCGGTACAGCTCCTCGTAGGCGCTGTCGTCGCCCGCCCGCATCCCGCCGATCAACTCGGCGTCGGACGGCGGCAGCTCGACGGCGGGCGGCAGGACGCCGTCCTCCCGCCGGTCGCGCTGCGCCGGTACCTGGGGAGTGGGCAGGCCGCCGGCCTCACCGCCCCCGTCACCGAGTGACCCGTCCCGCCCGTCGAAGCTCATCGCGGAAAGCCCCCGCCGCCTGCCCAACCCGTCCCGAACAGTGGCCAGGTTGCCATATTGGCTTTTGTTCAGGAGGTGGTCGTGCGAACCATCCACCCGTCCGTGGCGGCCTGTCGTGAGCCAGTGCTAGAAATCAGCCGTTCGAGGCACGGCAACGAGGCACGGCAACGAGGCACGGCAACGAGGCACGGCGGGTGGGCGTCGGGCAGGGGGCGCGGGCGAGGCGTGGGCGCGATCCCGCCCGCGCCCACCGTCACGCCGGCCGCGACCGCAGACCGTCCAGGAGGATGTCCAGCAGCCGTGCCGAGGCCGCCGCCTGCTGGGCCGCGTCCGGCAGGGCGGGCGCCGCCGTGGCGATCACCAGCAGGACGTCGGAGACCGACACGTCCGGCCGCAGCTCGCCCGCCGTACGCGCCCGCTCCACCAACTGGCCCACCACGTCGAGCAGTGCCGCCGCACCGGCGTCGTCGCCGGCCGTCGGCGGCTCCGGCACCAGCCGCAGCTCACCACCGCCCGACTGGGTCCGCTGCGACGGCACGCGCGTGCCGTCGCGCCCGTCCTCCTCCGGGACGCCGACCCGCAGCACGTGCGGCGGCAGCAGCCGCCCGGCTCCGGACGCCACCGAGGTGCGCAGGAAGCGCGACAGGGCCGACCACGGCTCGTCCTCCTGGCCGAGCGCGGCCCGTGCCTGGTCGGTCAGCCGCGAGGTCTCCTCCTCGGCTATCCGGCGCACCAGGACGTCCTTGCTCGGGAAGCGGCGGTACACCGTGCCGACGCCCACGCGGGCGCGGCGTGCCACGTCCTCCATCGGCGCGCCGTAGCCCAGTTCGCCGAAGACCTCGCGCGCGGCCCGCAGCACGTGTTCGAGGTTGCGCTGTGCGTCCACCCGCAGCGGCGCGGTCCGCGGGCCGTCCCCGCGTCCGTTGCCCGCCGCCGCGACCGCGCCACCAGGTGCGACGGCAGTCACGGATGACCAACGAGAGTCGTGAATATGCATATGAAATCCCCCGGTAATGATGTCTCCCCCCGGAGACACTCCCCGCGTTCGGCAGCCGGAGCGCCGGGAACCGGCCCCTACCGCGAGCCTGCCCGCCGGGTCGCCGGACCGCCCGTCGCGGACCCGAGAACCGACGAGCGCATCCCCCTACACCCCGTCGACACACGAACATAGTTGAGAGAGAGTCAATTCAGAAGGGGCAGGTTCCGCACGGAGCGCCCCCCGATCGGAGTACGGGTCGTATACGTCCCGGTTGCGCCCCCTTACTCCACCCGGCTCACACCCCCTGACCTGCACAGCTCCCGTACGACCGGTCGTTTCGGCCAACCATGGGTCCGCTCCCGGCCCGGTCACACAAATTGCCAAGGCTGTGGACAAACGCAAGCGCCCGGTGCGTCATGGGACGGTGAAGGAACGTGCGCGCATTCTCGTTGTCGGCGGCGGCTACGTCGGGATGTACACGGCCCTGCGCCTGCAGCGGAAGCTGAGGCGCGAGCTCGGTCGCGGGGAGGTCGAGATCACGGTCGTCACCCCCGACCCCTATATGACCTATCAGCCCTTCCTGCCCGAGGCCGCGGCCGGCTCCATCTCCCCCCGCCATGTCGTCGTACCGCTGCGCCGTGTCCTGCCCGACTGCCGGGTGATAGTCGGAGAGGTCCGCTCGGTCCAGCACGCCAAACGCCTCGCGACCCTCGCGACCCTCGCCACCGAGGAGGAGGGCGCCGGACTCGAACCGCTGCCGTACGACGAACTGGTCCTCGCCCCCGGCTCGGTCTCGCGGGCCCTGCCCCTCCCCGGACTCGCCGACCACGGCATCGGCTTCAAGACCGTCGAGGAGGCCATCGGCCTGCGCAACCACGTCATCGAGCAGATGGACATCGCCTCCTCCACCCGCGACCCCGGCATCCGCGACGCGGCACTCACCTTCGTCTTCGTCGGCGGCGGCTACGCCGGCGTGGAGGCGCTCGGTGAGCTGGAGGACATGGCCCGCTACGCCACGCGCTACTACCACAACGTCCGCCCCGAGGATTTGAAGTGGATCCTCGTCGAGGCGACCGGCCGCATCCTTCCCGAGGTGGGCGAGGAACTCGGCCGGTACACGATCAGCGAACTGCGCCGCCGCAACATCCAGGTCCTCCTGGAGACCCGCCTGGAGTCCTGCGCCGACCGGGTGGCGGTCCTCAGCGACGGACAGCGCTTCCCCACCCGTACGGTCGTCTGGACTGCCGGCGTCAAACCCCACCCCCTGCTCGCCGCCACCGACCTGCCGCGCAACGGCCGGGGCCGACTCCGCTGCACCCCGGAACTGGCGGTCGAGGGGCACGCGCACGCGTGGGCCGCGGGTGACGCCGCCGCCGTCCCCGACGTCACCGCCGGCGCGCCCGGCGCGGAGTGCGCCCCCAACGCCCAGCACGCGCTCCGCCAGGCGAGGGTTCTCGGCGACAACGTCGTCCACTCCCTGCGCGGCGAGCCCCTCCAGACGTACGCCCACAAGCACGCCGGCTCCGTCGCCTCCCTCGGACTGCACAAGGGCGTCGCCCACGTCTACGGGCGCAAGGTGAAGGGCTACCCCGCTTGGTTCATGCACCGGGCCTACCACCTGAGCAGGGTGCCGACCGTCAACCGCAAGGCACGCGTGCTCGCCGAGTGGGTCCTCGCCGGACTCTTCAAACGGGAGATCGTCTCCCTCGGTTCACTCGAACACCCCCGAGCGGAGTTCGAACTCGCGGCCGGTGGAAAGCCTCCATACGACCCGAAGGGGTCGACCTGACCCTCCCGAGGAACTCCTACGGCAACCACAGCGTCTGACGGATGTCGGCCCGATCGGCCACACTGCCAGACTGGTCCCCACGCCGGGACGGGCCGCCGCCCACCCCGGCCACCGAACCCACGAGGCTTTTCCCAAGTGCTGCACTTCCCAGGGGTCGTGACAGAGCATGGCCACCGCCACGCCGCCCCCGGGGGACCGGGCCAGGTCCGGAGCCGGTCGACGACGACTACACGAGGCAAGGATTCGTGAACTTCACGCGCTGGAGCGCCCGGCTCCCCGGAACGCAGCGCCGCGCCGCAGCGCGGACCGACCAGGCCGTCACCCCGGACCGCCGCGCGGACGGTTCCGTCCCGGCGGCCCGCGCCGAACAGCTGACCGACGACCCACTGCCGACGCCGGCCGTCGACGAACTGCCCGTACGCGAGGTCCTGGAGCGCGTCCCCGCACTCGTCGCCCTCGTCCACGGCCCCGAACACCGCCTCGCCTACGTCAACGACGCCTACGCCACGGCCTTCGGCGGCCGCCCGTTGGGCGAACCGGCCGGCGAGGCCCTCCCCGAACTCCGCGAACTCGGCCTGCTGCCCCTCCTCGACCAGGTCCTGCGCAGCGGCAAGCCCCGCACGGTCAAGTCCCGCAAGGCCCCCGACGGCCGTTCCTACACCTTCACCTGCACCCCGGTGGCCGACCGCGACGGAGCGGGCGTCCTGATCTTCGCCACCGACGTCACCGACCACGCCGAGGCGGCCGAGCGCGTCAGAGCCAGCGAACGCCGCCAGCGTGAGACGGCGGTGACCCTCCAGAGGTCACTGCTCCCCCAGGAACTCGAACAGCCGGACGACCTGCGCATCGCCGTCGCCTACCAGCCGGGCGGCACGGAGGCCGCGGTCGGCGGCGACTGGTACGACGTCATCACCCTCGGCGGCGGCCGCACGGCCCTCGTGATCGGCGACGTCATGGGCAGAGGCGTGCGCGCCGCCGCGGTCATGGGCCAGCTCCGCACGGCCGTCCGGGCCTACGCCCGCCTCGATCTCCCCCCGCACGAGGTGCTCCAGCTCCTCGACGGCCTCGCCACGGAGATCGACCCGAACCAGATCGCCACCTGCGTGTACGCGGTCCACGACCCCAACGAGGGCCGGCTGGTGTACGCCTCCGCCGGCCACCTCCCCATTCTCGTCCGCGACGAGAACGGCACGGTCCTGCGCGCCGACGAGCCCAACGGCCCGCCCCTCGGCACCGGCGGCTGGATGCACGCCTCGGGCTCGGTGCCGCTCGCCCCCGGCTCCACGGCCGTCCTCTACACCGACGGCCTGGTCGAACGCCGGGACGCCGACCTCGACGAGGGCATCGAGGCTCTCCAGCGCGCGCTGGCCGGCGCCCGGGGCACGCCCCAGGTGATCTGCGACCGCCTGCTCCGCTCGGCCGGCGTCACCGCCGACCACGACGACGACGTGGCCGTCCTCGTCCTCCAGCACCCGGCCCGCACCGGAGCCGACGGAGACCTCTTCCGCAACGCAGCCCTGGAACTCCTCGGAGGCGTCGAAGCGGCCCCACGCGCGCGTGCCTTCGCC
The DNA here is from genome assembly GCF_053593375.1 of Streptomyces sp. NPDC002309. Classification (NCBI taxonomy): domain Bacteria; kingdom Bacillati; phylum Actinomycetota; class Actinomycetes; order Kitasatosporales; family Streptomycetaceae; genus Streptomyces; species Streptomyces sp. NPDC002309. Next base: position 2,934 of record NZ_JBSFCI010000003.1, on the reverse strand, counting down.
TCCGGCGTCCTCAGCAGCTGGCGCTTCCCGCCCGAACTGCACGACCTGGGCGTCCTGGCCGCCAGCGAGCTGGTCGCCAACTCCCTCCAGCACGGCTCCCCACCGATGCGTCTGCGTCTGCGCCGCACCGACCGCCGCCTGATCGTCGAGGTCACCGACGGCGACGACCACCTGCCCCGCCGCCGCCGTGCCGAACCGGGCGACGAGTCGGGGCGCGGCATCGCGATCGTGGCGACGATCGCCTCGTCCTGGGGCAGCCGCAGAACCCCCGGCGGCGGGAAGGCGGTGTGGTGCGAGTTCACGCTGCCCGGCAAGCCGTCGTGACGACCTGCTCGGCATGACGACCTGTTCGGCATGACGACAGGCCGGACCGACGGGCGGACGGGCTGCCATGCCGGACCGGCGGCGTGGCAGCCGCTCCGGGGCTACGCCTCGGCCGTCACCGGCTCCGCGACCCCGCCCCGCGTCACGACACGGCTGCGCGCCCGCCACGGCTGGTCCTGCGCCTCGGTCAGCTGCCGCCCCAGCCGCAGCGCGAGGACGCTGATCCCCAGCGAGAACAGCAGGAACGTCACGATGTACGGCGCGTGCAGCGACGCCCCCATGGGACCGCCCACCGCAGGCCCGACGGCCAGCGCCAGCTGCTTCACCAGGGCGAAGGCCGAGTTGTACTGTCCCGCCATGCCACGCGGAGCGAGATCGGCGACAAGCGGGGCCACCGTCGGCGACAGCATCGCCTCACCGAGCCCGAACAGCGCGTACGTCGAGACGAAGGCGGCCGTCGCCATCTCCTGACTGCCGTGCCCGAGACCGGCGTAACCCGCCGCGATCCAGGCCACCGCCCAGATCAGTCCGACGACGGCGATCATCCGCGACCGGCGGCGCCGCTCGACGAACCTCAGCACCAGGAACTGCGCCACGACGATCATCGCGGTGTTGGCGGCCAGCGCGGTCCCCAGCGCGGACGTGGAGATACCGGCGGCCTCGACCCCGTACGCGCTCAGCCCCGACTCGAACTGCCCGTAGCAGGCGAAGAACAACACGAACCCGAGCACGCACAGCTGCACCATCGCCCGGTTCCGGAGCATCTGCCGCCAGCTGCCCTTGGCCGACCCGGCCGCCGCGGGAGCGCCCTCGATCCGCGGCGAGCGCGGAATCCGCACGGTCAGCATCACCGCGACCAGCAGCAGGAACATCGCCGCCTCGATCGAGAACAGCAGGGTGAACGACGACACCCGCGTCGCGTCGACGAGGTGCCCGCCGATGAGGCCGCCCACGCCGAGTCCGAGATTCTGCAGGAAGAACTGCGTGGCGAACGCCCGCGACCGCGTGTCCGCCGACGAGCAGTCCACGATCATCGTCGCCAGCGCCGGCTGCATCACGGCCTGCCCGGCGCCGAGACCCGCGGCGGACAGCAGGACGGCGGTCGCGTTGCCGGCGAGCCCCAGGCTCACCGCCCCCGCGGCGGCGGTGACCAGGGCGGCGATCAGAACCGGCAGCGGGCCCCGCCGGACGATGGCCCGCCCGGCGAACGGCAGCACGATCAGCGCGGCCACGGCGAAGACGGCGAGGACGAGCCCCGCTGTCACGGCCCCCAGCCCCCGCACCTGCGCCACATAGACGTACAGGTAGGGGACGGTGAAGCCGAGTCCGAAGGCGCTGAGTGCGTTACCCACGTGGATCCGGCGCATCGCGGCGCCCATCGCCCTGGTCACGTTCACCCCTCTCAGATTGGTGAAGTCTCCAGAGATTAGCCCTGAAGACTTCGAAGCTAAACTTCGAATGTAAAGAGTACATACAGAAGGACTTAGACGCCAGCGGCCCCGTGCCATACTTCGGGCCATGGGCGACACCCCCCGTGACACGGAGCCGACACTCGAGGAACAGATCGCGGCCTACCAGCGCGAGTTCCAGGACCTCGATCCGCAGGTCGAGAAGATCGTCTCGGCGCTGTCGCGGCTGAACCGCCGTATGAACGTCGCCTACGGCCGCCAGACCGCCGCGCTCGGCATCAGCAACGCCGAGTGGGAGGTCCTCAAGGCTCTCGTGCTCTCCGGCGCCCCCTACCGGCTCGGCCCCAGCGAGCTCGCGAAGCGGCTCGGCCTCACCCCGGCCGCGATGACCCACCGGATCGACCGCATGGTCGCCGAGGGTCTCGCCACCCGCGAGCGCGACGAGAACAACCGCGTACGGGTGATCGTGGAGCTGACGTCCGAGGGCCGTGAGAAGTGGCTGGAGGCGATGCGCCTCGCGACGGTCTTCGAGGAGGACCTCCTCCAGGACCTGTCGCCGGAGGAGCGAACCGCCCTCGGAGAGGTCCTCACCAGACTCCTTCGCCGGGTGGAGCACGCCCAGCCGGACGCGGGCGGCCGGCTCAGCGACCTCGACTGACCGGGGCTCCCCGCTCCTTGCGAAGAGATGGACGGGCGGTGCTTGACAAGCCCCTGCCCCGATCCGTAAAGTTCTCCGGGTTGCCACTGAGCCGTAACGGTTCTCCAGCAACATCTCCCGCCGCGCGAGCGGCGAACAAACCATCAGCACGACCTCCCCACGGGAACGACTTCGGTATGCCCGAATTCAATTCCGAAAGGGACTCGGCGGCCCCCGATCGGCTCGATTGGGAATCACCGAGAGAGTCCGCTAAGGTTTGAGACGTCGGAAGGGCCCAACGGCCCGGAAGACAAACCCCGCTGACTGGGGATCAGGCCGAAAAAGATCTGATAAAGTCGGAACCGCCGGAAAGGGAAACGCGGAAGCGTAGACCTGGAAAGCACCGAGGAAATCGGGTCGAGAAAAGATCTGATAGAGTCGGAAACGCAAGACCGAAGGGAAGCGCCCGGAGGAAAGCCGCGAGAGAGATTCTCGGGTGAGTACAAAGGAAGCGTCCGTTCCTTGAGAACTCAACAGCGTGCCAAAAGTCAACGCCAGATATGT
>NZ_JBSFCI010000002.1:304564-335808 GCF_053593375.1 Streptomyces sp. NPDC002309 | reverse complement strand
CGGTGCCGTCGGACAAGGGTGGCCTTCCCCAGAACAAAGAACGTGAACCTGGCAACTACTTCGAGCACAAGGTACTGGCCGGGTTCCCGCCCTGGCCGGGCTCCACGCGCGCGGGCCGTTCGATGAGGATCGGGCGGCCGTGCGCCGCCGTGAGGACCGGGCCCCACGCGCGCGGGCCGTTCCCGCGGCCACCGCCCGGTACGCCGCCACTGAGGTCAGTCCGCGAACGCCGCGCAGACCGCGTCGTACTCCCGCGTCCACCACACGGCCAGCGCCGAGGCCGCCGGGAACTGGGGGTCGGCGCGCCGGTCGCCGCGCTCGTAGTGCCAGCGGAGCATCCAGAAGTCGTTCAGCCGCTCCCACCACACCCGGTGCACCGCCGCCGCCAGCTCCGAGGGAGTGGCCCCGGCCGCACGCAGGTACGCGCGCGCGTACGCCCGCACCTTCGGCAGGTCGAGGGTGCCGGCGGGCCGTACGAAGAAGATCGCGGCGGCGCGTACGGCCTCCTCCGCGCGGGGCTGCACCCCGAGCCGGTCCCAGTCGACGATCGCGGCCGGCGCGTCTCCCCGGTACAGCAGGTTGAACGGGTGGAAGTCGCCGTGCACCCAGCCCACCGAACCGCCGCGCGGGGGACGCCGGTCGGCGTGCCGCTCCAGCAGCGCGCGCCGCTCCAGGAGCCGGTGGCGGGCCAGTTCGTCGAACGGGTCGGCGGGGCGGTGCCGGCGTACGCGCGCGAGGAGGTCGTCGATGAGGTGGAACGTCTCGGCGGGGTCGGCGCTGCGCACCGGATGAGGGCCGGCGGCGGGGGCCGTGCGCCCCTTCGGCGGCATCACGCGCTCCAGGGTCGCGTGGACGGCGCCCAGGAGGGCCCCGAGGCGGCCGCACTGCCCGGTGCTGAGCTGTCCGCCGTGCCGGTGCCTGCCGTCGATCCACGGGTGCAGGGCGTACGCGTGGCCGCCGACCACCGCGACCGTGCGCCCGTCGCGTCCGGCGAGCGGCGGGGCCACCGGGACGCCGAGGTCGGCCAGCCGCTGGGTGGCCCGGTGCCGGCGTTCGATGGCGGAGGGGTCGGCGGTGTCGGGATCGAAGTGGTGCTTGAGGAAGTAGCGGCCGCGGGTGGTGCAGAGCCGGTAGCCCCGGTTGAGCAGGCCCTGGTCGACGGGGTCGCAGGCGAGGGCGGAGCCGGCCGCGTACTGGCGCAGGAGGGCGCTCAGCGGGGGCGCGTGGGGCACGGCGGGTGGTACACAAGGGCGCTGCACGCGGCAGATGCTAGGGCACGTTTCGAGCGCGTGAACTGGGCGTTGTCACAGGAAGTCGCCGACGGTCGCTTTCGGTCACAAGTGGCGTGACAAGCGCGGTCACTGCTTCTCGGCTTGCCTCCGCGCGACGTATGCGGCGGCCTGAGAACGCCTCTGCATGCCGAGTTTGGCGAGCAGACCCGACACATAATTCTTGATCGTCTTTTCCGCGAGATGCAGCTGCCCGCCGATCTGCCGGTTCGTGAGTCCCTCGCCGATCAATTCGAGGATGCGGCGCTCCTGTTCGGTGAGCCGGGCGAGCCGCTCGTCGTCCGCGGACGCGCTCCCTCCCGCGCGCAGCCGCTTCCGCAGCCGGGCCGTCGCCACCGGGTCCAGCAAGGACTTCCCGGCCGCGACGTCGCGGACGGCCGACAGCAGTTCCTCGCCCCTGACGGCCTTCAGGAGATACCCGGAGGCGCCCGCCACGACCGCGGCGAAGAGGGCCTCCTCGTCGGCGAACGACGTCAGCATCAGGCAGCCGACGGAGTCGTCCCGGGAACGGATCTCGCGGCACACCTCCACACCGCTGCCGTCCGGCAGACGCACGTCGAGCACCGCCACGTCCGGCCGGGTGGCCGGGATGCGTATCAGCGCGTCGGCCGCCGTGCCCGCCTCGCCGACCACCTCGATGTCGCCCTCGATCGAGAGCAGCTCGTGCACGCCACGCCGGACGACCTCATGGTCGTCGAGCAGAAATACCCGTATTTTTCGGTTTTCGTGCACGAGGCCAGTCTCACATACGGCTCTTCCCGTGAGCTGGGTGAGCGGGATAACGTGCCGGTGTTCCGGCCCCCTTGCAAGGCTGTGACCAGGGCCCCCTCCCAGGCTTTTCGATTTACTTGGATTTCCAAGCAAAAACGCAGGTCAGGAGGGGTTTCACAGAAATGTGGAGCACTGGGTAACGTGACTGTTGCAGGGCGCTCGCCGGGGCACCTGTCACGCCTGTTCCGGCCAAGCGGCACCCACCCCGTGCACGGGAACGGAACAGGTGAGCCGCACTGGCCTTCCCGGCAACCCCGGGGGCCGGACCGACGGAGGAGCACACGTGACCGTGGAGAGCACTGCCGCGCGCAAGCCGCGACGCAGCGCCGGAAGCAAGGCCGGCACCAAGCGCACCACCCGCAACACCGCCCAGGACACCGACCCCGAGCTCGTACAGCTGCTGACGCCCGAGGGCGAGCGCGTCAAGAACGCCGAGTACGACCGGTACGTCGACGGCATCACCCCCGACGAGCTGCGTGGTCTCTACCGCGACATGGTGCTCACCCGTCGGTTCGACGCCGAGGCCACCGCCCTGCAGCGCCAGGGCGAACTGGGCCTGTGGGCCTCCCTGCTCGGTCAGGAGGCCGCCCAGATCGGCTCCGGCCGGGCCACCCGCGAGGACGACTACGTCTTCCCGACCTACCGCGAGCACGGCGTCGCCTGGTGCCGCGGGGTCGACCCGACCAACCTGCTCGGCATGTTCCGCGGCGTGAACAACGGCGGCTGGGACCCGAACGGCAACAACTTCCACCTCTACACGATCGTCATCGGCTCCCAGACGCTGCACGCCACCGGCTACGCGATGGGCGTCGCCAAGGACGGCGCGGACTCCGCGGTCATCGCCTACTTCGGCGACGGCGCCTCCAGCCAGGGCGACGTGGCGGAATCGTTCACCTTCTCGGCGGTCTACAACGCCCCGGTGGTGTTCTTCTGCCAGAACAACCAGTGGGCGATCTCCGAGCCGACCGAGAAGCAGACCCGCGTGCCCCTGTACCAGCGCGCCCGCGGCTACGGCTTCCCCGGCGTCCGCGTCGACGGCAACGACGTGCTGGCCTGCCTCGCGGTCACCAAGTGGGCGCTGGAGCGGGCCCGCGGCGGCGAGGGGCCGACGCTGGTCGAGGCGTTCACGTACCGCATGGGCGCGCACACCACCTCCGACGACCCGACGCGCTACCGGCACGACGACGAGCGCGCCGCCTGGGAGGCGAAGGACCCGATCCTGCGCCTGCGCCGCCACCTGGAGGCCTCGAACCACGCGGACGAGGGATTCTTCGCGGAACTGGAGGCCGAGAGCGAGGCGTTGGGCAGGCGAGTGCGCGAAGCGGTCCGCGCGATGCCGGACCCGGACCGTTTCGCCATCTTCGAGAACGTGTACGCGGACGGGCACGCGCTCGTCGACGAGGAGCGAGCCCAGTTCGCCGCCTACCAGGCGTCGTTCGCGGACGTAGAGGGGGTCTGAACATGGCTGTGGAGAAGATGGCCCTGGCCAAGGCGATCAACGAGTCGCTCCGTCACGCCCTGGAGACCGACCCCAAGGTCCTCGTCATGGGCGAGGACGTCGGCAAGCTCGGCGGTGTCTTCCGCGTGACGGACGGCCTGCAGAAGGACTTCGGCGAGGGACGCGTCATCGACACCCCGCTCGCCGAGTCCGGGATCGTCGGTACGGCGATCGGCCTCGCCCTGCGGGGATACCGTCCCGTCGTCGAGATCCAGTTCGACGGCTTCGTCTTCCCGGCGTACGACCAGATCGTGACGCAGCTCGCCAAGATGCACGCGCGCTCGCTCGGCAAGGTCAAGCTCCCGGTCGTCGTGCGCATCCCCTACGGCGGCGGCATCGGCGCGGTCGAACACCACTCGGAGTCCCCCGAGTCGCTCTTCGCGCATGTGGCCGGACTGAAGATCGTCTCCCCGTCCAACTCCTCGGACGCCTACTGGATGATGCAGCAGGCCATCCAGAGCGACGACCCGGTGATCTTCTTCGAGCCCAAGCGGCGCTACTGGGACAAGGGCGAGGTCAGCACGGAGGCCATCCCCGGCCCGCTGCACAAGGCGCGCGTCACCCGTGAGGGCACCGACCTCACGCTCGCCGCGTACGGCCCGATGGTGAAGCTCTGCCACGAGGTCGCGGACGCCGCCGCCGAGGAGGGCAAGTCGCTGGAGGTCCTCGACCTCCGCTCGATCTCCCCCCTCGACTTCGACTCCATCCAGGCCTCGGTCGAGAAGACCCGCCGCCTGGTGGTCGTCCACGAGGCGCCGGTGTTCTTCGGCTCCGGCGCGGAGATCGCCGCCCGGATCACCGAGCGCTGCTTCTACCACCTGGAGGCCCCGGTGCTCAGGGTCGGCGGCTACCACGCCCCGTACCCCCCGGCGCGCCTGGAGGAGGAGTACCTGCCCGGCCTGGACCGGGTGCTGGACGCCGTCGACCGCTCGCTGGCGTACTGAGGAGAGGGTCGTGACGACGATGACGGAAGCTTCCGTGCGCGAGTTCAAGATGCCCGACGTGGGCGAGGGTCTCACCGAGGCCGAGATTCTCAAGTGGTACGTCCAGCCCGGTGACACGGTCACCGACGGCCAGGTGGTGTGCGAGGTCGAGACGGCGAAGGCGGCGGTCGAGCTGCCGATCCCGTACGACGGCGTCGTGCGCGCCCTGCACTTCCCCGAGGGCACCACGGTCGACGTGGGGACGTCGATCATCGCGGTGGACGTGAGCGGTGGCGCGGCACCGGCACCGGCTCCGGCCGCGCAGGCGCCCGCCGAGCCGGTGGACGAGCCGAAGCCGACGGGACGCCAGCCCGTGCTGGTGGGCTACGGCGTGGCTACCTCCTCCACCAAGCGCCGCCCGCGCAAGGGCCCCGAGGTCCCGGTCCGGCCGGCCTCGGCCGCTATCCGGTCCGAGCTGAACGGGCACGGCGCCCCGGCCGCACCGGCGCAGGTCACTTCCGTGCCGGCCGCCGCCGCGGCGCCCGTCGTGGAGCAGCGGGAGCGCCCGCTCGCCAAGCCCCCGGTGCGCAAGCTCGCCAAGGACCTCGGTGTCGACCTGGCGGTGATCGTGCCGAGCGGTCCGGACGGGATCATCACCCGCGAGGACGTGCACGCGGCGGCGGCCCCCGCGCCCGCTCCGGCCGCACAGCCGGTGGCGGCGACGCAGGCCCCCGTGGCGACGGCGCCGGCGCAGGGCACCGGCCGTGAGACGCGCGTCCCGGTCAAGGGTGTCCGCAAGGCCACCGCCGCCGCGATGGTGGGCTCGGCCTTCACCGCGCCGCATGTCACCGAGTTCGTGACGGTCGACGTCACGCGCACGATGAGGCTGGTCGAGGAGCTCAAGGAGGACAAGGAGTTCGCGGGGCTGCGGGTGAACCCGCTGCTGCTCGTCTGCAAGGCCCTCCTGGTGGCGATCAGGCGCAACCCGGACGTCAACGCGTCCTGGGACGAGGCCGCCCAGGAGATCGTGCTCAAGCACTACGTGAACCTGGGCATCGCCGCGGCCACTCCGCGCGGACTGATCGTGCCGAACATCAAGGACGCGCACGACAAGACCCTCCCGCAACTGGCCGCGTCCCTCGGGGAACTGGTCGCCACGGCCCGCGAGGGCAAGACCTCCCCGTCGGCGATGCAGGGCGGCACGGTCACCCTCACCAACGTCGGCGTCTTCGGCGTCGACACCGGCACGCCGATCCTCAACCCCGGCGAGTCCGCGATCCTCGCGGTCGGCGCGATCAAGCTCCAGCCGTGGGTCCACAAGGGCAAGGTCAAGCCCCGCCAGGTCATGACGCTGGCGCTCAGCTTCGACCACCGGCTGGTCGACGGCGAGCTGGGCTCCAAGGTGCTGGCGGACGTCGCGGCGATCCTGGAACAGCCCAAGCGCCTGATCACCTGGGCGTAGCCCGTACGGCCGCGGCACAGGAACAGGGCGGGAGCCACGCACCCCATGGGTGCGTGGCTCCCGCCCTGTTCAGGTCACGGGCCGGGCTCAGCCCAGCCGGGCGAAGCCGTAGTCCAGGAGCTTCTTCGCGTCCGCCTCGCGCTGGGTTGCCGAGGTGGAGGTGAGAACCGTGCCGATGACGGTCTTTCCGTTGCGGGTGGCGGCGAAGACCAGGCAGTACTTGGCGATGCTGCCGGAGCCGGTCTTCACACCGATGGCGCCGCTGTAGTTGCTGAGCAGCGTGTTGGTGTTGGTCCACGTGTAGTAGCGGTAGCCGCCGGTCTTCGTGGTGACCTTCTGCTTCGTGGTCTTCGTCTTCACGACCGCGCTGAAGGTGGGGCTCTTCATCGCGCTGCTGGCGAGCTTCGTCAGGTCGCGCGGCGTCGAGTAGTTCGAGCCGTTGCTGATGCCGTCGAACGAGTCGAACTTCGTGTTCGTCATGCCGAGCGAGCGCGCCGTGCTGTTCATCTTGCCGATGAACGACTTCACGCGCGCGGCCCGCGTCGAGCCGGTGCCGAACTTGTCGGCGAGCGCGTAGGCGGCGTCGCAGCCGGACGGCAGCATCAGCCCGTAGAGCAGCTGACGGACGGTGACCTTGTCGCCGATGATCAGGTTGGCGGACGAGGCTCCGTTCGAGACGATGTGGTCGCTGTACGCCTTCTGGACCGTGACCGTGGCGTTCAGGTTCAGGTTCGGCTGCGACAGCACGACCTTGGCGGTCATGATCTTGGTGGTGGAGCCGGTGGCGCGCTTGGTGTTCGCGTACTTGTCGAACAGGGTCCTGCCATTGGCGTTGTCCATGATGTAGCCGCCCTTGGCCACGATCGTGGGCGCGGCCACGGCCTGCGCGGGTGCCGCGGTGAGGGCTCCGGTGGTGAAGACGGCGCCGACGGTCGCGGTGACGGCGACGGCTCTGCGGATACGAATGCCCTTGATGCCGGTTATCAACTGAGATACCCCGAATACGTCGAATGCCCCTATGGTGCGGCCGAGTTGAACGGGAGTGCAGCGGGCCGCATGGGTATGACATGTAAGTAGCACGAATGGTTGCAAGGGATTTCGGCGGGGCGAGAAACGTTCAGGTAAAGCCTTGAGAGCGCTTCCCGCGACGACGCAGGCGACGCCGGCGACGCGATGGGGGTCCGCATGATGGACGGAGCCGGCCTTGTGTACGTGTTGTATCTATCCTGTCGGCATGACCCTGGCAGCCGTGAGGCAACCCCCAGCCGCCGACCGTGTCTACACCCACGTCAAGCAAGGCGTCCTGGACCGCCGTTACGAGGGCGGCACCCTCCTGACCGAGGGGGAGCTCGCCGAGGCCGTCGGGGTCTCGCGCACCCCCGTGCGTGAGGCGCTCCTGCGCCTGGAGGCCGAGGGCCTGATCAAGCTGTACCCGAAGAAGGGCGCCCTGGTCCTGCCCGTCTCCGCACAGGAGATCGCGGACGTCGTCGAGACCCGCCTGCTGGTCGAGGAGCACGCGGCGCGCAAGGCCGTGCCCGCGCCCTCCGGGCTCATCGCGCGCCTGGAGGAACTGCTGGAGCGGCAGCGGGAGCAGGCCGCCGCCGGGGACCTGGCCGGGGCCGCCGTCACCGACCGCAGCTTCCACGCCGAGATCGTCCGCAGCGGCGGCAACGAGATCCTGTCCCGGCTCTACGACCAACTCCGCGACCGGCAGCTGCGGATGGGCGTCGCCGTCATGCACTCCCATCCCGACCGGATCGCCAAGACGCTCGCGGAGCACCAGGAGATCCTCGACGCGCTGCGCTCCGGGGATGCCGAGGCGGCCGTGGACGTGGTCCACCGGCACATCGGCTGGTTCTCGCACCTCGCGCGGGGTGAGGTCCGTTGAGTTCCACGCCGGTCTCCCTGCCCGGTGATCCGCCCGGCGGCCGGCGCGCGGCCGCCGCCTGGGCGACAGGGGTCTCGGTCTACTTCGTCGCCGTCATCTTCCGTACGTCGCTGGGGGTCGCCGGCCTCGACGCCGCCGAACGGTTCCATGTGGGCGCCTCCGCGCTGTCCACGTTCTCGATCCTCCAGCTGCTGGTCTACGCCGGTATGCAGATACCCGTCGGCCTGCTGGTCGACCGGCTCGGCACCAAGAAGGTGCTGGGCCTCGGCGCCGTCCTGTTCACGGCCGGGCAACTGGGCTTCGCGCTCTCCCCCACCTACGGCACGGCGCTCGCCTCGCGCGCGCTGCTCGGCTGCGGCGACGCGATGACGTTCATCAGCGTGCTGCGGCTCGGCAGCCGCTGGTTCCCGGCCCGGCGCGGCCCGATGATCGCGCAGCTCGCCGGCCTCGTGGGCATGGCGGGCAACCTGGTCTCCACCCTCGTCCTCGCCCGGCTGCTGCACGGCATCGGCTGGACCGCCGCGTTCGCGGGCAGCGCCCTGGCCGGAGTGGTGGTCCTCGCGCTGCTCCTGCTGTTCCTGAAGGACCACCCCGAGGGGCACGAGCCGGAACCGGTGTCGCACAGGGGAGCCTCCTACGTGCGGCGGCAGATCGCCGCGTCCTGGCGGGAGCCGGGGACCCGGCTCGGGCTGTGGGTGCACTTCACGACCCAGTTCCCGGCGATGGTCTTCCTGCTGCTGTGGGGACTGCCGTTCCTGGTCGAGGCGCAAGGGCTGTCCCGGGCCACCGCCGGTGAACTGCTCACCCTGGTCGTGCTCTCGAACATGGCCGTCGGACTCGTCTACGGCCAGATCGTCGCCCGGCACCACGGAGCGCGGCTGCCGCTGGCGCTCGGTACGGTGGCGGCGACCTCGCTGCTGTGGGCGGCGGCGGTGTTCTGGCCGGGCGCCCACGCGCCCCTGTGGCTGCTGATCGCGTTGTGCGCGGTGCTCGGCGCGTGCGGGCCCGCCTCGATGATCGGCTTCGACTTCGCCCGGCCGGCGAACCCGCCGGAGCGGCAGGGGACGGCGTCCGGCATCACGAATATGGGCGGCTTCATTGCCTCGATGACCACGTTGTTCGCGGTGGGCGTGCTGCTGGACGCGACCGGGGACGACTACTCCGTCGCCTTCTCGTCCGTGTTCGTGCTGCAGGCGCTGGGGCTCTCGCAGGTGCTGCGGCTGCGAGCGCAGGCGACGCGGCGGGAGCGGGAACGGCTGGTCGCCAGCCGGGTGGAGACGGTGCACGTCCCGGCGTAGGCCCGCGGCGTCGGGGCGAGCGTCCCGGGGGCAGTCGCCCCCGGACCCCCGCTCGGCGGTGTCGAGGACACCGCGCTGCCGCGTCGCCTCTGCCGCTGTCCCTCTGCCGCTGTCCCTCTGGCGCGTGACCCCTACGGCGTGACCTCTACGGCGTGACCTCTACGGCGTCACCGTGAAGCTGCGCAGGATCGCCGAGGTCAGGTCCGGGTCGCCCTCCGCCTTGATGCGATCCGCGGCCGCCTCGGGCGTCACGCGGCCGCAGGCCAGCCGGACGTAGGTCTCCCAGTCGAGGGTGAGGGTGGCGGCGGGGCCGAGGGCGGGGGCGGTCTCCAGGGTGCCGCGGCCCTGGATGTCGACGCGGATGGTGCGCAGGAACTCGATGGGACCGTGCACGTCGAAGACGACCGCCGAGCTGCGCGGCGCGTTCGCCCTGGAGGCGACGACCTCCGGGAGCTCGGACAGCAGGACGTCCCGGGCGATGTGGGCGCCGGGGGAGTCGAGGTTGCCCGGGTGGCCGAGGGCGACGCGCAGGTCCTGCTCGTGCGCCCACACGGCGAAGGCGTGACCCCGCATCGCCTCCTCCAGCGTGAGCTCGGTGCCGAGCGGGCCGCGCACCTTGGCGGCGGGGTTCCGGGACTCGTTGCGCAGCTGCCGGTTGCGGCGGATGATCGTGTACTCCAGCTCGGAGGTCATCTCGGGCGCCGTGTGGTGGCGGCGGACGTCGACCTGCATCTCCGTGTAGCGCTGGTGGTCGTTGGTGACGTGGAAGAGGTCACGCGGGAGCGTGTGGATCGGGCGCGGGTCGCCGAGCATTTCGTTGTCCAGCCCGATCACGTGCGAGACGACGTCGCGCACGGACCAGCCGGGGCAGGGGGTCCGTCGGTTCCACTCGCCCTCCACGAGGGGATGCACCAGCTCGGATATCGCTTCGATGGAGTGGGTCCAGGCGTCGGCGTAGGGCTGGAGGGTGGGATGCAGACTCACGGAACGGGACCCCTCGGCGGTCGGTACACGGGCAGGTGGTGGCGGCGGTGCCAGTGGGAGGTGGCTGCACTCGGCGGGTGTCTCGAAACTCCCCCGGGCTCTCGGCTGCGCTCGAGCAGGGGACCCCCAAGTTACGCTGCTGTGAGGCACCTCGGCAGTGCTTTCGTGTGACGATCGTAGGCCCGTGTGGACGGCTCGAATGCCAGGACGGTGGTAGTGTGCGCGCCTCTCTGATCCAGATCGCCGTAGACGAGGGCGAATCGGTCGCGGAACGTCGACAGCGGGCGTTCTCTCTGGTAAGAGAACAGGCCGGCGCCGACCTGGTCGTGCTGCCCGAGCTGTGGACGACGGGGGCCTTCGCCTACGAGCGGTTCGACCAGGAGGCCGAGCCGCTCGAAGGGCCGACGTACGAGGCCATGGCCAAGGCCGCGAGCGACACAGGCGTGTGGCTGCACGCGGGTTCGATTCCGGAGCGTGACCCCGACGGTCCGCTCTACAACACCTCGCTGGTCTTCTCCCCCTCCGGCGATCTCGTCGCCGCCTACCGCAAGATCCATCGGTTCGGCTTCGACAAGGGGGAGGCCGTGCTGATGGGCGCGGGCGACGAGCTGGTGACCGTCCGCCTGCCGGGCGCGACGACGCTGGGCCTCGCCACCTGCTACGACCTCCGTTTCCCCGAGCTGTTCCGCGGGCTCGTCGACGCCGGGGCCGAGACGCTGGTCGTCCCGGCCGGGTGGCCGGAGCGCCGGCGCTCCCACTGGACGCTCCTGGCGCAGGCGCGGGCGGTGGAGAACCAGGCGTTCGTCCTCGCGTGCGGAACGGCCGGGAGGCACGCCGGAGTTCCGCAGGCCGGTCACTCGATCGTGGTCGACCCGTGGGGTGAGGTGCTGGCACAGGCCGGTCCGGGCCAGGAGGTCCTCACCGTGGAGTTCGACCCCGGGAAGGTCGCCACGACCCGCGAGCAGTTCCCGGCGCTCAAGGACCGCGTACTGGGCCTGGAGCGGCCCCGAGGCTGAACGGTCGTCCTAGTCGCCCTCCCGCTCCTTGTCCGCCAGATGGATCACGCACACCGTCACCGCGATCAGCAGCGCCGGGTCCGCGTCGTCCCGGACGACGTCCACCCCGTAGGTGTCCCGGACGCTGAGGAGCCGCCGCGAGATCACGGCCAGCAGCTCACCGTCGTACTCGACGGCGAACTCGCGGTCGAGGATCTTGCCGCTGACGTCGAGTTCGGTGCCGTCGACCAGGCTCACCCGGTAGTGGTTGCGCAGCAGCGACAGCCGCTTGCGTCTGATGCGGGCCAGCGGTTCGCCGTCCCGTTCGATCACCATGGTGTCCCGCAGGGCGAACATCTTCTGCCGGATGTCGGCCAGCACCCGCCCCTCGGTGTCCTTCAGCTCGAAGGTGTCCCGCACCCGCATCGCCTTGCCGTCGACCAGATAGGCCTTGTGGCCTCTGTCGTCCTCGATCCAGTAGTCGTCACCGAAACCGAGGAGCCGTTCGCGCACGAGGAATCTCATGCCATGACCGGTTCCCCCGCGCCCGGTCCCAAACGCCGCCGGTAGGCCGACGGGCCGAGTCCGGTCCCGCGCCGCAGTCGCGTGGACGGCGCTCTCTCGCGTGAAGCCTCGACAACGGCGACGAACGAAGGCCGGCGTGATCGGTCGTCCCTCGCGGAGACGGACGGGCGCGCTGCCGCGGGGCGTCGTGCGTGATCCCCCGTCCACAGCCGAGTGGCACCCTTGAACCATGAACGATGCCGCCTCCGCGTCCACCCCCGCACCGCGCCGCCGCGCCCGTGTCCGTGCCCCCGAGCTGATCGGCAAGGGCGGCTGGCTGAACACGGGCGGGAAGCAGTACAGCCTCGCCGACCTGCGGGGACGCGTCGTCATTCTCGATTTTTGGACGTTCTGCTGCATCAACTGTCTGCATGTCGTCGACGAGCTCAGGGAGCTGGAGGAGCGGCATCGGGACACCCTCGTGGTCGTCGGCGTGCACTCGCCGAAGTTCGTGCACGAGGCCGATCACGCTGCCGTGGCGGACGCCGTGGAGCGGTACGGGGTGGAGCACCCGGTGCTCGACGACCCTGAACTCGGCACCTGGAAGCAGTACGCGGTGCGTGCCTGGCCGACCCTCGTGGTGATCGACCCCGAGGGGTACGTCGTCGCCCAGCACGCCGGCGAGGGGCATGTGCACGCGATCGAGCGGCTGGTGACCGAGCTGGAGGCGGAGCACTCCGCGAAGGGCACCCTGCGGCGGGGTGACGGGCCGTACGTGGCGCCCGAACCGGAACCCACGGTGCTGCGCTTCCCGGGGAAGGCGCTGCTGCTGCCCGGCGGGACCTTCCTGGTCAGTGACACGACCCGGCACCAGCTGGTGGAGCTGGCGGAGGACGGGGAGAGCGTGGTCCGGCGGATCGGGTCCGGTGCCCGCGGGTTCTCGGACGGACCGGCCGAGGCGGCGTCGTTCAACGAGCCGCAGGGCCTCGCCCTCCTCGACGACGGCTCGGTCGTGGTGGCCGACACCGTCAATCACGCCCTGCGCCGCCTGGATCTCAGTTCCGGCGAGGTCACCACCCTGGCGGGGACCGGCAAGCAGTGGATGCAGGGCGACGCCGCGTCGGGCCCGGCGCGGGAGGTGAACCTCTCCTCGCCCTGGGACGTCGCCCTCTTCGGCGGCCGCGTGTGGATCGCCATGGCGGGCGTGCACCAGCTCTGGGCCTACGACCCGGTGGGCGGCGCGGTCGCGGTCGCGGCGGGCACCACCAACGAGGGGCTGGTCGACGGCCCCGGCCCCGAGGCGTGGTTCGCCCAGCCGTCCGGTCTCGCGGCCACCCCCGAACGGCTGTGGCTGGCGGACTCGGAGACGAGTGCCCTGCGCTGGGTGGATCTCGACGGCGCCGTGCACACCGCCGTCGGCACGGGCCTGTTCGACTTCGGTCACCGCGACGGACCGGCCGGTCAGGCGCTGCTCCAGCACCCGCTGGGCGTCACGGCCCTGCCCGACGGCTCGGTGGCCGTCAGCGACACCTACAACCACGCGCTGCGCCGCTTCGACCCCGCGACTGGCGAAGTCACCACCCTGGCCACGGATCTGCGCGAGCCGAGCGACGCGGTGGTGGTGGGCCACGACATCGTCGTCGTGGAGTCGGCGCGGCACCGTCTGACCCGGCTGCGGTTGCCGGAGGAGGCGGTCCGCGTGGAGGCGGTCGCCCACCGCACCCAGCGCGCGGCGACCGAAGTGGCGGCGGGCCGCCTGCGGTTGGACGTGATCTTCGAGGCGCCCGCGGGGCAGAAGCTCGACACCCGCTACGGCCCCTCGACCCGCCTGCTGGTCTCCTCGACGCCTCCGGAGCTGCTGGTACACGGCGAGGGCGCGGGAACAGACCTGTCCCGCGCCCTGGAACTCGATCCCACCGTGACGGAAGGCGTCCTGCACGTCTCGGCGATGGCCGCCTCCTGCGACGACGACCCCGCGAACGAGTACCCCGCCTGCCATGTCCACCAGCAGGACTGGGGCGTTCCGGTCCGTCTCACCCGGGGAGGGGCGGACCGCCTGCCGCTGGTCCTGGCCGGCTTGGACGCCTGACCTCGCGGGCCGCCGCCCTGTCACACGGTGTCAGGCGCCGCCCTGTCACACGGCGTCAGACGGCGTCAGGCGCCGTATCCGTCGCTGTAGCCGTCGCGCCGGTGGTGCCGTTCCTCTTGCACGACCGGTTGCGAGGGCGGCATCACGACACGTCGGCGCCGCGCGATGCTGCTGAACGTCGTGACCCCGATCAGCCCGACGATCATCAGGATGACGCCGACCAGATCGAGGTTGACACCCTGCATGTCCCAGTCGGTGGCGAACGTGAGGATGGCTCCCACGGCGATGAGGATGATGCACCCGCCGAGGCCCATGAGTGTTGCCTCCCTGTTCCGGTCCGGTGGTTCCGGAGCTTTTGGTGGACCTCGGGTACCCGCG
This sequence comes from Streptomyces sp. NPDC002309, assembly GCF_053593375.1. Taxonomy (NCBI): domain Bacteria; kingdom Bacillati; phylum Actinomycetota; class Actinomycetes; order Kitasatosporales; family Streptomycetaceae; genus Streptomyces; species Streptomyces sp. NPDC002309. The sequence continues at coordinate 321,729 of NZ_JBSFCI010000002.1, read as the reverse complement.
CCCCCGGGATGCAGTCCTCACCGCCCGTCAACTCATGGGCCGCGGCGGCTTTCTCAGCCCTCCAGGAAGGCGGCCAGCGCCCGCGTCAGCAGGTAGGGGTCCTCCACGCCGCAGAGTTCGCGGGCGCTGTGCATCGACAGGATCGCGACGCCGATGTCGACCGTGCGGATGCCGTGCCGGGCGGCCGTGATGGGGCCGATGGTCGTGCCGCAGGGCATGGAGTTGTTGGAGACGAACGACTGGAAGGGCACGCCGGCCTTCTCGCAGGCGGCGACCCAGACGGCACGGCCGGAACCGTCCGTCGCGTAGCGGTTGTTGACGTTGACCTTGAGGATGGGCCCGCCGTTGACCCGGGGGTGGTGGGTGGGGTCGTGGCGTTCGGCGTAGTTGGGGTGCACGGCGTGGCCCGTGTCGGAGGAGAGGCAGACGGTGGCCGCGAAGGCGCGTGCCCGGTCCTCGTAGGAGCCGCCGCGGGCGAAGACCGAGCGCTCCAGGACGCCGCCGAGGAGCGGGCCGTCGGCGCCCGTGTCCGACTGGGAGCCGTTCTCCTCGTGGTCGAAGGCGGCGAGGACCGGGATGGAGGTGAGTTCCGCGCCGCCGGTCGCGGCGGCGGTCAGCGCGGCCACGCCCGCGTGCACGGAGAGCAGGTTGTCGAGCCGGGGGGCGGCCATCAGTTCCTGGTCGCGGCCGAGGTAGGCCGGCGGTTCGACCGGGTGCACCATCAGGTCCCAGCCGGTCGTCCCGCCCGGGGTGATCCCGGACTCCGCCTCCAGGAAGGCGATCAGGTCGCCGTCGCGCACGTCGCCCCCGAGACCCCAGACGGGCTGGAGATGCCGCTGCTTGTCGAGCTTGAGGCCCTCCGAGGACACCGAGCGGTCCAGGTGGATCGCCAGCTGCGGCACCCTCAGCAGCGGCCGGTCGACGTTCACCAGCCGGGTCGTGCCGTCGCGCAGCGTCAGCCGGCCGGCGAGACCGAGGTCGCGGTCCAGCCAGGAGTTCAGCAGCGGCCCGCCGTAGATCTCGACGGCGATCTGGCGCCAGCCGTGCGCACCGCTGTCGGGCTGCGGTTTGACGCGCAGGTTGGGGGAGTCGGTGTGTGCGCCGATGATCCGGAACGGGGTGTGCGGCGCGGCGCCCTCCGGGACGTACCACGCCACGATCGCGCCACCGCGCAGCACGAACCTGCCGCCGCTCGCCCCGTCCCAGGCGTCCGTCTCCGCGACCTGCCGGAAGCCCGCCTTCTCCAGCCGCTCGGCGGCGTTCGCCACGGCGTGGTACGGCGAGGGACTCGCCGCGAGGAAGGACATGAGGTCGTCGGTGTGGCCGCGGTCGAAGCGGGAGGGTTCGCTCATGGGGTTCACCTTAACGACGTACGAGGGCCCGCTCCCCCTGACCGGGAGCGGGCCCTCGTAAGGACGATGCGGACATCGCGGGGCCGGGCGGGGGAAGCGGTCAGAACGCCGCTTCGTCCAGGCGGGGAAGCGGTCAGAAGGCCGCTTCGTCCAGCTCCATGAGGTCCAGTTCGACGCCCTGGGCGATCTTGCGGGCCAGGGTGACGCCCGGCAGCACGTTCGCCGCGAAGAACTTCGCCGCCGCGATCTTGCCGGTGTAGAAGGCCTTGTCCTTGGCGGAGGCCGACTCCAGCTTCTCGGCGGCGATCGCGGCGCCCTTCAGCAGCAGGTAGCCGACGATCACGTCACCGGAGGCCGTCAGCAGGCGGGTGGTGTTGAGGCCCACCTTGTAGATGTTCTTGACGTCCTGCTCGGTGGCCGCGAGGTCGGTCAGCATCAGACCGACGATCGCCTCCAGCTCGACGGCGGCCTTGGCGAGGTGCTCGCGGGCGCCGGCCAGGTCCTCTCCGCCGGTGCCGAGGGCCAGGAACTTCTTGATGTCCTCGGCGAGGGAGTTCAGCGCCGCGCCCTGGTTGCGGACGATCTTCCGGAAGAAGAAGTCCTGGCCCTGGATGGCGGTGGTGCCCTCGTAGAGGGTGTCGATCTTGGCGTCCCGGATGTACTGCTCGATCGGGTACTCCTGCAGGAAGCCGGAGCCGCCGAAGGTCTGCAGGGACTGGGCGAGCTGCTCGTAGGCCTTCTCGGAGCCGTAGCCCTTGACGATGGGCAGGAGCAGGTCGTTCAGGGCGTGCTCGGTGGCGGCGTCCTCGCCGGTCGCCTCCTTGACCTGGATGGCGTCCTGGACGGAGGCGGTGTACATGACGAGGGCGCGCATGCCCTCGGCGTACGCCTTCTGCGTCATGAGCGAGCGGCGCACGTCGGGGTGGTGGGTGACGGTGACCTTGGGCGCGGTCTTGTCCATGAAGTTCGCCAGGTCGGGACCCTGGACGCGCTCCTTGGCGTACTCCAGCGCGTTGAGGTAGCCGGTGGAGAGCGTGGAGATCGCCTTCGTGCCGACCATCATCCGCGCGAACTCGATGATCCGGAACATCTGGCGGATGCCGTCGTGCTTGTCGCCGATGAGCCAGCCCTTGGCGGGGTGCTTGTCGCCGAAGGTCATCTCGCACGTGTTGGAGGCCTTCAGGCCCATCTTGTGCTCGACGTTGGTGGCGTAGACGCCGTTGCGCTCGCCGAGCTCGCCGGTCTCGAAGTCGAAGAGGTACTTCGGGACGAGGAAGAGGGAGAGGCCCTTGGTGCCGGGGCCGGCGCCCTCGGGGCGGGCGAGGACGTAGTGGAGGATGTTCTCCGACATGTCGTGCTCACCGGACGTGATGAAGCGCTTCACACCCTCGATGTGCCAGGAGCCGTCCTCCTGCTGGACCGCCTTGGTGCGGCCGGCGCCCACGTCGGAGCCCGCGTCGGGCTCGGTGAGGACCATGGTGGAGCCCCACTGCTTCTCGACGGCGACCGCGGCGATGTGCTTCTGGACCTCGTTGCCCTCGTCGAAGAGGATGCCGGCGAAGGCGGGGCCGGAGGAGTACATCCACACGGCCGGGTTGGCGCCCAGGATCAGCTCGGCGTAGGCCCAGATAAGGGAGCGGGGCGAGGTGGTGCCGCCGATCTCCTCGGGCAGGCCGAGCCGCCAGTACTCGGAGTCCATGAAGGCCTGGTAGCTCTTCCTGAAGGACGCCGGGACGGGCGCGGTGTTGGTCTCCGGGTCGAAGACGGGAGGGTTGCGGTCGGCGTCGGCGAAGGACTCGGCCAGCTCGTTCTCCGAGAGGCGGGTGAGCTCCTCCAGGACGCTCTTGGCGGTCTCGACGTCCATCTCCTCGAACGGGCCGGTGCCGTACACCTTGTCGCGCCCCAGTACTTCGAAGAGGTTGAACTCGATGTCGCGGAGATTCGACTTGTAGTGCCCCATGGCGACTGGCTCCGTTGAGAGAGATCGGCGAGGCACTGGCTCCTCGCGCCCAAGTTCACTTACCAACTAGTAGTCAACGATGATGCTACCCGTCGGTAATAAGAAGCAACCCCGATCCGGGGATCTGTGACCCAGCCCTCGCGCCCGGTCAGTACTCTTGCGGGCATGTACGGCTACGACCAGAGCGCGGGTGCGGGGCAGCAGTACGCCCAGCCGCAGCAGCAGATGCCCGGTGCCGGGGGCTATGGGCAGCAGCCGCCGCTGTACCCCGAGCCGTCGCCGCCCTCGCTGGCGGACGCGGTGCGCGCCTTCACCACCGGACAGCTGGCCGCGGAGGACTTCCAGCAGGTCTTCGCGACGTCCAAGGTCTACTGCCCGCGCGGCGACAACCCCGGCTTCCTCGCCCTGCACAACACCCAGCAGCCGGTGATCCCGATGTTCACCTCGCTCAAGGAGCTGCGGCGGTACGCGGGCAAGGAGTCCAAGTACTTCGTGATCACCGGCGCCGAGGTGATCGACCTGCTGCCGACCGGATACGGCTTCGTCGTCGACATGGAGGGGGAGCACCGGATGGTGTTCGACGCGAAGGCCGTGGAGGAGATGGTCGACTTCGCCATGCGGCGGATGTACGGCTGAGTCCGACGAGGGTCGCGCGTCGAAAAACAGACGTTCGATTGTCGCTCCCATGTCATATGCTGCCTCCGGCTGCCGCGCCCCATGAGTGATCGCGTCGTTCCGCGATCCCCCGGGTGTCGCGCGGCGCTTTCACCTCCCGGTTCGGCCGGGATTCCTTGTGGGGGTTCAGCACTGTGCGTATGCGCAGCACTTCGGCCGCGACGGCGCTCGCGGTCCTCTTCAGCTCGGCGGCACTGAGCGTCGCGTCGGCGGGTACGGCGTCGGCGGCGCCGGCCGTCGTCGCCAATCCCGGCGGCCTCGTCGCGGACCATGCCGGCCGGCGCGTCTTCGTCGCCGACGCGGCCGACGGGCGCATCCTGGCCACCGACTACAGCGGCGCCCTCGTCGACGTGACCAGTGGCTTCGGTGATGTCAGCGACCTTGTGCTGTCCGACGACGGCACTGTCCTCTACGTGGCCGTGCCGAGCAGTCACGAGGTGGTCGCGCTGGACGCGGTCACGCTCGACGTCCTGGCCCGCTACTCCGTCGCCACCGACACCGGCCCGCGCCACCTGGCCTTCTCCGCCGGCAAGGTCTGGTTCACCTATGGCGACCAGTGGGACGGCAACCTCGGCTCGGTCGACCCGGCGGTGGACCCGGCGAGCGGCATCGACCCGGTGGCGCTGGGTCAGATCCCGACCGAGGGAACCGGGTCCGGGCTGTGGAACCCGGGCCTGCTGGACACCGACCCGCTCCGCCCCGGGCTGCTTGCCGTCTCCGAGACCGGGTCGTCCACCGATTCGCTGGGTGTGCTGGACGTGTCGGGCGGCACGCCCCAAGTGACCGCCTGGCACGACGCCGACTACACCCTCACCGGCGGCATCGGGGACATCGACCTCGTCACCGGCGACGACAAGGTGCTCGTCGACGGCACCGACCGGGTCGCCTACGCGGACGGCGTGTTCAGCAAGGCCGGCGCCTACCCGGCCGGGCACGGGGCCGACGTGGCCCGCAGCGGCCTCGTGGCGCAGATCTCGGGCACCAAGGTGGCCGTCTACCGGCCGAACGCCACGCGGCCGGTCCGCACGTACGGCACGGGCACCCAGCCCGCGGCGGACATCGCCTGGGCCCCGGACTCCTCCCGGATCTTCGCCCTCGTCCGGAGCGGCGGCGGCTACGCGGTCAAGCCCCTGACCCAGCCGACGCTGAACGTCCCGACCCTCACGGTCAGTGCCCCCAGCACCGCACCGCGGGACAAGAAGCTCACGGTCAAGGGCAAGATCTCGGCGACCGTGGCGTTGCCCGGCAGCGTCAAGCTGTCGGTCACCCGCACCGACATGGAGAGCCCGAACGGCAAGGTGCTGCCGTCCGTGACCGTCACGTCGAAGGACGGCACGTACTCCTTCTCCGACACCCCGCCGGCCGGCGGCAAGGTCACCTACAAGGTGTCCTACGCCGGTGACGCCGGGCACACGGGTGCCACCGCCTCGGACAGTGTCACGGTCTCCCGCTCCTCGACCTCGCTGAGCCTGAACAACAACGGCAAGCTCTACAACCACGGCACCGACGTCCGGTTCGTGGCGCACCTCGGCACGACGCACAAGAACCGCTCGGTGGAGATCTGGGCCGACCCGTTCGGCGGCGACAAGCCCAACAAGCGGATCAAGATCGGCAAGGTTGACTCCAAGGGCAACATCGCGGCCTGGGTCGACATGACCCGCGACACCAATGTCACCGCGGTCTTCCGGGGTGACGCCCGCTACAACCCGAAGACCGTGAAGTCCACCGCGTTCGCCCGGGTCAAGGTGTCCACCGCCGTCTCCAGGCACTACAAGACGGCCAAGATCGGCTCGACGTCCTACTACTGGTTCCGCAAGAACACGGACCCGCTGCTCACGACGACGATGACCTACTACCCGGGCCGTATGCAGCGTTTCGACCTCCAGGTTTATTTCCAGGGAACGTGGTACTCAGCGGACTCGGAGTACTTTCCGCTCGGTACGGCCGGCAAGTCGGCCGTGACCTTGGGGGCGCCCGGTGAGGCCGGTATCCGTGCCCGGATGCGCTCGGTCTACGTCAACGGCTCGTCCGGCGACTCGGTGAACTCCACGACCTACGGATCGTGGAAGTACCTGTACTTCAGCAACTGAGGGAAGCGATCCGGGGATCCGGCGCACCCGCGCGACGACGACGGCCCGGAGGGAATGCCCCCCGGGTCGTCGACGTTGGGGGTGGCAGAAAGTTCAACGCTCAACTAAAGTGGAACACACGTCGCCCAAGGAGGTACCGACATGCCCGCAGTGACCGTCGAGAACACGCTGACGCTGCCCCGTGTGACCGCGTCGGCGGATGCCGTCACGCGTCCCGTGATCACCGTCACGACCGCGCCCACCGGCTTCGAGGGCGAGGGTTTCCCGGTGCGCCGGGCGTTCGCGGGGATCAACTACCGCCACCTCGACCCGTTCATCATGATGGACCAGATGGGCGAGGTGGATTACGCGCCGGGAGAGCCGAAGGGCACGCCCTGGCACCCGCACCGCGGGTTCGAGACCGTCACCTACATCATCGACGGGATCTTCGACCACCAGGACTCGCAGGGCGGTGGCGGCACCATCACCGACGGCGACACCCAGTGGATGACGGCGGGCTCGGGCCTGCTGCACATCGAGGCGCCGCCGGAGTCGCTGGTCATGTCCGGCGGTCTCTTCCACGGCCTGCAGCTGTGGGTGAACCTGCCGGCCAAGGACAAGATGATGGCCCCGCGCTACCAGGACATCCGCGGCGGCAACGTGCAGCTGCTCACCTCCCCCGACGGCGGCGCGCTGCTCCGCGTCATCGCCGGTGAGCTGGACGGTCACGCCGGTCCCGGCATCACCCACACGCCCATCACGATGATTCACGCGACGCTGGCGCCGGGCGCGGAGGTCACTCTGCCGTGGCGCGAGGAATTCAACGGCCTCGCCTACGTGATGGCCGGCCGGGGCACCGTGGGTGCCGAGCGGCGTCCGATCCACCTCGGGCAGACCGCCGTCTTCGGCGAGGGCTCCGCGCTGACCGTCCGCGCGGACGAGAAGCAGGACTCGCACACCCCCGACCTGGAGGTCGTCCTCCTCGGCGGCCGTCCGATACGGGAGCCCATGGCCCACTACGGACCGTTCGTGATGAACACCAAGGACGAGCTGATGCAGGCCTTCGAGGACTTCCAGAAGGGCCGTCTGGGCACGATCCCGGCGGTGCACGGCATGACGCAGAAGGGCCCGCGTCGCTGACGCCCTGACGCACTGTCACCCGGCCGGGCCGTCCGCACAGGACAGCCCGGCCGTCGCGTGATCGGGTGGGAGACGTGCATCTGCTCCCCGTTCCCGTACGGCGGTTCGCCGCCTGGTGCGCCGTCGTGCTGCTGGCCGCCGGCGTCGGGTGGGTCGGCATCGTGCTCTGCGGCGCGCTGCGCACGGCCGTCGTGCCGGTGCTGCTCGCGCTGCTCGGCACGGCCCTGCTGGGGCCCCTGCACCGGCGGCTCGTGGGTCTCGGTGTCAACCGGTCCGTCGCCGCCGCGCTGACCTGCGTCGCCGTCGTGGCGGTGGTGGGCGGGGCGGTCTACATCGTGGTCGCCGCGCTCATCGAGTCCGGCGACCAGATCCTCGAATCGCTGCGGCGGGCGGCCGAGGACATCGCGCGGTACTTCGGGGCGGCGGGCACCTCGCTGGACGACCTCGCCGCCGGCTCCCGCGAACTGCTGAGCAAGTTCGGCGGGACGGCCGCCTCCGGCGTGATCAGCGGCATCAGCGTGGTCGGCGAGACCATCGCCCTGGCCGTGCTGTCGCTGCTGCTCGTCTTCTTCTTCCTGAGGGACTCGGACCGGGCCGCGGGCGGGCTGCGCGCGCTCGCGCCGTACGGCGCCGCCGACACCGTCGAGGCCATGGCCCGACGCGCCTTCCGGGCCGTCGAGGGGTTCATGCGGGGCACCACGTTCATCGCCCTGATCGACGCCGTGTGCATCACGGTCGGCCTGCTGATCCTGCGCGTGCCCGGTGCCGTCGGGCTGGGTGCGCTCGTCTTCGTCGCGGCGTACATCCCCTATCTCGGCGCCTTCCTCTCCGGCGCGGTGGCCGTGCTGGTGGCGCTCGCCGACCGGGGGTTCGTGATCGCGCTGTGGGTGCTCGGGGTGGTGCTCGCCGTGCAGGTGCTGGAGGGCCATGTCCTCCAGCCGCTGGTCCAGAGCCGGACGGTGCACATGCATCCGGCGTCGGTGATGCTCGCGATCACCGCGGGCGCGTCGGTCGCCGGAATCCTCGGCATCCTGCTGTCGGTGCCGCTGACCGCCGCGGCCTTCGGGGTCCTCCACGAGGTGCGGGACCGGCGCGCGGCACCGCCGAAGCCCGCGGGGCCCTAGCGGTACCGGTACCGGTTCGGTTCGGTTCGGTTCGGTTCAGAAGGCTTCGGTGTCGTCGGGCTCGTGGAGTTCGAACCAGGTGCTCTTGCCCTCGCCCCGTGGGTCGACCCCCCAGGAGTCCGCGAGGAGTTCGATCAGCATCAGGCCACGGCCGGAGGACGCCAGCTCGCCCGGCCGGCGCTTGTGCGGCAGGTCGTCACTGGCGTCGGTGACCTCCACCCGTATCCGCCGCGCGCCCGGCGCCCCGGCGACCTCGGCCACCAGCAGCGCGTCGGTGTCGGTGTGGACGAGGACGTTGGTGAGCATCTCGGAAAGCAGCAGCACCGCCGAGTCGACCTGGTCGGTGGAGGGCCAGTCGTGCAGCAGTTCCCGCAACTGCTGGCGGGCCACGGCGACCCGCTCGGGCTCCGCCTGGGCGACCGTCAGCATGGTGCGGCGGCGACGCGCGGGCGCGCTCAGCGTGTCGCCGCGGCCCTCGGCGTCCCGGCGCAGCAGCAGGACGGCGATGTCGTCCTCGCGGCGGTCGGCCAGCGGGCCGGTGGTGTGGTGGGAGGACGGCCCGTGCACGGCCTGCACCAGGGAGTCGGCGAGTTCCTCCAGGTCTCCCTTGTGCTCCTCCAGGATGGCGCGGATCCGCGCCCACCCGGTCTCCAGGTCGTGCCCGCCGGTCTCGATCAGGCCGTCGGTGCAGATCAGCATGGTCTCGCCGGGTTCGAGAACCAGCCGGGTGGTGGGGTAGTCGGCGTCCGGGTCGATGCCCAGGGGCAGCCCGCCGGCCGTCGGGCTCTTCAGGACCGTGCCGTCCGTCATCCGGATCGCCGGGTCCGGATGCCCGGCGCGGGCGATGTCCAGCACCCCCGTCTCCGGGTCGACCTCGACGTAGAGGCAGGTCGCGAAACGCAGGTCGGCGGGGTCCTCGTCGGTGGTGGCGATGCCGTGCAGAAAGCGGGAGGCGCGGGACAGCACCGCGTCGGGGCGGTGGCCCTCGGACGCGTATGCCCGCAGGGCTGTCCGCAGCTGTCCCATCAGGCCCGCGGCCCGTACGTCATGGCCCTGGACGTCGCCTATGACGAGGGCGATCCGCCCGCCCGCGGACTTCGTGCCCCCGGGCAGCGGGATCATGTCGTACCAGTCGCCGCCGACCTGGAGGCCGCCTCCGGTGGGTATGTAGCGGGCGGCGACGTCCATCCCGGGGATCTCCGGGCCCAGCGTGGGCAGCATGGAGCGCTGGAGTCCGTCGGTCAGTTCACGCTCGGACTCGGCGGTGCCGGCCCGGGTAAGGGCCTGCGCGAGCATCCGCGCCACCGTGGTCAGCACGGACCGCTCGTCCGGGGTGAAGGTGACCGGATAGGCGAAGGCCGCCATCCACGCGCCCATCGTCCGCCCGGAGACGGTCAGCGGCAGGAAGGCCCAGGAGTGGCGGCCGAACTGCTCGGCGAGATGCCAGGTGAGGGGGAAGCGCGCCTTGTACCGCTCGGGTGAGGACAGATAGACGGCACGGCCGGTGCGTACGACCTCCGCCGCCGGGTAGTCCGTCGCCAGGGCCATGTGCGAGAACGGGTCCTCGTCGCCGGGCTGGTGCCCGTGGTGTCCGATGATCGTCAGCCGGTCGCCCTCCACACCGAAGACCGCGAGGCCGTCCGGGGAGAAGCCCGGCATCGACAGCCCGGCCGCCACCCGCAGCACCTCGGCGGTGGAGCGCGCCTCGGCCAGCGCCCGGCCCGCGTCGAGCAGGAACGCCTCACGGGAGCGCCGCCAGTCGCCGGTGACCGCGCGCCGCCCGGCGGGGGTGCCCGGTGAGGGGTCGGTGACCTCCTGGAGGGTGCCGATCAGCTGGAAGGCGCGGCGCTCGCGGTCGTAGCTCGGCTTGGACCGGCTGCGGACGGTACGGATGATCCGGCCCCGCTCGTCCATGATCCGGACCCGGACCTCGGCGAGGGTGTCCTCGGCGACGGCGAGGCCGACGACGCTGATGATCTCGTTCCAGTCCACGGGGTGCAGCCGGGCCCTGGTCCGTGCCTCGGTGAGGGTCGTCGGCTCGGCGGGCAGCCCGAGCAGCCGAGCGGCCTCGGCATCCACGGTGACCAGCTTCGTGGCCGTGTCCCATTGCCAGAGGCCGGTCGCGAGGGCGGCGAGAACCTGCCCCACGGCGGGCAGGGGCTCACCAGTGCGCATTGCCCCACTCTAGGGAGAGGTGATCGGACGGTGCCACCGATGTGCCGCCCCGTAATCGTGGAGATGCCTCGCCGGACGGCCGGTACCCTGGGGGTGTTTCACGTGAAACACCCCCGATCTGCGAAGGCTGGATGAACGACGATGCATCGGTACAGGTCCCACACCTGCGGCGAGCTCCGCGCCTCTGACGTCGGCACCGACGTCCGGCTGAGTGGCTGGCTGCACAATCGGCGCGACCTGGGCGGCATCCTCTTCATCGATCTGCGCGATCACTACGGCATCACGCAGCTGGTCGCCCGGCCGAACACGGCCGCCTACGAGGCCCTGGACAAGCTCTCCAAGGAGACCGTCGTCCGGGTCGACGGCCAGGTCGTCTCCCGCGGCGCCGAGAACATCAACCCCGAGCTGCCCACCGGCGAGATCGAGATCGAGGTCGGTGACGTCGAGGTGCTGGGCACGGCGGCCCCGCTCCCCTTCACGATCAACACCGAGGACGGGGTCAACGAGGAGCGGCGCCTGGAGTACCGCTTCCTCGACCTGCGCCGTGAGCGTATGCACCGCAACATCCTGCTGCGCACGTCGGTGATCTCGGCGATCCGGCACAAGATGACAACGCTGGGCTTCAACGAGATGGCGACGCCGATCCTGTCCGCGACCTCCCCCGAGGGCGCCCGCGACTTCGTCGTCCCCTCCCGTCTGAACCCGGGCAGGTTCTACGCCCTCCCCCAGGCTCCGCAGCAGTTCAAGCAGCTGCTGATGATCTCCGGCTTCGACCGCTACTTCCAGATCGCGCCGTGCTTCCGTGACGAGGACGCGCGTGCGGACCGCTCGCCGGGCGAGTTCTACCAGCTCGACATCGAGATGTCCTTCGTCGAGCAGGAGGACGTCTTCCAGCCGGTCGAGAAGCTGATGACCGAGCTGTTCGAGGAGTTCGGCGGCGGCCGGCACGTCACGTCGCCGTTCCCGCGGATCCCGTTCCGCGAGGCGATGCTGAAGTACGGCTCCGACAAGCCGGACCTGCGCGCCCAGCTGGAGCTGGTGGACATCACCGACATCTTCGAGGGCTCCGGGTTCAAGGCGTTCGCCGGCAAGCACGTCCGCGCGCTGCCCGTGCCGGACGTCGCCTCGCAGCCCCGGAAGTTCTTCGACCAGCTCGGCGACTACGCCGTCACACTGGGCGCCAAGGGCCTCGCGTGGGTGCGCGTCGCCGAGGACGGCACACTGTCCGGCCCCATCGCGAAGTTCCTCACCGAGGACGACGTCGCCGAGCTGACCAAGCGGCTCTCGCTGGCCGCCGGTCACGCCGTGTTCTTCGGCGCGGGTGAGTTCGACGAGGTTTCGAAGATCATGGGCGCGGTGCGCGTCGAGGCCGCCAAGCGGGCCGGCCACTTCGAGGAGGGCGTCTTCCGCTTCTGCTGGATCGTCGACTTCCCGATGTACGAGAAGGACGAGGAGACCGGCGCGATCGACTTCTCGCACAACCCGTTCTCCATGCCGCAGGGCGGCCTCGAGGCCCTGCAGACCCAGGACCCGCTGGACATCCTGGGCTGGCAGTACGACATCGTCTGCAACGGCGTCGAGCTGTCCTCCGGCGCGATCCGGAACCACGAGCCGGAGATCATGCTCAAGGCCTTCGAGATCGCCGGGTACGACCGGGAGACCGTCGAGGACAAGTTCGCCGGCATGCTGCGCGCGTTCCGCTTCGGCGCCCCGCCGCACGGCGGTATCGCGCCCGGCGTCGACCGCATCGTCATGCTGCTGGCCGACGAGCCCAACATCCGCGAGACGATCGCCTTCCCGCTCAACGGCAACGCCCAGGACCTGATGATGGGCGCGCCGACGGAGCTGGAGGAGGCCCGGCTGAAGGAGCTGCACCTGACGGTGCGGAGGCCGCAGCCGAAGTAGGGACCGCGACAAGGGGGCCGGCGTTCTCGACGCCGGCCCCCTGCGTGTGCCCGCTCCCGCGCAGGCTCAGGTGATCCAGAAGATCCCGAAGCCGCCCAGCCAGCCCTCGGTGGACTGGGACATGCCGAGCGAGTCCAGGGTGAAGGCGCGGCTGCCGGTGCCGGTCGGGCGGGACGCGCCGCCGGGCAGCATGAAGACCGCGCCGTTGTAGCGGTTCTCGCAGGCCGCGCCGACGAGCAGCTCCGGCCTGCGGTCCCCGTTCACATCCCCGGCGGACACCGTGGTGCCGAAGCAGTCCGTGGTCTCGTTGACGCTGGGGACACCAGGGGTGTCCTGGTGGAACGAGTACCCGCCCGCACCGAGCGGGCCGGTCCGGCGGCCCGGGATCACGGTGACCGTGCCGGTGCGGAGGACCTCGCCCACGGCCTCGTGCGGCGCTCCGACGATGATCTCGGCCGCGCCGTCGCGGTCGAGGTCGGCCACCGCGAGGCCGGCGCCGAACATGTCGCCCTTCTCGCTCGTGCCGGGCACCCCTGCCGTTTCCTGGCTGATCACCTCGGGCGCCGCGTCGGTGGCGATGCCGCTCGCCGAACCGCGCCAGACGAGCACTCCGCCGCCCAGTTCGCCGTCGACACCCGAGGTCCAGGGTGTCAGCGGGTCGCCGACCACCAGGTCGCTGTACCCGTCGCCGTTGACGTCACCGGTGGCGGCGATGAACCCGTTGCCCTTCCCCAGCACCGCACCGGCGGTGGCGCCGGTCTGGTTCAGCCGGACCGGGCTGCCGGTCAGGGCACGCTGACGCCCGCCGAAGTCGACCTGATCGGGCACCCCGTCGCGGTTGAAGTCACCGAGCGCCACCGAGCCGGTCAGGGGGCTTTGTTCGCGCGGGCCCTGCGAGACCGAGCCGTAGGTGCCGGAACTGCTGAAAGGGCCCTTGAAGACGACGGTGCCGTGCTCCCCGCCGACCATGACCTGGGCCCTGTCGCCCGGTCCGGCGCTGACAGCCGCCACGTCCTCGCCGTAGAGGCTGTTGTAGGGCGTCGGCTTGGGCAGCAGGGTGCCCTTGCGCAGGCCGGTCCTGCTGCCCCACATGACGGTGACGGTCCCCGTGAACGAGCCGCCCCTGGGTGCGCCGATGACCAGGTCGGCGAATCCGTCGCGGTTCAGGTCGGCCGTGGCGGTGGCCTGGCCGAAGCCGGACGACTCGGCGACCTGTGCCGGAACGCCCGCCGAGTCCTCGGTGAGGACCTGACGGCGGCTCTTGGCCGACACTCCGTTCGCGGAGCCGTACAGGATGACGACGGCACCCCCGCGCACGTTGTTCCCGACCTTCGCGCTCGGTATCGGCAGCACCGCGTCGCGGTACCCGTCGCCGTCGAAGTCCCCCGGCACCGCCCCGTGGATGGCCGCCGCGGGCGTGGCCGGCACCAGCGTTCCCGCGATCAGACCGGCGGCCACCACCGCGGCCGCCCCCCATCTGCCCATGTGTGTCCCCTTCCCCGCGACGCGTTCTCCCCGCGTCACCTTCGGATTCGCACGTGCGTAACCTGCTGTTGGGAAAGGGGACTTGTGACAGCCGCGGTAGGTTGTGCGGAGTGACCGCTACTTCGCCACGAACTGGGTGAGGATCGCCTGGACCTCGTAGATGTCGACGCCCTTGGTGAAGGTCTTCTGGATCGGCGCAGGGGAGCCGGAGAGCCAGATCTTCAGTTCCGCGTCGAGGTCGAAGGTGCCGGCCGTCTCGACGGCGAAGTGCGTGATGCTGCGGTACGGGATGGAGTGGTACTCCACCTTCTTGCCGGTGATGCCCTGCTTGTCGACCATGATGAGGCGACGGTCGGTGAACAGCATGGTGTCGCGGATCAGCAGGTACGCGGCGTGCACCTGCTCCCCCTGGCCCAGCAGGCGCGCGTAGTCCTGCGCGGCCGTACCCGGGTCGATGCTGTGCGCGTTGCCGAACAGTGCCATGAATGGACCCCCCACCCGTGTGCCGCGTGACCTGGCCGGTCACGTGATCTTGGCCAGGTATACAGGCTGGGTGAGGGGTCCGAGAAGGGCTGTTACGCGGCTGTTTCCCCGCCGAAGCGCTCCTTGTACGCGGCGAGGTCCTCGTCCGTGAGCTTGGCGAAGAGGACCGGCGGGACCGTGAAGGGGGTGCCGACGGGGACGAAGGTCAGCGACTTCGCCTCGTCCGCCGAGACCCAGTTGGCGTCGTCGCCGGTGAGCGAGAAGGCCTGGCGCATCGCCGCCGAGCTGGACGGGATGAAGGGCTCGGAGACCACCGAGTAGAGGTGGATGAGGTTCATCGCGGTGCGCAGGGTGAGCGCGGCACCGTCCTTGTCCGTCTTGATCTCCAGCCAGGGGGCCTTCTCCTCCAGGTAGGAGTTCCCGGCCGACCACAGGGCGCGCAGCGCGGCGGCGGCCTTGCGGAACTGGAGGGCCTCCATCTGCTGCTCGTACTCGGCGAGCAGCCGGGCGATCTCCTCGCCCAGAGCGGCCTCCGCCGGACCGGCCTCGCCTCCGGCCGGGACCTCCTCGCCGAAGCGCTTCTTGGAGAAGGACAGGACGCGGTTGACGAAGTTGCCGAGGGTGTCGGCGAGGTCCTTGTTCACCGTCGTGGTGAAGTGCTCCCAGGTGAACGAGGAGTCGTCGGACTCGGGGGCGTTGGCGATCAGGAAGTAGCGCCAGTAGTCCGCCGGGAGGATCTCCAGCGCGTGGTCGGTGAAGACGCCGCGCTTCTGGCTCGTGGAGAACTTTCCGCCGTAGTACGTGAGCCAGTTGAAGGCCTTCACGTAGTCGACCTTCTTCCACGGCTCGCGCACGCCGAGCTCGGTGGCCGGGAACATCACCGTGTGGAACGGGACGTTGTCCTTGGCCATGAACTCGGTGTAGCGGACGGTGTCGTCCGCCTCGTACCACCAGGACTTCCAGTCGCGGTTCTCCGGGTCCTTGTCGGACCACTCCTTCGTCGCGCCGATGTACTCGATCGGGGCGTCGAACCAGACGTAGAAGACCTTGCCCTCGGCCGCGAGGTGCGGCCAGGTGTCGGCGGGGACCGGGACGCCCCAGTCCAGGTCACGCGTGATGGCGCGGTCGTGCAGACCCTCGTTCAGCCACTTGCGGGCGATGGAGGAGGCGAGCTGCGGCCAGTCGTCCTCGTGGCGGGAGACCCATGCCTCGACCTCGTGCTGGAGCTTGGACTGGAGGAGGAAGAGGTGCTTGGTCTCGCGGACCTCCAGGTCCGTGGAGCCGGAGATCGCCGAACGGGGGTCGATCAGGTCCGTCGGGTCCAGGACCCGGGTGCAGTTCTCGCACTGGTCGCCGCGGGCCTTGTCGTAACCGCAGTGGGGGCAGGTGCCCTCCACGTAGCGGTCCGGGAGGAAGCGGCCGTCGGTGGGGCTGTAGACCTGGCGGATCGCGCGCTCCTCGATGAAGCCGTTCTCGTTCAGCTTGCGCGCGAAGTGCTGGGTGATCTCGACGTTCTGCGGGGAGGAGCTGCGGCCGAAGTAGTCGAAGGCGAGGGCGAAGCCGTCGTAGACCGCCTTCTGGGCGTCGTGCGCCTGGGCGCAGAACTCGTCGACCGGCAGGCCCTGCTCCTTGGCGGCGAGCTCGGCGGGGGTGCCGTGCTCGTCGGTGGCGCAGATGTAGAGGACGTCGTGGCCGCGCTGACGGAGGTAGCGGGAGTAGACGTCCGCCGGGAGCATGGACCCCACCATGTTGCCCAGGTGCTTGATCCCGTTGATGTACGGAAGGGCGCTGGTGATGAGGTGTCGAGCCATCGCGGCTGCTCCCAGGTCGTCTTTTCTTTACGAACCTTGAAATCGTAGCCGACACGGGTGGGCCGCCCGCTTCCCGTTTTACGGGGTGGGAGGCGGGCGGCCCGGGGTGGTGCTCGTTTTCGCGCGTGTGCGGTGCGCGTGGTGTTCGTCTACGGGCGCCAGTCCGCGAGGACGCCCTCGTAGAACTCGGAGTCCGTGAGTTCCTTCGGGGTGGGGCCGGCGTGGAAGAAGGACGTGTTGCCGGTCTTCAGTTTCCGCAGGTAGTCGAATGCCTTGTTGTCGTGCTCACCGAAGGCGACGAAGGCGAAGTGCACATGGGGGTGGGTCTTCTCGGCGTCCGCCAGGGACTGCGTGGCCGGGGTCTTGGCGTCGGGGGCGCCGTCCGTCTGGAAGATCACCAGGGCCGGGGAGTCGGGGGCCGCCGCCTTGTCGTGGTGCGTGAGGACGTCCTCGACGGCGACGTGGTAGCTGGTACGGCCCATGCGGCCGAGACCGGCGTGCAGCTCGTCGATCTTGTTCTCGTGGTCGGAGAGGGTGAGCTCGCCGGTGCCGTCCAGTTCGGTCGAGAAGAAGGTGACGTGGACGGTGGCCTCGGGGTCGAGGTGGGCGGCGAGCGCGAGGGTCTGCTCCGCGAGGGCCTGGGCCGAGCCGTCCTTGTAGTACGGGCGCATGGAGGCGGAGCGGTCGAGGACGAGGTAGATCTTGGTGGGGCCGGTGGTGGTGAGGTTGTGGGTGGTGAGGGTGGTGGCGGCGGCGGTGTAGGCGGTGCGGAGGGTGGGGGGTACGGCGGTGCCGGCCTCCGGCCGGGGCTCGCTGTCGGCCTTGGCGGCCGGTTCCGCTTCCGCAGCCGGTGCGTCGGCCTGCGGCGCGGGCTCCGGGTCCGTCGCGGTGGTCGGCGCGACGGCTGCCTCCGCCTCCGGCGCCTCGGCTTCCGGGGTGGTCGCCGTCGCGGGCTCGGCCTCGGCCGTGGCGACCGGTTCCGCTTC